>NZ_JAMYJW010000014.1:0-117921 GCF_024136975.1 Haladaptatus sp. AB643
CGGGATTCAGGCTCTCCATCGGGTCCTGGAAGATGATGGCGATTTCGGTGCCGCGAATCCGCTTCCGCATCTCTTCGTTCGACAGCATCTCCTCGCGTTCCCGCATCTCTCCATCCGGTCCCTCCTCGACGCCGAACAGCAGTTCGTCCCGGAAGCGGACTTCCCCGCCGACGATTTCGCCCGGCGATTCCACTAGTCGGAGGATGCTCTGTGCGGCGACGCTCTTCCCGGCCCCGGATTCGCCTACGAGACCGACGATTTCGCCCTCCTTTACGTCGAAGGAGATGCCGTCCACCGCACGGACGACGCCTTCCTCGGTGAAGAACTGTGTCTTCAGGTTATCGATGTGTAACAGTGTATCAGTCATTTTCGTCTCCGTCAGTTGTTGATTCGCGGATCGAGTGCGTCCCGCAGGCCGTCGCCGAGCAGGTTGAACCCCATCACGGTGACGAGGATGGCCAGTCCCGGCCAGAGGCTGAACCACGGGTCGGGTAGCATGTACCCGCGCGACTGGCTCAACATCTGGCCCCACGAGGGCGTCGGTGGCTGTGCCCCGAACCCGAGGAACGAGAGGCCAGCGACGATGAGGATGCTGATGCCGACCTGCAACGTGGCTTGGACGAGAACCGGTGCGAAGCTGTTCGGGATGACGTGACGCAGGATGATGTTCCGGTCGCGCACTCCCGCCGCTCTCGCCGCTTCGATGTACTCTTCCTCGCGCACACTCACGACCCGCGAACGGATGAGGCGGGCGAAGACGGGAATCGTGGTGATGCCGACACCGATCATCGCGAAGGTCAGGTCGCGGCCGAACGCGGCCATGAACGCGATGACCAACACGAGGAACGGAATCGCGTACAGCGTTTCAGCCAGCCGCATCAGTACGTCGTCGATCCATCCGCCGTGGTAGCCTGCGACCGCGCCGAGTATCGTCCCGCAGATGAGTCCGAAACCGGTCGAGATGATGCCGACCTGCATGGCGATGCGCGAACCGTAGACGAGTCGAACGAGGATGTCCCGTCCGCGGTGGTCCGTCCCGAGCGGGTACTCCCACAGCCCCTTCCCGAACGTGTTGCTCGTCATCGCCGGAGGGCGCAGGATCTTGGCGTTCGTCGGATCGTTCACCGGGTTGTGCCAGAAGCTGCTCACGATGGCGTAGTCGAACAGCTTCGCGTCGATCCACGCGAACACCGCGAGGACGACGATGAACCCGATGATGTAGAGGCCGATCCTCGCGGTGGTGTCCCGTCGGACCTGTTCGAGCGCATAGCGCCATCCGACGTTGGCCTCGACTTTCGCTTCCCCTCGGTCAGTCGCGTTGGCGTTTCGAACGTCCGTCGAATTTGCTTCTCCAGTTCCCATTTCAGTCCACCTCGTCGTAACTCACTCGCGGGTCGATGTACGCGTAGGAAATGTCGGTAATGACGACGCCGACGACGAACGTCAGGCCGAAGAAGATCGTCGTTCCCATGACCAGCGGGTAGTCCTGATTGTTGATTGCCGTGATGATGAGCCGTCCCATTCCGTTGATGTTGAACACCGTCTCGGTCAGCACCGCCCCGCCGAGCGCGGCGGTGAGTTGCAACCCGACGACCGTGATGACCGGCAGTTGGGCGTTCCGAAACGCGTGTTTTCGGACGATCTTTCGTTCCGCGACGCCGTAGGCGCGCGCCAGCTTCACGTACTCCTGCTGGAGCACTTCGAGCATCGAAGAACGCTCGATACGCATGATTGCGGCCATCTGGAGCGTGCCGAGCGTTATCGCCGGGAGCAACAGATGCATGAATGTCTGCCAAAAGACGCCGAGTTGCGTAGACGCACCCTCGACCGCGCTCGGTTTCTGCCATGGTTCGACCAGCCCCGTTGCCGGGAACCAACCGAGGTAGTAGGCGAAGACGATGATGAGCATCAGGCCGATCCAGAAGTCGGGCGTGCTGACGCCGATGAGCGCAACGATGCGCGTGACGTGGTCGGTCGGCTTGTTGCGCCGTTTCGCGGAGATGATACCGAGTGGAATCGCCACGACGAGCGCGAAGGTGAAGCTCGACAGCATGAGCAGGAGCGTCACCGGAAGCCGCTGCATGATCTTCGTCGTGACCGGAGTCCGGTAGTAGATGCTCTCGCCGAGGTTGCCCTGTGCGACGGAGGTGAGGTAGTGTACGTATCGCACCGGAAGCGGCTGGTTCAATCCGTACTGCGCGCGTATCTGGTTTACCATCTCGGCGCTCGGTGACGGTCCGAGCATGATCTGAACGGGGTCGCCCGGAATCGCGTTCGTCAAAAGGAACGTGATCGTCACGATGCCGAGCAGTACCGGAATGGCCTGTAGTAAGCGTCGAATCGTATAGCGAAGGATTCCCATGTGTATTGTCGTTGAATCGTATCGAAAGGGGGTGTCGCGTTACTGCTTCCCGATGGAAGCGTTGGTGTACTGCGTCGCGAGGACGAAGCTCAACACCGGATGCGGTTCGAACCCGTTCACCTTGTTTTTCACCCCGAAACTGTTCTTCAGGTTGTACGCCGGAAGGTGTGCCCGGTCGTGGAGCACCTTGTTGATGGCCTCGGTGTACAGCTTCTTCCGTTTGGCGTGGTCAGACGACTTCCGCGCCTCGACGATCTGCTTGTTGACCTTGTTGTAGTAGGTCCCGTCGTTCGTCCCGTGGGCGGACTTCGTGAAGAAGTAATAGAGGAAGTCGTCGGGGTCAGGGCCGCCCGACCAGCCGAGGGTGTACATGTTGTAGTCGCTCGTCTTGCCGGTGACGAACTTGTTGAGGAACGCACCCCAATCGAGCCGCTGGACGTTGGCGTTGTACCCCGCCTCTTTCAGTCCGTTGGCGACGGTGACGCCCAACTGTTGGCGTTTGTCGTCCGGGGGAACGATGATTTTGGCGTTCCAGTTGTCCGGAACGTTGTCCGAATTCTTGAGCAACTCCTTCGCCTTGTCGATGTTCTTGTCGTGTGGAATCTTCTTCCACTTGTCGAGCGGGAAGCCCCACTTCTTCGAAATCTGTTCCGGTAGCGGACTGTACTGTCGGACCCCGCTCGGTTCGACGAAGTTCGAGACCGCTTGGTCCATGTCGAAGCAGTAGTCGATGGCTTCCCGTACCTTCGGGTCCGTCGTCGGCCCGTTCTTGCAGTTGAAGGCGAGATAGAAGTAGCCCATCCCGATCTTCGACTCGATGGACGTATCGCTCATGTTCTGGACCTGTTTCCAGAGCTTCGGCGGGATTTCCTCGATGATGTCGTTTTCGCCTGTTTGAAGGCTCGTCAACCGGGTCGTCGGTTCCTCGACGGGAACCATTTTCACGTTTGCGAGGTTCGGTTTCGGCTTCCCCCAGTAGTCGTCCCACCGGGAAATCTTGACGTAGTTGCCTTCCTGCCAGTCATCGAATTTGAACGGTCCGGTGCCGATCGGATTCTTCTTGTTGAATTTCTTTTTGTCCTTCTCCCGAACCGACTTCGGGACGACGGAGGACGTCAGGACGTTCATGAACGGCCCGTATGGGTATTTCAAATCGAACTTGACCTTCCGTTTGCCCGCCTTCGAAACCGAGTCGATCATCGTGAACGTGGACGCGTTCTCGGTCTCCTCCTTGACGGGTGCCGTGAAGGAGTATGCGATGTCCTCGGCGGTCAATGAGTCGCCGTTCTGGAACTTGATCCCCTTCTGGTACTCGACGATGTACGTCTTGCCGCCGTTCTTGACCTCCGGCTTGCCCGTCGCCATCTTCGGAACGACGTTGATTCCGGAGTCGTACGTGTACAGACCCTCGAAGACGCGGTCTGATACCTGTGCGGAAGGAACGTCGTTGAGGACGATGGGGTCGAACTCCAGCGGGCTTTTCACCTGCGCGAGTTTCAGCGTCCCGCTGGTGTTGGCTCCGCCGCCCGAATTATTGCCGCCACCGCCAGAGTTATCTTGATTCCCTGAACATCCAGCCAGCGCCGCGATGCCGGTTGCACCGAGACCTTGCAGAAGCCGTCGTCGCTTGATCGAATCGGGTATCGTGCTTTTTTTCGTCATACTTTTTGTGATTTGTTGATGGGGGTCGCCGCTCGTCCGCAGTCCGCGGACATGTGAGCAACTGTCGAATATTTTTTACTGAGCCAACCATTGTTATTGGGTGCCTGAAACGAACTATCGGAAGCGGTAATCATTGCCTACGGAGGTGATGCTTCAAAATAAATTCGGGAAAGATTATAACTAAAATCGAGCGACAACTCGCCAACAGTTCACGAGTACTACTCCGGATACCAACCCCTATTGGCAATTTTATGATATTATTTCGGTCGGTCGATCACAGTGAGAAGGTTGAGCAAAAACGATCAATCGTATTGTATTTCATTCCGTCGAGAGTATTTAAAGACCGGACAGTTGATGCGAATTCCACACCACACTGTATGGTGTGCGTGAGGGTGAATCGATCCGTCGAAGACGGATACGAATCGGAAGCATCCCGGACTGGTACTGATCGCCATCGTCGGAATACGATGGAGTAATCCTGTCGTAAAAGTTGGATGACGGCCGCCGTTCAGTCATCGTCATCGAACACCGACCGAAGCTCCCATACGCCGGAATCGAAGAAGGGTGATTTCGGATAGCCCGCACCCCGCCAGAGTGCGTCGAGGGGGGGGCGCGAGTTGGGTTCGAACGTCGGCATCGAAGTTGTCGAGCGTGACGGGGAACGGTGCGAGCATCGGCTCTCGAATCGGGCGCGCGTCGTCGCTCGACTCGACCACACCGGTGTCGAGCAGACAGCCATCGACGCCGTACATCGTGAGCGTGACGTAAATCGGGGCCGTCCGCTGGTGGTACGCGAGCACGCGAAGGTACCGCCGGACGCTCCGTGTCAGGTCGAGTTCGAGCGCGCGTCCGTCGATTCGTGGCGGTTCCGTCCGGGATTCCTCGAACGGAATCGCGGCAACGGATTCGACGACACCGTTCGAGAAGAGATGTGCATACCCGGCACAGCCGTCCCGTTCATCCGACGGGACGACTGCCCCGAATCCGTCGGCGGTCCACGAACCGCGCGCACCGTCCCGCCCGAGTATGGGAAGCTGTTTCGGCCACATGGGATCGGCCTCGGGTAACACGCTGTGCTCGCCGAGGTCGATCGCGTAGCCGTCGTCGTACACGCCGGTCGGGACGACGTGAACGACGATACCCCGTGGCGCGTCGAAGTCGAAGTAGCCTTCCCCGTTCACGACCGCTTCGAGTCGTCGCTGATGAAGCGCCGTCGCCTGTTCGTTTGCCCCCCCGGCGTACTTGGCCGCCATGATCGCGTCTCGATAGCTCATTCGCTACCGACCAAACCCGGTGAAGATGGTTAAATGGACTGATATACCGAACGGACCTGTCGACAATGAAAATACTTTTTATTTCACCTAGAAATCTGACGCACAGTGACTGATCCCCGCCCTCCAAACGACAGCCCTCCCCGAAAGCGACCTCCCTCGCCCACCCGTCGACGATTTCTCGGCCTCACTTCGACTGCCATTTTTGGCACCCTCGGTGGGTGTAGCGCGCTGTACCCCGCCGCTTCCCGACCGGTTTCCGCGGACGATTGGCCGCTCGTCGGCTACGATTCGGCGGGCGCGGCATACAAACCGGACGGCCTCTCGCTCCGAGCGAAACCCGCGGTTCGGTGGAAACGGAAGCTTCCGAACGTGACAGGACGTTCGCCGACGCCGCTCATCTACGACGGGACCGTCTACAGCACGGCCGGGAGTTTCCTCACCGTCGATGCGACGGACGGAACGACGCAAACCCATCGGCGACAGCCGTTCGGGGTGACGCCAGCCATCGCAACGGAGACTTCATACCGCAACGAGACGGTCGTTTCGAACGACGGGCGTCGGGTTTGTGGCGTCAACCCGGGCACCGGCCCGCGCGGTGACCTCCGCTATCGCTGGCGGACGCCCAACCCGAAGTCGTCGTTCATTCAGTCGTTGTTACCGAGTGGTGACGCCGTCTCGCCGGTCATCGCCGATGGACACGTCTTCGTTCCACACGATACAGGTGTCGAGAGTAGCGTGCGCGCGCTCGACCCGAGTGACGGACGGGAACGGTGGCGCTATCGGTCTGACGGCCTGTCCTCACGAGTTTCCGTCTACGACGGCGTCGTCTACATCGCGACGTGGGTCAACGAATTCACCGCGCTCGACGCCGAAACAGGGGACGTTCGCTGGCGACGACAACCGTTCAAAGAGGTGCTCACGTGGGGGTACGTGACCGCCGCCGACCACGGCGTGTACGGGACGCGTGACGACTACGCCATCGCCTTCGACAGGAAGACCGGGAAGCGTCGGTGGCTCCGTCACCTCACCGGCGACGGAAAGTACGCGAGGATACAGGGAACACCGACCGTCACCGACGAGACGGTGTACGTCCAGATCACACGGGACGACGAGGACCACCTCCTCGCGCTTGACCCACGCTCGGGAACGACTCGATGGGAGAAGTCGGTTGGCGAGTACAAACGAACGCCCGTCGTCGCGGGCGACACGGTCTACGTCCCCGATTCGCGAGCCCTCCTCGCACTCGACGCGAAGACTGGAGACGAACGGTGGAAATCCGAGACCGAAAAAGCTCCGTCACCACCGGCAGTCGGTGCCGGGATGGTCGTCTTCACGGACGGGTTCGAACTGTACGCATTGGAGGCGTCCCGATGAGCCGAGACAAGCGAATCCGCGGCTCCGAGATCGATCGCGTCGGTTCCGATTCGCCGCCCGACGACTCCATCACGGCCTTCGGATTGCTCGTGGGTGTCCTACGGGACATCCGCTCGCGTCCCTCGCTCGCCGTGCCGTTTCTGGTGACGAGCATCGTGCTCGCCGCCTGTAACGTCGCCCGACTCCGTGACCCGGTAGCGACACAGGTCGCCACCGTCGCTCGGACGGGACTCGCCCATTTCGTCGTGCTGTTATATCCCGGTGACTCCTCCCTCGTTACCCGACCGGTCGGCGCGATTTTGGGGCTTCGGCTCCCGATCATGGCGGAGGTCGCCGCCATCTGGATCGTCACCCAGATAGCGATCGCAACCGCGGTTGCCGCCCTCGTGACCCGTTCGATGGTGATTCAGTCTCCGTTCGAAGCGTCGCGTCGCTCGTCGTCTTCCAATGTTGTCTGTCCGGTCTCGTCTGGGCGGTCGGCGCGATAGGAACGATGCTCGGCTTCGTCGTCCTGCTCGTCGGCGTACTCCTCGTCGCGTTCGTCTCGGCCCGACTGTTCGCCGTCCCGGTGTTGCTGGTTCGCGGGAGGTCGATGGGTACGGCGGTTCGGCGGAGTTACGGCTCGATCGCCGGGAACACCCTGTCGGTCGTCGTCTTTGCGGGAATCATCGGGACGCTCCAGTACTGGGTTGGGAGCGTTCCGATGCTCGACTCGCTCGCCTCGTACGGTGGACCCGAACTCCACGTCGCGCTCGGGACGGTTCTCGGAGTGTCTATCTTCGCCCCGTTAGGAGTCCTCGGCGCGATACGTGTAGCGGTGATCGCAACCGACGAGTGAGCTTCGTCAACCGTAGGTTTCCACGAGGTGGTCGAGCAACTCGTCCACCGTCGTCGGGTTGTACGTCCAGAATCCGAAGAATTCACCGTCGTCACGTTCCTCGGCGACCAACGCGCATTTCTGGTCGTCGTCACCGCCACCGTCGTAGACGAGGAACCACACCCGTCCGATCTCTCCCGAAGTTCTCGCACAAAACGTCGTGTTGGGAATTCGAGGCGGTTGCCAGTCCGCCCGTCCGTAAATGTGGATATCCAGATTCGTCTCGGACGCGAGTCGTCGATAGAGGTCCATCTGGTCCTGAAATGCCGAGAACGCCTGAAATCCGACGTGTAAGGAACCGACGGCGATACGCCACGCGCGGTCCTCGATTTCGCGGCTGGTCGACAACATCTGCCGTCGGTCGAACGACGTGAACAGGGTTTCATCGAGAAGAGTTCGCAGGTCGCGGAACGAGGACGGATCGAAATCATCGCTCCACGGGACGAGAACCGGCGGGGTGAGGAATTCCTGAAGCGCGGTCAACCCGATCGCTCCCTGAAAACCGTCTTCGTCCCGGATGACGAGGAATTCGTTCGGTCCGACGCTCCGAAGCCGTTTGTACTTCACCGTGACGTTTTTCGTCTCGAACTGCGCCGCGAGGTCCGTATTCGAGTCGCCACCGTACACTACGAGCGTCTTTCGTTCCCGCTCGACCGCGTCGATGGCTTCCCGGAAGTTCATCAGTGATTCCACTCCTTCGTCTCCACTCAATTCTCATACTCGTGTGCCAGCGCCCAATGGAGTAGCCGGACGACCGATGGGGAGAATTCGGACCTGACGAGCAGTTCTTCACGTGGATCGTAGTCGACGAGCCCCGACTTGCGTAGCATACGGATGTGTTGTCGCCGGAGTTCGGCCAGCAACTGTTCGCGGTCCTCGGCCGTCGCCATCCGATATTCGCTCGCGTACAGCCACCCCGTAAGCACGTCGGCCAGTTCGTCCAGCGAGATTCGGTCCCACTCCAAGAGCGTGTACAGCGTATATCGTCGAGGCGTACTCGACAGTGCTCGATACACGTCGTCGTCCAGCGACGTATCTAACAAAATTTCGTACAGAACGTCTTCGGAGTCATTCCCCATCTCGACTCCCCGATACTGCTACTATTCGGGAATGCCTAAATCTTCGGTCCCGACGTGTGTTACAGTCGTCGGGCGAGCAACCGACTGGTGACGAAGAGGACGGCGCTCATCGTGACCGAGGTGGCCGAGACGGCCAATACGCTCAGGCCGGTTCCCGACGCGTCAAAGGGACTTCGTCCGGCCGCCGTCGTGTACTGGTGGATCGTCTCCACGCCGTTGTAGCCCAGGAGGAACACCGCCAACGTGATGACGAGCAGGAGAGTGCCACCGATCAAGCCATAAAACGACGCTATCTCCTCGACACTCAGGAGCTGTTGCATCCGGCGCGTGCTCAGGTCCTCCTCGCCGGAGAGTATCGTCGCGGCGACGGCGACGTGTCCGGCCGCCGCTCCGAGTTCGAGGAGGAGGACGAGCGCACCCGGCATCAGGATGATCGGCGATGCCGTCAGTGGAGCACCACCCGGAAACAGCGCCGCAACCGAGTCGGAGTAGCTGAGCGTTATCGGTGCGATGAGGGCCAGCACGAGCAGCAGGGCGCTCTGCCAGGCGAGTTTCGTCGGGATTGATTGGTCGAAGAGGCTGTTCCGTCGGACGCGCAGTCGCTCGTAGGGCGAGCCGTTGAGAATTGCGTCCGCGATTCTGTCGTCGAGGTAGTCTGTCTGTTCCGTCACGGTACCACGACCGGGGAACGGTCGTTTTCAGCCGATATCATCCTCGGGGATATACCTGTATCGATTCGTCGAAACACCAATATTCGGACGTTTCAGAGCGTTAGGACAAAAATATCGCGTACCGTCGAATAGGGGACTGCGGTGGAATCGTCATCCAGAGGGGCCCCGAATCGCAGGGGTGAACGACGGATTTCGAGCGTCAGCACAACCACGACGTCCTGCCACGGCACCATTCCGGGATAGATTTAGCCGCGTCGCGGACGAGGTTCGGAAGTTCATCGACGGGAAATCGGATTCGGGGTCCGAAGTGTGATGCCGTTGATCGCGGAACCGTTCAGGCCGATTCCAGACAGTACAGCGCCGTCGATTCTCCCTTTCCAGGGCGGCAGGCCACGAACAAGGCACCGTCGGCGACGGCGAGTCCTTCGACGGCCAACGAGGTCGAGTGTGACCACTGCTTTGCGTCGTACCGGTACCCTTCCATGCCGATACCGCCGTCGAGCGCGAACCCGTGGACTGCATCGCCGCTGCTGACGTACAGGGTGTCACCGGCCGCGACGGGGTCGGCCCGATCGAACCGCCCGTTGTAGCGCCACTTGGTCTTCTTGTCGTAATCCCGGTGGGCCGAAAGGGAGTCGTATCCGGCCGCGAAGACTGTGTAATTGCCGTAAACGGGTGCCGAGTTCGCCTGCTTCGCGGGCACTTTCCACCGTGTCGTTCCCGCGTGCGCACCGTCTTGTAAACAGCGGAGCGGCCCACCGAACGTATCGACGAGAATGCCCTCCGAGGTGGGTACCAACCCCTGGATTTGTGCCCCGACTTTCCGTCGCCATTGCTCGCCGAACGGTCGGTCGGTACCGCGTTCGAAAAGCGCATACACTTCACCACTGGACGTTCCGACGTAGAGGATGGGAAGCCGGTATGCCATCGTCGTAATCTCGCCGAACAGGTCCGTCCGTCGGAGAATTCTGCCCGTCTTCAGATCGAGTTTCAGCAGTTTTCCGTTCTCTGTTCCCACGAACAGTTTCGAGGGAGAAACGTGCTCACCTGCGACGAGGTGTGGGGAGGTGTTGATGTCCTCGACATCGGTGAGCGACCACGCTTTCTCGCCAGTCTTCACGTCGAGAGCGTGAAGATCGCCGAGCGCGTTGACGTAAACGAGTCCATCGTGGACGACCGGGCCGTCGGACCATCCGTGGTCGAGGTCGAACTGCCACAGTACGCCCCCGCTACTCGAATCGAGCGCGACGAGCGACTTCCCAGTCGGGAGGAACACCCGACCGTCCACGATGGCGGGCGTGCCCGTCGCCGAAGCGCCCTCGAACGTCCATCGTTCCAGGACGCCGTGACGTGGGGCTTTCGCTTCGGGATTGTAGGCGGTGTTGGTCGTATCGAATCGCGGCATCGGCCAGTCGGTGTCCTTCGCGGTCCCGTTGTTGGAGGAGCCACCCGAGGACCCCGAATCGCCAAGACATCCGGCGAGTCCGGCGGTTAGCGCGCCGCCGACACCGGCGAGAACGTGTCGTCTGGAAGTCATTTTTGGAGTTTTAGTGCCGGATTAGATAAGTTTTCTGAAAATATGGGTGATGAAATCCTCCGCGCCGAACTACCCACGTTCATTGTCACCGCCGATCACGACACGAGTATGACCGAATACGATACCATCGTCGTCGGCGTCGGCGGCATGGGAAGCGCGACGGCGGCCCACCTCGCAAAGCGCGGCGAGAACGTTTTGGGCCTGGAACGCTACGATATTCCGCATTCGATGGGGTCGTCACACGGCGTGACGCGGATCATCCGGAAGGCGTACTACGAACACCCGGACTACGTCCCGCTGCTGGAGCGTGCCTACGAACTGTGGGACGAGTTGGATGCCACGCATCCCACGGAACTCCTCCACACGACCGGTTGTATCGTCGCTGGCCCGGATGGCAGCGAGAAGGTCGCCGGTGCGCGCGAATCCTGTGAGACACACGGATTGGCGTACGAACGGCTTTCCGCCGAGGAGGTGGGCGAACGATATCCGGGCTACGACCTACCCGAGGACTTCGTCGCGATTTTCGAACCGGACGGCGGTTTCCTCCACGTCGAACAGTGCGTCGTCGCGCACGTGAACGAAGCACACCGACACGGCGCGGATATTCGCGCCCGGGAGGGCGTCCTCGACTGGGAGCCAACCGCCGACGGCGGTGTCCGCGTCGAAACGAGGGAGGGAAGCTACACCGCCGACACGATGGTCGTCACGGCGGGCGCGTGGGCCGCGAACCTGCTGCCGATGCTGCGGGTCGAGGCGAGACCGGAGCGGCAAGTGCTGGGCTGGTTCCACCCCGACGACTCCGAGGCGTTCCAACCCGATTCGTTCCCGGTCTTCACCATGGGTTGCGAGGAGGGCTACTTCTACGGCTTCCCGGAGTACGGCGTGCCCGGGTACAAGGTCGGCAAGTACAACCACTTCCACGAGAACGTCTCCCCGGACGACGTGGCCGACCCGACGCCCGCCGACGAGCGCGTCCTCCGCGATTTCACGGAGCGCTACTTCCCCGAGGCGGCCGGACCGACGATGCGCTTGGAGACGTGTCTGTTCACCAACTCGCCGGACGAACACTTCATCATCGACACGCTTCCGGACCACCCGCAGGTCGTCGTGGGCGCGGGATTTTCGGGTCACGGGTTCAAACTGTCGAGCGTCGTCGGCGAGATTCTGGCCGACCTCGCCATCGACGGCGAGAGTCGCCACGATATCGAGTTATTCTCGCTCGACCGGTTCTGACTTCGATCCGATCACCGTTCGACGCGGTACCACAGGTGAGTCACGTCGGGCGAATCCACTACCCTCGTCTTTTCGAGTTCGAGCGGTTCGAAGTCGAGATGGTCGAACAAGCGAACCCCATCCCCGAGCAGGACGGGAACGATGTGAAGCCGAATCTCATCCAGAAGGTCCGCACCGAGAAACCCCTGAACGACGTTCGCCCCGCCCGCGACCGACACGTCGTCGGTACCCGCGGCCGCTCTTGCCCGTTCGAGTGCGCTCCCGACGCCGTCGGTGACGAAAGTGAACGTCGTGCCACCCCGTCGTTCCTCCGTTCCTCGATGGTCGTGCGTGAGGACGAACACCGGAACGTGAAACGGCGGGTCGTCACCCCACGGTTCCTCGCCGGTATCGAACATCCGTTTTCCCATCACGACCGCGCCGACGTTCTCGAACGATTCGGCGAGGATGTCGTCGTCGATACCCGTTTTCCCGCCGTCGAGACCGTGTAACTCGCGCCAACTCGCCAGTTCGTACACCCACTCGTGGAGTCGCTCGCCGCCGTCCCCCAGCGGGTTGTCGATCCCCGCGTTCGGCCCGGCGATGAACCCATCCAACGACGTGGACAGTTCTGCGACGACGTTTCCACTCGTTTCCTCAGTGTCGGTTTCCGACGACTCGGAAATCCCTCCGTTTGTCATCGTCTATTTCCCCCAGGACATTCGGGACGCCGGCAACCCCCTTAATTCTCGCCGCCGTGCGGCCCGGCCACTGGGGTCGTTCGTCCCGCTACTCGAACCGCTCCACGCTGAACCCCTCGATATCGACCGGTTCGCCCATGATCTGATCGGCGACCAGTTTTCCGCTGTAGGGGCCGAGTTGGAGTCCGGTCGCGCCGTGACCGGTCGCCAGGTGGACGCCCTCGACGGTCGGAATTCGCCCCAAAACGGGCAGTTGGTCGGCCGAGCGCGGACGGAGGCCGACACGGATCTCCTCGATCGCCGCGTCGCCGAGTCCGGGCGCGACGCGAAGCGCTTCGCCGAGCACCTCGTGAACACCTTCGGCCGTCGTGTGGGGTTCGAAGCCCGACCCGACTTCACGGGTCGCGCCGACGGCGACGCGGTTGTCCGACCACGGGACCATGTAGTGGCTGTGATACGGGCTGAGGATGGGCCACGAGGAGGTGTCGGTGTCGCCCAGATCGAGGTGGATGATCTGCCCGCGTTGGGGTTCTACTGGGATCGACACGCCGAGCGAGTCGGAAAATCGGTCGGACCACGCGCCCCCGGCGATCACGACCGCCGGTGCCTCGTAGGTCGTCGCGTCGGCGGTTTCGACGCCCGTGACGGTCCCGTCCTCGTGGTGAATCTCGGTCACGTCCTTTCCGAAAACGGTGAGTCCGTGTTTCTTCGCCCCCCGGAGCAGCGCGCCGGTGAACGTCCGGGCGTCCACCCGCGCGGCACCGTCGTAGGCGCGACAGCGCCGAGTTTCGGCGAGGGCCGGGAATCTCGATTTCGCCTCCGCGGACGATATTTCCTCCGTCGTTCCGGGTGCTGGCTGGCCGTATTTCTCCTGTCGCTCCCGAATCCGTTCGGATGCCGCGTCGTACTCCGGTACTTCGTCCTCGTCCACCGCGACCGAGAGCAGGGGACAGTCGGAGTAGCCCGTCTCTCCGTCCTGTTCGTTTTCGAGGTGTTCGACGATTTCCGGATAGTACGCCGCGGCATCGAGTGCGAACTCGAACCACTGGGTCGAGGCGGTTCGACTGCTGGTCGCTGGAGAGATGATGCCCGCACCGGCATCCGTCGCTCGTCCGGTGTCGTGGCGGTCGATGAGAAGCGTGTCCACGTCCTCACGTGCCAGGTGGTAGGCGACGGAGGCACCGACGATTCCGCCCCCGACGACGATTGCGTCGTACATGGGAGATGGTCGCATGCCGTTCACTTTGACGTATGGATACCGACAATCCGGACGGTGGGTCGATGCGAAAAGTATGCCCTGATAGTCACGGGAGAGAATGCCAGCACCGATTGATACCCGATCGATTATTGACGAATACGTTCGATGATCAATCTCAACAGCGTTGAGACGGCGAGCAGGACGCCGGTAATAAGTGGGAAAAATCCTGCCCAGTAAACCCCACCAGGGGCAGTGTTCAGGTTCCAGATCGCATACAGACAGAGTATGAGCGTAATGGCCGCGAACGCCGTGAGCGCGCGGCGACCGATTCCACGCGGATTGGTGGAGCGTCCCCTGAATAGAAGTATGGCTATCGAGAGTATCATCGGTGCAATGGCGCTTGGCGGCAGTGTGAGTGGTCCGGTATGTATCCATTCCGGATACCACGGGTTGTAGTCCAGGGACAGGTCAGTGCTAACGAGGGTGGCGAGCGCGAGGAGTGTTTCGAGTAGATGCGTAGTGCGGTCGGACGGCCAAGTACTCATATGTTCTTTCGGCGAGTTGGAAGGAAATACTTCTGGGAGACGTAAAACGAATTTTAAGCCCGAAACGAACTAGCGGAGTCGCGCCCAGATCCCCCAGCAGAGCACGAGCACAAGAACGAAGAATCCGCCTGTGAAGAACGTGATGAACGAGATATCGAGGAGGCCGTGAGATGTCGGATCGCTCCCGGGTGGCCCGCTGCTGTACTCGAACGTCCGGTAGAGGACGTAGATAGTCGCGCCAAGGAGTAGTATCCCAGCACCAAATACGCGCGCGAACAGATCACGCAGGCCGTTTTTCCGGTTTTCGGTGCCGACGAAAAGCACGACCGGATCGTCGGGTGCCGCGTACACCGCCATCTCTCGCCCTTGATCCGAGTACCGAGTATCTGCGACGCGAACGAGACCTGCGTTCTCAAGCTTCCCCAAATGATACGAAATCGTTTGCAGCGAGTTGTCAGTACGGTCGCGCAGGTCACTAGGAGTTACCGGATCGCTGTAAATCTCCGTGAGTAGTGTGCGAGCAGTGGCCGAAGAGATCGCGTCGAGTGCTTCGTCGATATTCTCGTCGTCAAGGCCGATGAGACGTGGATCACCACGTTGTGTCCCATCCACATCGCGGGCGGGCAGCCAATCCATATCCAAGATGGTTGGTTAATTGCCATAAAAATATGGATGCTTTGGATGGATACTTCCATCACTGTACAACCGCTACTGGCGACGAGTCTCATAGCCTGGATACACCCTGTACTCAACACGGGGACAACCTACCCGACCAAGAGACAAAACACGGACGAGAGTTGCCGATCAGTTTATCCGAGTTCTGGGATTCGACTCTCTGAAAGCCGACTGTCAACTCAAATCCGGGTCGGTGTCGACGAACCGGTCGATTTTCTCCGGCGCGCACCAATCCGTCGCCAGTTCCAGCAGTTGCACCAGCATCCGTCCCGTCGCGCCCCAGACGGTGAAGCCATCGACGTGGAAGTAGTGGATTACCACCTCGCCGTAGTGGGGGTGGTCGCGGTGTTCGTTCTCGTAGTTGTCGAAGTTC
This sequence comes from Haladaptatus sp. AB643, assembly GCF_024136975.1. Classification (NCBI taxonomy): domain Archaea; kingdom Methanobacteriati; phylum Methanobacteriota; class Halobacteria; order Halobacteriales; family Haladaptataceae; genus Haladaptatus; species Haladaptatus sp. AB643. Next base: position 15,541 of record NZ_JAMYJW010000014.1, read on the forward strand.
GTCAGTTCCGACACCGGGAGGATGGCGATTTCCGCTACCTCGCGCTCGTCGGGGTCGTACTCGCGGTCCGGGATTCTGACGACGAACGGGCTGATGGAGTAGCCCGTTATCGTCCGGATGTCGTCCAGTCGCCCGACGTGCTCGACTTCCTCGGGTCGAAGTCCGATTTCCTCGTGTGCTTCCCGGAGTGCGGTCTCCCAGAGGTCGTCGTCGCCCGGTTCGTGTCCCCCGCCGACGAAACTCATCTGTCCCGGATGTTCGCCGAGGTGGTCCGCGCGCTTGGTGAAGAGGAGGGCGGGACCATCGTCGCGGTCGATAATCGGCACGAGGACGGCCGCCTCGCGTTGCTCGTCCGTGACCAACCGTGGTTCGTGGTCGGCCACCCGACCGAGGTTCATGTGTTTTCGTCGGTCCGTCCGGCCTTAATTTGCCCGGTCGGCGTGCGACTCGTTCTCGGAGCGCAATCGTTCGACCTCATGACTCGTCCAGTCTGTCACGCACGTTGCCCGCCTCCACGGGTGCCCACGCTTCGAGGTCGTAGCTCACGTCCACGAGGTACTGCGCCCGCTCCTCGTCGGCCGTTTCGGCCTCCGCGGCGAGTCGCTCCTTCACGCGTTCGCCCAACCCCTCGCGGTCCGTGGTCCGCTCCGGGACGTCCATGATATGCGGCAGGTCCTCCGCGTTGTCGGGCAACGCCGGGAACGCCACCGGACCGGGCACAAGAACCGTTTCGCCGGTGTCGGTATCGGCGCGTGCTTCCACGAGATAGAAGTCCCGCACGCCGTCCTCGATGACCGACTCGAACGCCGATTCGTCCACCTCTTTTCCCTGCTTGAACGCCAACTCGGCGAGCGCCTCGGCCAGTTCCGCACGTGTCAGTGCCCCGAACAGGTCCACCACGCCCGCGAGTTCGTCTTTCGTCTCACTCATTTCGTCTCACTCGTTACCGGGAAGCATCGGGCCACCGATATTAGTGTTCACTTTCCGGCACCGGGAACGATGAACCCGGTCGACCTTCGTTCAGAACAGAAAGCATTTATTGAAATGGAAATATGGACTGAATATGGTCTCCCTCAGCATGATGCTCACCGGACTCGGTGTGCTCGCCCTCGGTGCCCTCGGCGTTAGATACGGGTACCAACTGTCGACGCCCGACGAGCAATCCGACTCCATCGGCAGTACGAACCCGGTCGATGAGGTCGAACCTGCGGGTTGGCGGGTGGCACTCACGCGACTTTGTTTCGGAATACTCGGTACGACCGGCGCGGGGATGATCGTCATGTCGATGTTTTCCTTCTGACCCGCGAAAACAACGATCGAACGAACAAAAAGAGCGATCGAACGAACAGTAGAGAAGCTACATCCGAGACAGCACTGCCTCGGTGACGTCCGCGGTGGTCCCGTCGCCGCCGAGGTCGGGCGTTCGCGGCCCGTCCGACAGCACGGATTCGACCGCCTCACGAACCGCCGCGCCCTCCTCGTCGTACCCCAGATGCTCCAGCAGCATCGCGGCCGAGAGGATGGTTGCCGACGGGTTCGCCACGCCCTCGCCCGCGATGTCCGGCGCGGTGCCGTGGACGGGTTCGAACAGCGCGTTGTCCGGCCCGATGTTGGCCGAGGGGAGCAGTCCCAATCCGCCGACTAATCCGGCGGCGAGGTCCGACAGCACGTCGCCCGCGAGGTTCGGGCAGACGATGACGCCGAACTCGTCGGGGTGCAAACAGAGGTGAGTCGCCAGCGCGTCCATCAGCATCTCGTCGTGTGAAACGCCCTCGCCGTCCGCCACGCGGTCCACCGTGTCGCGGAACAGGCCGTCGGTCTCGCGCATCACGTTCGCCTTGTGGGCGATGGTGAACTCCTCGTCGTCGCGTCCCTCGACGTACTCGCAGGCGAATTCGGCGAGTCGCTCGGACGCGGATTCGGTGACGACGCGGGTCAGTGTCGTCACGTCGTCGCTCAGGTTCGACTCGTGGCCCGCGTAGACGCCCTCCGTGTTCTCGCGGAGGAAGACGAGGTCGGTCTCGGGTCGGAGCGCTTCCGTTCCCGGATACGCCCTCGCGGGGCGCACGTTGACGAACGAGTCCACGACGCCGCGAAGCGGCAAGATGACCTCCGCCGCCGTCTCGCCCGCCGCGCCGAACAGCGTCGCGTCGGATTCCGACACGAGACTTCGGGTTTCCTCCGGCAACGCTTCGCCGGTTTCCGCCTTCACGGCGTCGCCCGCGTCGCCTTCCACGAACTCGAACTCCGGTCCGACGGCTTCGAGGACTCGCCGTGCCGCTGGTACTACTTCCTGTCCGATTCCGTCACCGGGGATGACAGCGATTTGTTCGCTCATTGTTCGACGTAAGGGAGGCTCTCGGCCGTTTTCTCGATTTCCGCTTCGTTCGACTTCATCAGCGCCGTCGTGTCCCAGACGCCCTCCACGAGCGCCTGTCGCTGGGCGTCGTCAACGTTCGCCTCGACGGTTCGGCCGTCGTAGCGTACGGTTTCCTCCGCCACGTCGACCTCGATTTCGGCGTCTGGGTTCTCCTCGACGAAGTCCTGCAACGCCTCCACGGTCTCGGCGTCAGCCGTGACGGTCGGGATGCCCAGCGCGAGGCAGTTCCCGGCGAAAATCTCGGCGAAGCTCTCGCCGACGATGGCGTCGATTCCCCAGCGAGCGAGCGCCTGCGGCGCGTGCTCGCGCGAGGAACCACAGCCGAAGTTACCGTTGACGACCAGTATCGACGCGCCCTCGTGATCGTCCTCGTTGAACGGGTGCGGTTGCGGGTTGTCGTCGGAATCGAACCGCTGGTCGAAGAACGCGAACTGTCCCAGGCCGTCGAAGGTGACGACCTTCATGAACCGCGCCGGGATGATCTGGTCGGTGTCGATGTCGTTGCCGCGCACCGCGATGCCGGTTCCGGATTCGTAGGTGATCTCTTCGGTCATGCGCTCACCACCTCCGACAGTTCGCGTACGTCGGTCACTTCGCCGCGAATCGCGGCGGCCGCGACCATCTCGGGACTCATCAACACCGTCCGGCCGTCCGGACTGCCCTGTCGTCCAACGAAGTTACGATTCGAGGAGGACGCGCTGGCCTCGTCGCCGTCGAGTTGGTCGTCGTTCATACCCAGACACATCGAACACCCGGCCTGACGCCAGTCGAAACCGGCCTCGCGGAAGATTTCGTCCAACCCTTCCGCCTCGGCGGCGGCCTTCACACGCTGGCTGCCGGGGACGACCATCGCCCGTACGTCGTCGTGGACTTCGCGTCCCTCGACGACTTGCGCCGCGCGGCGCAGGTCGGGCAGTCTGGCGTTGGTACAGGATCCGACGAACGCCACGTCGATGTCGTAGCCCGCCATCGTATCGCCGGGTTCGACGCGCATGTGTTCCTGTGACTGTCGCGCCGTCTCCCGCTTCTCCTCGGGCAGGTCTTCTGGTGCGGGAATCGGTTCCGTGATGCCGACGCCCTGTCCGGGCGTCGTACCCCACGTCACCATCGGTTCGAGTTCGTCGCCGTCGATGACGACCACGTCGTCGTACTCGGCATCCTCGTCGGAGCGCACGGACTCCCAGTAGGATTTGAGTTCCTCGAATTTTTCAGGATTATCCGCGAATGCGTCCGTTTCCCGCAGGTACTCGTAGGTGGTCTCGTCGGGGTTGACGTAGCCCGCGCGAGCGCCGCCCTCAATGGACATGTTGCAGATGCTCATCCGGCCTTCCATGTCCAGATTTTCGATTGCCTCGCCCGCGTACTCGTACACGTAGCCGACGCCGCCGTCGGTGCCGAGTTGGCGGATGATTTCGAGGACGATGTCCTTCGCCGAGACGCCGGGCCCGAGTTCGCCCGTGACCTCGATCTTTCGGACCTTCTGTTTCTCCATCGCGATGGTTCCGGTCGCCAGCACGTCACGAATCTGGCTCGTACCGATACCGAACGCCAGCGCGCCGAACGCGCCGTGCGTCGCGGTGTGGCTGTCGCCACAGACGATGGTCATGCCGGGCTGAGTCAGTCCCTGCTCCGGACCGATGACGTGAACGATTCCTTGGTCGCCCGATTTCGGGTGCGAGAACTCGATACCCGCTCCCTGCACGTTCTCCTCCAACTCCGACATCATCTCTTCCGCTGCCTCGTCGGCGTACGGACGCGACTGGTCGGCCGTCGGGACGATGTGGTCCACCGTCGCGTGGGTGTTCTCGGGATACGCGACCTCCATGTCGCGCTCCTCCAGCATGCCGAACGCCTGCGGACTCGTCACTTCGTGGACGAGATGCAGACCGACGAACAGTTGGGTCTGTCCGGTCGGCAGTTCCGTTACCGTGTGGCGATCCCACACCTCGTCGTAGAGCGTTCCCTCACTCATCGGTACTGTACCCGATATTCGTGGCCGCGCTCGAAAACGCCCACCGAGTCAGCGGCACCCGTCGGCGGCTCGTGCGATATTTCGGCCATCGTCTTCATCGTCGATTCCTCGTCGTCCCCGCCATCGGTGGCGACCTGTCCACGGCTGAACAGCTGTGTCATCGCGCCGCGGTCGGCGTGGGGATGGACGTGGTTCACGTCCGCCATCGTTTCCGTCCGTCCGTTCCGGTTTTCCTCAGTCATCTGCTGTCACTCGCTCTTGTTCTCCTTCCTCGGATTCTGATTCCTCGTCTTCCGTTTCCGACCACGAGAACAGTTGGCGGAGACGGTCCCCGACCTCCTCGATTTCGTGGTTCTTCTCGGCCTTCCGCTTCTGACGGTACGACGGCCGCCCGGCCTGATTCTCGACGATCCACTGGCGAGCGAACTCGCCGTCTTGTACCTGCTGGAGGACCGTCTCCATGTTCTCACGGGCGTGGTCGTCGACGACGACCTCACCGCGCGTCAGGCCACCGTATTCGGCGGTGTCGGAGACCGAATCCCACATCTCGCCGAGGCCGCCCTCGTACATCAGGTCCACGATGAGTTTCATCTCGTTCAGGCACTCGAAGTACGCCATCTCGGGCGAGTAGCCCGCATCGACGAGCGTCTCGTACCCGGCTTTGATGAGTTCCGTCACGCCGCCACAGAGGACGGCCTGTTCGCCGAACAGGTCGGTTTCCGTCTCCTCCTGGAACGAGGTCTCGACCACGCCTGCGCGGGTACAACCGATGGCTTTCCCGTAGGCGAGCGCCTCCTCCTTCGCCTCGCCGCTCGCATCCTGATAGATGGCGAGCAGTCCCGGCGTTCCCTCGTCGGCCTCGTAGTTCCGGCGGACGAGGTGGCCCGGCGATTTCGGGGCGATCATCGTCACGTCCACGTCCTCCGACGGTTCGATCTGGCCGTAGTGGATGTTGAACCCATGGGCGAACTGGAGCGTGTCGCCGGGTTCCAGTTCGGATTCGATGTCGGCGTACACGGCCGGTTGAACGGTGTCCGGCACGAGCACCGAGACGACCTGTGCTTCACTGGCCGCCTCTTTCGGCGTCGCAACGCGCAGGCCGTCGGCTTCCGCGGCCTTGCGCGAGGACGAACCCTCTCGCAGGCCGACCACCACGTCCACCCCGCTGTCAGCGAGGTTCTGTGCGTGGGCGTGGCCCTGACTGCCGTACCCGAGTACGGCCACCGTCTTGTCGTTCAGATAGCTGTCGTCCGCGTCTTCGTCGTAGTAGATCGTTGCGTCGTATTGGTTCGTCATTGTCGTATTCCTCAGTTGTCTGCTTCGTCGTTCGTCGCGCTATGCGGGTCCTCGGGTGGTTGGGTCGAATGACCCGGTTCCTCGCCCGGCGTCGTCGGCGTGTCGCCGCGCGCCAAGGCGGTCTGGCCGGTCCGTGCGATCTCGATGATGCCGAACTGGCGGAAGGCGTCCACCGCGTCGTCGATCTTCTGCTGGTCGCCGGTGATCTGAACCGTGATGGTTCGCGGCCCGGCGTCCAGCGTCTGGCCCTCGTACATCTGCGTGATGGCGTGGACCTCGTCCGGCTTGTTGCCCCGAACTTTCAACAGCACCAGTTCGGCGCGCACGGCGGGGTCATCGACCTCGCCCACCTGAATGACCGGCTTGAGTTTCGCCAACTGTTTTTCGACTTGGTCGATACCGGATTCGGTCTCCTCGACCACGAGCGTGATACGGGCGTGGCCGTCCACGGTCGTCTTCCCGACCGTCAGACTCTCGATGTTGAACCGTCGCCGGGAGAACAACCCGGAGACGCGCGAGAGGACGCCCGGTTCGTGTTCGACCAGCGCGGAAACCACGGCGGTTCGCCGTTGCGGTTCGGCCTCCGCCTCCGGGTCGATGCGGATGCCCTGCTCGTTCCGGCGACCCTCGGGATGTGGTCGCTCGTCGGGAGCCGTGCCGGGCATGCCCGCGGATGAGGTTTGAGACGGGGCGTCGTCCGTCGATTCTTCGCCGCTCATAGTTGGTCCTCCGAGAGGGCGAACTTTCCGTTGGCACCGCCGCTCGGCACCATCGGATAGACGTTTTCTGCGGGATCCACGTGGAAATCGATGACCGACGGGCCGTCGTAGGCCAGCGCCTCCTCGATGGTGTCGGCCACTTCGTCGTAACAGTCCACGGCGAACCCCTTCGCGCCGAACGCCTCGGCCAGTTTGTCGAATTCGGGACACCAGTCGTAGTCGGCGGCCATCCGCCGACCCTCGAAGAAGGCGTCCTGCCACTGGCGGACCATCCCGATATACTCGTTGTTCAGGATGGCCACGGTGATGTCGAGGTTCTCGCGCACGGCCACGGAGAGTTCCTGCATCGTCATCTGGAAGGAACCGTCGCCGTCGATGCAGACGACCTGCTGGTCGTCGTCCGCTCCGAAACGTGCGCCGACTGCCGCAGGCAGTCCGTAGCCCATCGTTCCCAGTCCGTGACTGGACACCCACGTGCGCGGGCTTCGATACGTCCAGAACTGGGCGGCCCACATCTGGTGCTGGCCGACGCCGGTCGTGACGACGGCGTCGTCGTCGGTGGCCTCGTCCAGCGCCTCCACGACGAACTGCGGCTTCAGCGGTTCGTCCTCGGGCGTGTCGTAGGTCAGTGGGAACTCGTCCCGCCACGTTCGACACCGCTCGCGCCATGCCGTCCAGTCGTCTCGGTCTTCGTCCCCGTCCGTCGAGAACGCCGCATCGACCTGTTCGATGACGGTCCCCGCGTCGCCGATGAGCGGGTAATCCGCGTGGACGTTCTTCGAAATCTCGGCCGGGTCGATGTCGATGTGGACGACCTCTGCTTCCGGGGCGAACGTGTCGATACCACCGGTCAGTCGGTCGTCGAATCGGCAGCCGACGGCTATCAGCACGTCACAATGCGTGACGGCCATGTTGGCGTAGCCGGTTCCGTGCATGCCCGCCCACGAGAGACAGAGGTCGTGGTCTTCGGGCATCGAGCCGATGGCTGGCATCGTCGTCACCACGGGAATCCCGTGGTCGGTGGCGAAGTTTCGCGCTTCCTCGCAGGCGTTCCCTTTGACGACGCCGCCGCCGAACAGCAACAGCGGTTTTTCCGCGTTCTCGATGGCTTGCGCGGCGGCTTCGACGTTTGCCGCGTCGGCCTCCATCTGCGGCGAGCAGGTCGAAGGGATTTCGGTCTTCCCCGGTTCGTTCTCGGTCTCGCCCATCGTCGCGTCCTTCGGCAGGTCCACGAGCGTCGGGCCGGGTCTGCCGGTTTCGGCCAGCGCGAACGCCTCGCCGACCATGTCGCCGATGGCGTCCGACTCGTCCGCGAAGTAGTTGTGTTTCGTGATGGGGGCCGTCACGCCCGTGGTATCGGTCTCCTGGAACGCGTCGGAGCCGACCAGTTCGGACGGGACCTGTCCCGTCAGCGCGACCATCGCGTCCGAATCCATGTTCGCGTCCGCGATGCCGGTGACGAGGTTCGTCGCACCCGGTCCCGAGGTCGCCAGACAGACGCCCGGTTCGCCGGTGACGACGCCGTAAGCATCTGCGGCGTGGGCCGCACCCTGCTCGTGAGCCATCGTCACGTGATGGATGTCAGAGTCGTACAGCGCGTCGTAGACGGGCATGATGGCCCCGCCTTGCACGCCGAACATTGCCTCGACACCGGCCGATTCGAGCGTCGAGACGACCGCGTGAGCGCCAGTCACTCGCGCGGGCTCGGTCGATCCGTCATCGGCGGCCGAGTCGTCGGTTTTCGGGGCGGCCGAGTCCGTGACACCCGTTTCCGGGTCCTCGTCCCCCTCACGGGAGACGGGTTGTGCCGTGTGCTCGCTCACGCCTTCGTCACCTCTGTTCGCGTGTCGGCCGACGGCTGGTGGGCCGTCGGTCGATAGTCGTTCGTCGGTCGATACGTGCCGGTTTGCTGTCGTGTGCCTGTCATCGGTTTGGACCTATGCGTCGTGCTGTTGGGTTGCGATTCGTTCGAATTCGGGGTGAAGAATAGATGAGGGGTAGCTAGACCCCTACAATAATGAGCACGCGCTCCGCGGCCGCAACGCTCGACACCGCTGAACCGTGGGTCAAGCGTCCTCGTGGCATCTGTGTTATCACCGTTCGTGGTGATACCCAAATAATCCTTGCGTGACGGGCAATTCTTGCACCCGCGTGTCAGCGGCCGCTCTCCGTCCGTGTAAAAAACGCGAGGGGACATGGTTATGCCTTGACCTCCTCGTGAGAATCGACGCCCAGTTCGCGGGCGAACCGTTGTACGTCGCTCACCGTCACGCGGTTCTTCGCCGCGCCGCGGTCCTTGACCTTGCGGGTGATCTGCCGGACTTCGGCCTCCGTCGGGACGAACCCTGACTGCCGGAGGTGTTTTCGCACGGCGTGCGTTCCGGTGTGTTTGCCGAGGACGAACTCGCGTTCCGCCCCGACCATCTCCGGCTTCATCACGCCAGTCTCGAACGTGTCGCTGTTCTCGATGACGCCCGCCGCGTGAATCCCGCTCTCGTGAGCGAACGCGTTCGCGCCGACGACGGGTTTGTTGACCGGTGTCTCGACCTCGCTGTACTCCGCGATCATCTCTGACAGCTCGGTGATTCGTTGCGTGTCGATACCGGTATCGACACCGTAGACGCTCTCGACGGCCATGACGACCTCCTCGAAGGCCGCGTTTCCGGCGCGCTCGCCGATGCCGTTGACGCTGACCTGAACTTGGTCGGCACCGGCCTCGACGCCGGCAATCGCGTTCGCCGTCGCCATGCCGAAGTCGTCGTGCGTGTGCACGTCGATACGCGCATCGGTGTGCTCACTGACGTGGGCCACCAACTCCGCGAAGCGACTCGGCGTCCCGACGCCGCAGGTGTCAGGGATGTTTATCCACTCGGCACCCGCCTCGCTAACGGCCTCGACGATCTCGGCCATGTATTCGGGATCCGTTCGCGTGGCGTCCATCGGCGAGAACATCGGAATCGCGCCCGCCTCGGCGACGCGTTCGACCGAGCTGACGGCGCGTTCCAGCACGTCCTCGCGCGTAGTGTGCATCGAATCCTCTATCTGCACGTCGCTGGTCGAAGCGAAGACGTGCACCATCTCCGCGCCGGTGTCCAGCGCGGTTTCCACGTCGCCGTCGACGATTCGTGCCAAAGCACACGTCGTGGCGTCGGTGGACTCCGCGATGTCGCGGACGGCCGCGAACTCGGCGTCGCCGTTGGCCGGGAAGCCAGCCTCGATGACGTGGGTTCCCATCTCGTCCAGCATCGCCGCGATCTCACGCTTCTCGTCGGGCGAGAACGAGGTGCGTGGCGTCTGCTCCCCGTCGCGGAGCGTCGTGTCGAAAATTCTAACTGATTCAATCTCGTCGGTGTGGGCTAGTGTGCCCTCGAAGAACTCGACCCCCCCTTTTGGGGGTCATGTCGTTGTGTGACATTGTACTCGATGTGAGAGCCATCCTCCTATTTATAAGTAACGCTAAGACAGGAGATGACAATGAATTTTAATTTGTGGTGCTCCAGCCCGGAGTGTGGAAACCGCACGACATCGTCGTGATGGTATGTGTATAAGGTAACTAAGGTACTCCGGACGATGCGGCAGTATTCATACTGCCGACACCGCCCTGATCACGCTCCAGTCCCCGATATTCCGACTATATTTGCCGTGAAAATCGTCGCGCGCACAGTGCGCCCTCGCCGAGGACGACACACATCGCCCACGTTAGCACAACTCGTATCAGCGAAAGTTGGATCCCAGTTTCACTCCAACTCAACGGCAATCTCGTTCCGGCGCATGAACGGCGGTGTCCACGGGTCGTCGTATCGCAACAGGAACGGTTCTCCGTTCGGCGTCAAGTCGTGTGCCGAAAGGGTGTCGAACAACCGCCGTCGGTTCTCCTCGACCCGATCCGCCGTCGCGTACCACGAAAACGGGCGTACCGCGAGGGTTCGCGCGCCGACGGCTTCGACCGAGACGTCCTCGTCGGTCGGTTTGGGTGCGCCTTCCGCCGTGTACTCGCCCGGCAGGAAGAATGACATCTCCATGCCCGCTTCCGATCGTTCGGACGCGACGGGTGCCGTCATTTCGATCGTCTCGGAGTCGGTGGACACCGGCGCGGTCATCTCGATCTCCTTCCCCAACCGGTTGTCCCCCTGAATGTAGCGGAACAACCGTTGGAACGCTTCGTTCTGGGTGTCGGCCGTCGTCCGCGCCACTACGGTGTCCGGATACCGTCGAATCTCCACCCCATCGACGTGTAGCGCGGTCGTGTACGGCACTTGATCCGTCTTCCGTCGAATGTACGCCCCCCATCCGACCCACGCGGCACCGAGCGCCACGGCGGTCCCGAGCGCGAGCGTTCTGCTGATTCGTGCCATCGAATGGCATACGCCGGGGACGGGCAAGTACCTACTCCCCAACTAGAACGAGACAGAAACGGCGACCGAATCTTTTCGAGAGGTCGGTCTCACATCGTCATCGTTTCGAGGTGCCGGGCGGCTTATCGTGTTCGGCCCGATGATCCAGCATCTCCTCGTACTGGCAGGCTTCCAGCGAGAGGTCCGAGCAGGGTTTCGCGGTGCACGGGAGGATCATGTCCTCCTCGCGGTCCACGTCGAAGTAGCGCTGGGAGTCGGACTGGTCCACATCGCCGGAGAGCAGTTCGGCCGCACAGGTGGTACACCACCCCTGTTGGCAGTCGGCGGGGAGCCAGATATCCTGATTTCGGGCGACGGCGAGGATGTACTCGTCCTCTGGAACGTCGATTTCGACCGTCTCGCCTGCCTGTTCGATGTCGCAATCGGCGGGGACTTCGATTTCGACGGTGTAGGAACTCACGGGCACAGTTACGGACGGGAGAAAATGTGGTTGTCGGCCGGAAATCGGTCGGGAGCCGAACGCTTACGCGGAGTCGTTGAACGAACGGTTCTTGGAGTAGGGCGCGTCGCCGGGCTGGTCGCGGACGAAGTGACCGGCGGGGTTGACCTCGCCGTCGCGCTCCATCGAGAGCAGTTCGATGAACCACGCCTCGTGGTCGATTTCCTCCTGCAGGATCCGGCTCGCCATGTCGTAGGTGCGCGGATCACAGTCCTGCGTCATATCACAGACTTCGGACCACGTTCGGATCGCACAGCGCTCCGCTTCGAGGAGGACTTCGAGGATGTTCTCCGCCGTCGGATCGTCCGGCAGTTCGGCGTGCGGGCAACTCGCGCGGTTCATGAAGTCGCCGATATCGACGGGGATGTGTCCACCAAGTTCGTACACGCGCGGCATCACGAGTTCGAAGTGCGAACGGTCTTCGAGTCGCGCGTCCTCGGTGATCTCCTTGTAATCCTCGTGGCCCGCGAGATGGGTTCGGAGATTGGTGTAATAGTAGTACGTGGAGAACTCCGCCCCGATGGCGTCGATGAGCGTCTCACGGATCTCCTCCGGATTTCCACCCCGCTCACGGATTACCTGCATTCCCACTCGATCGCTCGTGTCCGCCGGCGATACGCTTCCGGAGCCGTGATTTTTACTATCTGACATAGTTTCTAACCCCCAAAAACCACAATTGGTTCCCATTTCCTTAAAATTTTCTTCGGAAATCTGGGCGAAGTTTTGAAGTACTCCTACTTTTTTGGGCGATATACGTTTTGGCGGGTCGTCGTGATTCGAGACGTTACCGACCAGTAGTGGAACGTGGAACGGCACGAGTCCCACGTTGAGCGGTCCCCTTATCCCGAAAGGGGGCGCGACAGCCAGACAACGTGCCGTAATCGGTGGTTACTCAAGGGGATAGCCAACATTAGGGGATACACAGCATTGAGAACGTCGCGTCGAAAGGGAAATCACCCCATTCGAAACGTCCGTGAGGGGCTACTTCCCGGCACGGTCTAGTTTCTCTTGGTATGGGTGGACATATTCCAATTTATTTCCTCTAGTTATCATTTAGAAAAAGCTATTCTTCCTGGGTGCCTGGGGCTATATACGATGTCCGAAAGCAATGACACGTTAACGACGTACCTGACTGAGAACCCGCGAATGATCGGCGTGCTGTTCACCATCTGCCTGCTGCTCACCCAGACGGGGAACGTGGCCGCCGCTGGCGGCGGAACCATCCGATAACGGGCGTTTTTACAGCGATTCGAGATTTAATTCTGTCGACCACGTGAGTTCATCGTCGATAACGACTGGAGACTGTTCGAGGCGGAGGAACTGGACCAGCGTCTCCTCGTCGACGTGGAACGTGTCTATGACCCCACCGCTCAAGAAATATTGCTCGATGTCGGTGATGAAGGGAGTAAACAGGGAACCCATTCCCGAATCGACGGTCGGATAAGTCATCAAACGCAGTTCGTATCCTCCCTCCGGGTCGACGTCGAGACGACAGAGGTACGGCGTCCCACTTTCGCTCTGAGCGATCTCGATGCTGCCGTCGCCGACGACGATGTACTGATTGCCGACCAGTTGCTGTTCCCGAACGACCACGAGAGCGGATCGAAGCGAGAAGCCCCGGTTGAGAAGGCGCGCGATGGTTCGACCGATGGGTATCGCGCTTTTGTTCGCGATTTCGCTGTAGGTGACGATGCCGCCGATGCTCCCGGAGTTGATGAGTTGGATTCCCGGTTCGTACGACCGACAGCCGTTCAACAGGAACGTATCGACCGCGACATCCTCGACCGATTCGATATCGAGTTCCCCGTCGGCACAGATGAAACGGCCCTCCTCGATGTGACCGATGTAGTGAAGGAAGTCGGTGGGGGTGGTAAGCACCGACTCCAGTTCGTCGGTCGAGAGGTTCCGATGAACGTCGATATCGAACGCGAGTTCGTCCCGTTTGCCGTAGAGGTCGTCCCCGGCGTCGAACTCCGGACTCATCTCCTGTTCGTTACAGACCACCGTGATGTCGATACCGTCCGTCGATGACGACCGCTCAAATTTGTTCTCGAAGGCGCGTTTGATCAGTTTGTTCGCACCGATAGGCATCCCGTGACCGAGCCACGCGTGTTCCAGTGCGTCCGTCGACGTCGGTGCGACGTACGGGTCGGACGTCGTTTGTTGTTGCCCTCTCTGTGTTTCCGTTCCTCGCAGGAAACTGTCGATCGGCTCCGGCGTCTTCGGTATCGACCGGCGATGGTTCTCGTCCGGCGTCGAGATGAGCGACAGGTTGTTCACCAGATACGGAATCGTCTCGACGTTGGCGATATCGTTCGTGACGGTCGTCGATAACAGCCACGTCGGCACGTGTTCTCGGATAACGTCGAACGGGATGTCGAGATAGGTCTCGACTTGTTCCGCGAGGTCGCGTTCGTACAACTCCTCGAACGACACGTCGAGGAACGGTTCGACCACCTGCCGCTCGTGAAGCGGTATCTGGTACAACCCTTCGGTTCGCGTCACACAGTCGAAGAACAACGATTGGACGAGCACTCGTTCGATTTCACCCTCGTACCCCCGTTCCGGGTGGTCGAGCGGATGAACGAAGCCCCGGTCCGTCACGAGCCTCGGTTCCTCGCCCGGAACGATGGTCGCTCCCAGATAATAGGCGAGCGAACTCGCCGAATAGATCATCGGCAGTTCCGGAGGGAGTTCTATCCGAACACCTGTCTCCGGCGGCGTCAGTTCGTCCGGAACGTGTAGTTCGTCCCCGAGTTCGATCTTCGGGGGATGTCCCCTGAGCGACGGCAACGACCGCTCACAACTCAACGTCTTCAGCGACGATCCGAACGTGGAGACGGCGGCCATCACGTCCGCCGGTTCCGCCGTCGTCGTAACGGTCCCCTCGGGGTGTTCGTGATACGACCGTGCCCCGATTCGGACCACCGTCTCCGTCCCGAAATCGAACTCCATCCGGTCGGCCGATGACGCGATGGTCAACTCACCGGCAACCCGCAGATAGATTCGAATCGGTGCGTTCAGTTCGACGAGATACTCGCCTTCGGGGAACTGTTCGTACGAAAACTCACCGGCTTCCGCCAGAACCGTGCCGTCCAACGAACGGACGTGCGTGATGACGATGTACGGGAGGACGAGTTTGTCCGTCCTGATTTCCGCCGCGTTGTCGACCGGGAAGTAGAACTGGTCGTCGTCCGCCGGAAGCGGACTGACGGAGGTCGGCGTCCGAATCGGGAACTGGCGTCGGTGAATGGGGTCGACGATGGTCAACCCCGTTTGCTCGACACTCTGTCGAAATATCGGTTTCATTTCACTTTGAGGGCTCGGTTTCGGGCTGTAGCGCTACGACGATACCGTCGACGGTGGGGGTGCGAACTCCGTCGGCACCCCGGCCGAAAAACGTCAGAGCGGGAACCACGTCGTCGTGTGGCTCGTCTCGTGCAGATGCCATCGCTGCTTCGGTCCGTCCGGGTCGAGCTTCAGTTCGATCGTTACGTCGAACAGCGGCTCTACGGCTTGAACGGAATCCGAATCGAACGCACCCGGGAAGATGTACTGACCGATTCCGGACAGTTCCTCGACGGTTTCCGTGATCTTCCGCAAGGAACGTTCCACAGCAACCGACCCTTCCTCGTTCGAAAGCAACTGTAGCGAATCCAAACAGAACCGTAGCTCCCCGGGCTCGAATCCCCGATTCCCGTACTGGAGTTCCAATAATTCGTCCTGTATCGCGGTTTGGAAGTCGTCGAGTGACCCCTCCACGGACGAGGCGGACGGTCGGTCCGGATACGCGTTCGATTGTGCTTGTGTCGCCGAGCGCACTGCCACTTCGTGGGTCAGGATGTGCGCTTGAGCGGGGTCTGCGTTGGCACGTGAAAGACGCTTCCGAGCCACGTCCACATCCCGCCCGAACAGCGCGAACAGGTGGGTCCTGTCGTTGGACGGCGCGCCCAGGAACTGCACGCTCAACTCCTCGAACAGATCCGCCGGAACGTCGCCGGTGAGCAGTAGGTTCCCACCGGTCCGTTTCAACCGACCGAGTTCGGATTCGATTTCGACCGTCCCGTCGCTGCTGGCGGTGATGTAGTGACCTGCGAACATGAACGTCAGCTTTCCGCTCGCGCGGGCCGTTCCGTCGGCGAGCGGTTGGAACAACTCCTCCAACGCGTCGGGGTCGATACACCCGTACAGCGGCTCCGGAATTTCGGTGGAACTCACCCCCGAACACTCAACCATTCGCTGAACGATAAACGAACCGAGCGCTTCCTCACTTCCCCAATCGTAGTGGAACCTCATCGGCTCCTCTACACCACACATGAACGGCGATGTAGCACTCTCCTCCATTGAACCCATAGCTCTGTAATCGTACTACCCCGACAGTCAAAAGCGCTTTTGGTGTTTCAAATCGAGATTCGATACCGTATGAGTTCTCTATCCGATATGAAAACCGGTCCCAATTACTACCGTTTTGGATCGGCGTTTTCCGTCACCCCGCCACGCCATATTCGAATTCTATTCTAAAAAACCAATATTATTTGTTTAGCAAATAAATCCTCGTGTATCGGGTGATTCATACTTCCGAGCGTACTAAAACGGGTATGGGTAACACGTCGAACGACGGGCAGGGGACCCTCATGGAGTTACTACAATTTTTGGATACGGTGGGTCCAGACGTGCTCCTCTCCACACCGGACGCGGTGTACGAGTTGCTCAAAAACGAACAACGGCGCCACCTCGTACTGTTCCTTTCCGAGCAGGAAACCGCGACCCCGATTTCACTGCTCGCGACGAACGTCGCGAGTCGTTCCCAGGGAATACCCATGACGGACGTAACACAATCCGAGCAGGAATGGGTACGGATTCGCCTGGAACAGGAACACCTGCCGCGACTCGCCGACTACGGTATTCTCTCCTGGACGTACGGGGAGGATATGGTCGACCCGATTCCGTCCGTGTTGCCCTCGGACGAAGAGTGACGGCCGACGGTTCCCACTCAAACCGTTCCACAAATCGCGCTGTTACTCGTTCGTATCGTGTGGTTCACCAGTGACGAAACCGGTTAGAACGTTCACTACCAAACACCCCACAGTGCAGAACACCATCGACTGGCTGCGCGGGCGACCCTACTACGAGGGGCAAATCGCCCGCCACGAGACGCTCCCGGGGAACGACGGTGAATTTCGGGATATCCCGCTCGAATCGCGGTTGGAATCCGCCCTCGAAACCCGTGGCATCGACCGACTCTATCGCCACCAAGCCGAGGCAGTCGAGGCGGTTCGCGGCGGGGAAAACGTCGTCATCGCCACGCAAACCGCGAGCGGGAAGAGCCTGGGGTACACCATCCCGGCGTTCGAACGCGCGATGGACCACGGCGGGCGAACGCTCTACATCGCACCGCAGAACGCCCTCATCAACGATCAGGAGGAGACATTGGACGGCCTCGCCCGCGACTTGGGGTTCGGCAGTCGCGTCTCGGTCGCCCAGTACACCGGCCGACTCGACAAGAACGAAAAGCGGGACGTGCGAAACCGACAGCCAACCGTCGTCCTCACGACGCCCGACATGCTCCATTACGCCCTGCTTCCCTACGCCCACCGGCTCTGGGATTGGTTTTTCAAGGGCCTGGAAACGGTCGTCATCGACGAAGTGCACGAGTATCGCGGCGTCTTCGGGAGCCACGTCGCGCTCGTCCTGCGCCGACTCGCGCGGATCTGTGACCGATTCGATTCGAATCCGCAGTTCGTCTGCTGTTCGGCGACCATCGGCAATCCGGTCGAACACGCGAGCGCCGTGACCGGCAAGTCCGAGTCCTCGTTCGCCCTCGTGGACGAGAACACGAGTCGCACCGGACCGACCCACTGGCTCCTCTGGAACCCGCCGGAGTACGAGGACGACCGCTACGGCGGCGCGAAACGCAGAAAATCGAATCACGGCGAAACCAAACGCATCTTCGCCGACCTCGTCACCCGCGACTGCCAGACGCTCGCGTTCACCCGTTCCCGGCAGGGTGCCGAACGCTACGCGATGGAGAGCGCGGACGAACTCAGGAACAGAGGGGAGCGCTCGCTCGCCAACGACATCGCCGCGTATCAGGCGGCCCTGCGGAACGAGCGCCGCCGGGAACTCGAAGGAGGGCTTCACTCCGGCGAGGTTCGCGGCGCGTGGAGCACGAACGCGCTGGAACTCGGCGTGGACATCGGCGGCCTGGACGCCGTCCTCCTCGACGGCTATCCCGGTACGCGCATGGCGGCGTTCCAGCAGGCCGGACGGGCCGGGCGCGGAACCGAGGCCAGCCTCGTCGCGTTCGTCGCGGGCGAGGATCAGTTGGACCAGTACCTGATGGCAAACCCGGACGAGTTCTTCGCGGGCGACCCGGAGCGGGCGGTCGTCAACCCGGAAAACGAGGAGTTGCTCCCGGAACACGTGGTCTCCGCCGCCCGCGAAACGTGGCTCTCGCCCGAAGACCGGGCGTACTTCGGCGAGAACTTCCCCGACCTCGTCGCCGCCCTCGAATCGCGGGGGGAACTCGAACGCCGCCAAACGAGCGGTGGCATCCGCTGGACGTACGATGGCGACGGAAGCCCGCAACACGATATGAGCTTGCGAACTATCGACGACCGGGAGATCGACCTGTTGGACCGTTCGAACGGGAACGTCATCGCCTCGCTCCCGTTCAGCGACGCGCTGAACGACGCCCATCGCGGCGCGATCTATCACCAGCAGGGGCAGTCCTACGAGGTCGTGGACCTCGATCTGTCGCGGGACGTGGCCGAACTCTCGCCGACGTGGGCGGATTATCACACCAAGACGCTCACTGACAAGGAGATAACCGTCGAGGAGGACCTGTCGGAGAAGACGCTCTCGACCCGCGAGGACTGTACCGTCCGCTTCGCCGAGGTGACGATGCGCGAGCAGATCACCGGATTCGAGCGACGGGACGCGAAGCGAAACGAGACGCTCGGCCGCGAATCGCTCGACCTGCCGGAACTCACGCTCCGGACCAAAGCGCTCTACTTCACGATTCCGGACGACATCGAGCGCGAGTTACGGACGATGGACGGCGATTTCAACGGCGCGATTCACGCCGCCGAACACGGGATGATTTCGCTCTTCCCGCTGGATTTGCTCTGTGACCGTAGCGACATCGGCGGTCTCTCCACGCCGCTCCACCCGCACACCGGCACGAGCACGATTTTCATCTACGATGGCTATCCCGGCGGCGTCGGACTGACCCGAGAAGGCTACGAAACCGTCGAATCGCTCATGAAAAACACGCGGGAGATGATTCGCGCCTGCGACTGCGAATCGGGATGTCCCTCCTGCGTACAGTCGCCACAGTGTGGCAACGCGAACGATCCGCTCGACAAGGAACTCGCCGAACACCTCCTCTCAGATCTCACGGACTGAGTCGGAAGGCTTTTAGGCAACCCTAAACCTAAATTAGGTTAGCCTAAACATGGACGACATCCTCCGGCAAACCCGACGCGAGATCGAGGAGTTGGCCGCTGACTCCGGTTCGTTTTCAGTCACCTGTGCCGAAACCGGCGAATGCCCGACGCCGATTACGGGTACCCGATTCGAAACACACGACGACGCCGCGCGTGCCGCCGACCTCGCACGCGAGTACCGAACCGCGCTCCGAGAACACGACCCCGACGTTCCCGAATATCGGTTCGTCGTCACCGAACTCCCGACCGATTCCCTCCAAATGGTCGGCGTCCGCGAGCGAACGAACGACGTTCGAGCCAACGGGCTTCCGCAAACCGAGCGCTCGGTCACCGTCACCAGCGACCGTGACGGAGCGTGGCTTACGATGAAAAACGCGCCGCTCGTCCATCTCGCACGGGACTGTGGTCCGGTCGGCGACGCCGCCGTCGGTCGTCAGCTCGAATCGAAACTCTAAGCTATCGAATCCGCTCCCGAAGCTCCGGGATGAGGTCGAACTCCCCGTTCGTATCGCCCAGCACGAGCAGAGAGAAGTACCCGGTGTATGCCTGAATCGGCACTCGAACCAGCGCCAGTATGAAGATGGCACAGACGATGTAGGCGACGAGGAGCACGACAAACACGGCTACTATCGCCGGATTCGAAAACATCACAGCGAGCGCGCCGAACCCGCCGAACGCGACGATCAGCAGGATTGCGACGATGGCGAACGGAATGAGGACGACGATGGACAGAAAGCCGCCCACGAGCGAAACGACGAAACTCGCCGCGATGGCGATGAAAAACCGGAGGACGAGATATATGCCGTACTGTTTCCACTCGCGCTTGAGCGTCGGCCAGAACGCCTTCCACCCGGCGAGCACACCGCCTCCTCGAACCATCATCACGGGAACGACGAACGCCTTCGTCAGCGTGTCGACTAGCGCGACGAAGAAACCGAGGACGAACAGCACCGGCACGAGGAACAGCAACGGTCCGAGCGCGACGTTTTCCGGTCCGTTGAACAGTGCTGGAACGGTGACGAGTACGATACCAGCCACCGGCAGGAGGACGATGAGAAAGAGGACGAGTTGGAAGACGAACAGCGACAGCCCTTGGCCGAGATACGACTTCGCGTATCGGCGGACGTGAACCCGTTGCGTTCGAAGCGACTCCACGAACGCGAACTCCATTATCGCCCCGATTGCGGTGAAGAGCAGGCCCAAGAACACGGCGACGACGGCGAGGACGACGAGTACCGTCGCGACGCTTTCCCAGGGAATCGAGAGGTTACCAGGGGTGACGGGGAACGAACCGCCCGACTGTGGGGAGAACTGCATATTGGTTTGCACCGGCGACGCCGTACTCGTTCCTCCGAGAAAGAACACGATGACGGCGAGCCGAAGCCACGTTCCCGCATCGAAGGGGAAGAGCAATTCGCGTGTCCCTTCGATGGCGTCCTCTAACGCGTCGACGGCGTACCAAGACATACACAGCTGTTGTTCGTCATGACTGATAAACTATCGGACAGTCAGAGTCCGAAAACGCCCTCAGACGGAGCGATGCCACAGGTGAGCGATGTACTCCTCGGGCAACAACAGTACGTTGTAGGTGAACGTCGTCTGTACCCCGACGACGAGAAAGGCGAGCAGGCCGTGCAGCACGAACGTGAGGAGGTAGCTGACCAGCAGGTTACCGATGGTGGCGAAGACGTGGACGAACGACGTGGCCTTCGTCTTCTTGTCCATGTCCGGTTCGGCAGTTACGTCGCCGAACGTGAGGAGCGCAAGCAGTCCGAACGCCACGATGGCACCGCCGACGTACGCGAACACCTCGGCCGCCGACGGGGTGCCGAACTGGCTCAGCAGGAGCCCACCACCGCCCCAAATGGAAAGCGTGTAGCCATATGCCCGTGCTTCCGAGAGTAGGTTTCTGGAAAGCCGGCGCTGCGGGTTCATACCTGCTATTGATTCGACTGAAAGAAAGGCGTATTGGGTTATTCGCCGATCGCGTCTTCGATCTGTGAGCTGACCGTTTGACACAGGATCGCCGAGAATCCCGTTTGGGAACTCCAAATCGCACTTTCGTGATCACCGAGGATGCTGATGAGGACGGTATCGTCGTCCACGATGAGCATGCGTCCCGCGGGTTCGGCGTGGGGTTTGTCGTGGCGGATGACGACTCGGAGATCACTGAAGTGTTCCTGCATCGATGGGTCCTGGGAGATGATGAGGACATCGACGCCCGCATCCGACCGCTCGTGGAGGATCTCGACGAGCCGATCCGTATACAGCGACTCGTCGTGGAGACCGAAGACGATCCTCGATTCGGCCTCCTCCATCAGCTGTTCGATTCGACTGGTGACGGCGTTCTCGCCGTCGATGGACCAGACGTCCTCCCGCTCGCTCTCGGTATCGACGAACTCGTTCTGTGCCGATTCGAGATAGTCGAACGCGCGTTGCTGTGCGCGCTCGAAGCGGTCGCGGAGGTGCGATTTCGCCGCCGCCAAACTCACGGGGCGATACTGGATCGGCTTCGACTGTTTTACCTCCACGAGTCCGCGCTCCTGGAGGTCATCCGCCGCACCGTACACCTGTGACCGTGGCACGTCGGTGACGCCATGGATGTCCCGAGCGGTTCCGATCCCCAACTTCTGAAGCGCGATGAACACCTTGGCCTCGTAGTTCGAGAGGCCGAGGTCGGTCAGCGCGTCGATGGCGTCAGTTTCGTCCATGTCAGTCCTCACTTGGGGATGTGGCTGCGTCGGACTTGGTTTCGATGGTTCCGCGCGCACCCGGTCCGAAGTAGCGCGTCCAGACGACGAGCAGGCTCGGGAGCACCAGCACGCTCGCGATGAACGCGTAGATGATGGTCAGTCCGGTGATGATACCGAACTGCTGGAGCGCGGGCAGGATGGCGAAGGCGAGAACGCCGAAGCCACCCACGGTCGTCGCCGCACTGCCGAGCAGTGCGCCGCCGGTACCGGTGAGGCTGACGTGCAACGCTTCCCAGACCGAACCCTGTCGTTCGAGCTCCACGTTGTAGCGTTCCGAGAGGTGGATGCTGTACGCGACGCCCAGCCCGACCGTGAGGCTCGTAATCATCCCGGTCAGGATGTTGAACGGCATGTCGAGGAGGTACATCGTCCCCAGAATCCACGCCACGCTGAACACGACCGGGAGCAGGGTGACCGCTCCGAGGGTCGCGCTGCCTTCCGTGAGGCGGTAGATGAGCATCAGGAAGGCGAACACGGCGACCATCGTGATGATGAGACTTTCGATGACCGTGTTCAACAGGTCCTTCTGGATGATTTCGAAGACGATGGACTGTCCCGTCGCCGTCGCTTCGAGGCCGTCGAAGGAGTCAGCCACGTCACGCATCTGCGTCGTGACAGCCGAACTCGACGCGCCGCCCTTCAGCGAGATGGCGACGCGAAGCGCGTCGTAGTCCCCGTTATCGCGGTGAATCACACCGGCCGCTTGGTCCGGTGCGGCGGCGAACAGTCCATCGTACACCTTCTTCAGGTTCTTGTCGGGTACGCCATTGCCGTCCGTATCCGCCGTGGTGAACGTTTTGTTGAACGTCGCGTTCTCGGCGGCGACTTGTTCCATCACCGACAGCGGACCCTCGACCTGCGGTTCGTCGTTCGAGAGCTTGATCGTCACGTCCTTCTTGCCCGCTTTCTCCTTCGCCCGATGCACCTGTTCGAGGGTGTTATCTTTCGTAATATCCCCCTGTACCAGTATCTGTGCCTGTGAATCCTGCCTGACGAAGTTGTCGTTTACGTAGTCGAGGTTTTTCTTGGCCGAGTAGTTCCCGGGCTTGAACGGTTCCGGAAGCTGTTTCGTCCAGTGTGGCGGGCTGTCCGCGAGGAAGTCCGTCTGCGAGAAACTCGTGTCCACTTTGGTCGCCCCGTAGCCACCCGCCGCGCTGACGAGCAGGGTGAGGACGATGACCACGAGCGGCGCTTTACGTGCCGCCGTCGCACCGACCGTCAGGACGCGTCCGAGGACACCGCCGCCGGTTCCGAACGCATGCTTCCGGCGGTCGAAGCCGCGCGATTCGAGGAACTCGTCGGATTCGACTTTGAGCGCCGGAATCAGTCCGCCGAAGATGACGAGCGCTGCGATGATACCGACCGAACTCACGACGCCGAAGTCCTGAATCGGTGGGAGCGGGCTGACCATGTTCGAGAGGAAACCGATGACCGTCGTCGCGGTCACCCACGTCAGCGCCGCACCGACGCTGATGAGCGCGACGCGCATCGACCCGCGAACGTCCGCATCAGGGTGCTCTTCGCGCTCCTCGCGGTGACGCATGAAGACGTGAATCGCGTAGTCGATGGCCAGCCCGATGAGCAGGACCGGCACCGCGATGAACATCTGGTTGAAGGTGATACCGGCCCATCCCATCGCGCCGAACGTCCAGACGAGGACGAAGACGATGCCCACCACACCCAGAAGGATGTCGAGCAGGTCGCGGTACGCGATGATGAGCGTCAGGATGACGAACAGAAGCGCCAGCGGGCCGACGATGGCGAGGCTGTCGGTCATCGACTGGTTGATCTCCTCGCTGATGATGCCGCTCCCGAAGACGAGCGCGTCGTCGTCGAACTCGTCGTTCGCGATGGTTTTCATCCCCTGTTGGGTCGAGACGAGGATATCGGACGTGTCACCCTCCATCGACGACTGGCTCTTCTGTTTCTGGAAGACGACCATCATCGTCGCGTTGGCCGTGGTCGATCCGGGGTCGTAGGAGGTCGGCATGAACGCCAACGCCTGGCTCGCCATGCCGCTCGAACCGCTGCTGTCGCCGGAGAGAACGGTCTTCGTCACGGAGTCGATCTGCGACTGGTTCATCGACTGCAACTTGTCGATTTCCTGGGCAAGCGTCGGCATCGAGCCGTTTTGGAGCGCCTCCTGTCTCTGTTGCAGTTTCTTGCTCTGCTCGCCGAGTTTCTGGTACTCGTCGGCCAGCACGCCTTGCGTGCCGAGTTTGTACACCTTGCCGAACTGCGACTGAATCTCCCCTGCCTGCTGCTTGTAGGTCGATTGGTTGATCTGACCCTGCTGGTAGGAGGCGTTCAAGCCGTCGAGTTTGGCCTGCAAGCCGCGTGCCTGCGTCGCTGATTTGTTGAACGTCGCTCCCTGTTCGGCGGAGAGGTTTGCGGTCGCCTTCGTACGCACCCCGGAGAGTTGGGCTTCGATCCTCGCGGACTGGTTTTGGTACGCCGCGTCGTCGACCTGTCCGGATTCGTGGGACGCGTTCAACTGATCGTATTTGGCCTGCAGCCCGCGTGTTTGGTTGAGCGAGTCACTCAGCCCCTGCGCCGTTCGATTGAGCTGTTGGCCCCGCTGTTTGAGTTCCGCACCATCGGCACGGAGTTTCGCGACCTTGTCCTGTTGAATCGCGGCGATTGCGATGACGTTTGCGACGCCGCTGGTCGACGTCCCGTTCGACAACGTCGCGTTGATGGTCTCGTTCTCGTGCAGGCGCTGTTGGAACTGCAACGAGTTCACGAGTTCCTTCTTGCTCAGAACGTTATCGCCTTTGACGATGACCTGTACTGTCGTGGTGTTCTCGTTTCCGGTCGAGAAGTTCGAGTTGATGAAATCCAGCTTCTTCGCGGCCGCACTGTCGCTCTGGAACTGGTCGAGCGACGACGACTGCTCGATCATCGGTGCCCCTGCACCGAGGAGCACAGTGATGACGAGGAGCACAGCGATGACCGCGCGGCTGTGCTCGGTTACGTTTCCGAAAACCCGGTCGAGGAGGCTCACGAGCGCCCTCCAGGGCCATGACGGTGTTGAATCATAGCTGTTGTTAGAATACTACTGACAGCGTTGTCAAAAAGGTGGAGGTTTCCATTCGGACCATGACATGAAGACACAGACCACTTTCTCGAAACGCGAGTTGTTGGCGAGATAAAGGGGCAGACATCACAGTCGTCGAACGGTTTGCCACCAATGGTCGGACGGTTTGCCACCAACGTTACCACCGTGCTCGATGGAGAGTCACCTAATGATAGATCTGCTCACCGTCCTCGGGATACTCGGTGGAATATTCCTCCTACTGATGAACGGCTTCTTCGTCGTCACGGAGTTCGCCATGACGCGGGTTCGGCAGTTCGACAAGGCCGAGTTCGACGAGTCGAAGGGACTCCAACGCGCGTGGGAGATGACCGACCGCCTCGAAATCTACCTCTCTGGGTGCCAGGTCGGAATCACTATCGCCAGCGTCGGACTGGGCGTGGTCGCCGAACCGGCGGTCGTCGCGGCGTTTCATCCGATCATCGAAGCCGTCGGGATCGGTAGCGGGTCCACCGAGGCCTTTTCGGCGGTCCTCGCGCTCGCCGTCATCAACCTCATGCACATCATCATCGGCGAACAAGCGCCGACCTACTTCGGCATCGAGCGAACGAAGTTCGCGGCGCGATACGGGTCAGGAGTGCTGTACTGGTGGACGAAACTGATGTACCCCGTCATCATCCTCGCCGACAAAACCGCGAAGGGACTGCTCTCGCTGTTCGGTATCGACATCGAACGCTCCTGGACCGAGGGCGAAGAGGGCGAGGACGGCGAGCAGGAAATCGCGAGCAGGGCCGACCTGCATCGGCGGATGGGGGACGTTCTCGCCGCAGTGGAGGACCTCCCGGAGGAACGGGAGCAAGAAATCTTGGCCGCGCTCCAGATCGAACGCGTTCCGGTCCGGAACATCATGATCCCACGCGAGGACATCGTGGCCCTCTCGACCACGGAGCCGATCGAGGAGAACATCCGACGGATGCAAGAGACCCCAGTCGTTCGATTCCCCCTCATCGACGGGTCGCTGGACGAGTTCCGGGGCATCATCTACGCACCTAGCATCATCGGTCAGTACGACGAACTCAGGGACGGGGAGGTCTCCCTAACCGACATCGCACACGACCCCATGACGGTCGCTGGCGACACGAGCGTCGCCGACGCCATCGACCTGTTTCAGGCGCAACATCAGGAACTCGCGTTGGTGTTGGACGGAAGCGACGTCATCGGGTTGGTGACGGCGACGGACGCGTTCGAGGAGGTCCTCGGGGAGTTGGAGGATCCGACCGACAGAGAAGTCCCGGCTTAGTCGTGAAACTCACGCGCGTCTTCCGCCCGCATCGTCTTCCACTCGCCGTCCTCGGTTCGTACCTGCACGTATCCGTCCGGAATCTCCGCTTCGACCGTCTCGACGTGCGTTTCGAGGAGATGCGATTCGTACTGATTCAACGCGGCTCGCTCGGATGGCGCGATGGCCACCCAACCGCAGTCCGCTTGACTGCACCGAATCATCGAGTGTCGCCAACACACCACGGGTACTATAAAGGTTGAGAAACGCCTTTGAAATAGATTGGTGGTTGAAATCTACGTTCCGGTGATGGTTCCGGAGGAGAGGTCCCCGATAGTCCCCTTCACGGTGTAGTCCGGCGTCTGAACCGTAATCATCGACTGCGGTGTCACGTCGTAGAATTTGAGGTCGAGCGAATACGTGCTGTCCCCTCGGATTCCCGTTGCTTCCCGTTGGCCCGTCTTTGGATGGCGCGCCCACGCCGTTTTTCCGGCGGAGACTGAATCAGCGACGCCATCGATTTCGTAGGATTTGGGCGAGTTTGACGTATCTGCCCCCTCGATGGGATAGCCCTTGTCGTGCCACACCCAGAATCCCTCGTCGATGACGTAGACGTTTTCATATCCGTCGTTCATCAGCTTTCCTGCACGCATCGACGAGAGGTGGTGGGGACAGCCACAGTAACAGACGATTCGGTCTTTTTTCCCCCACCGAGAGACCGGGTCGTCCTTCTCGAATCCGTCCGGCGCAGGACTGAGCACCGCACCCTCGATGTGGGACGTGTCGTACTGCGTTTTTCCACGGGCGTCGGCGAACTCGGCACTGCCTTTTTCGTACCACTCGTGAACGACCGATATCGGTGCGAGCGGTACGTGAGCACCATATCGTTCCACCGTATCGAACCCCTCCTCGGATTTCGGATTCGAGTCCGAATCCGAACCAAACACGGTTCGGCCGAGACAGCCGCTCAATCCCGCGACCGGAACGGCACTCGTTGCCAGAAACTCACGCCGATTCATTACCGAGTCCGTAGCAGTTGCTTGGCAATTAACTTTATTGATGATATTTTGGATCGTATTTCAATCCTTCAAACGCCCCAAATCGGCAAATGAGGACAGTAACCTAACTGGTTTGGGATCGTCTTTTTTCAAAATAACGACGTACCAACTACTATTCTCGGGGCACATACGCCATGAAAGACACACACGTAGAAGCCGGGAAGGCGATACAGCAGCAAACCGGGAAGACGTTTCACCTCGCGACTCGGTTACTGCCCGAGCGAGTGCGCCATCCGACCTACGTGTTGTATGGCTTCTTCCGGATCTGTGACGAAGTGGTGGACGACGCTGCCGACGTTCCACCTGAAGAACAGGCGAAGCGACTGGAGTCGCTTCGAAACCAAGCGCTCGGGTCGAAACCGCCCGACGACCCCGTGCTGGAGGCGTTCAACGACCTCCGCGAGTCGCACGGAATCGCGGACGAGGAAGTGGCCGTCTTCATCGACGCGATGGCCGCCGACATCGAGAAATCGCGCTACGAGAACTACGAGGAGTTGGAGGAGTACATGCGCGGGTCGGCCGCCGCCGTCGGCCAGATGATGACCTCGGTGATGAACCCGGCTAACCCCGACCGGGCGCGACCGCACGCCACCGCGCTCGGCGAGGCGTTCCAACTCACGAACTTCCTGCGGGACGTGCGCGAGGACGTCGAAGACCGGAACCGGATTTACCTGCCACGGACGACGCGGGAACGCCACGGCGTCACGGACGAGCAGATCGGACGACTCGAATTCACCGACGGGTTCGCGGCCGTCATGCACGACGAACTCCGCCGCGCGGAGGCGCTGTATCGGGAGGGCGTCGCTGGCATCCAGTATCTCCCCGAGGATTGCCAGTTCGCCGTGTTGCTCGCGGCCGTGCTGTACGCCGAGTACCATCGCGTGATTCGAGCGCAGGGCTACGACGTTCTCTCCCGGGAACCGTCGTTCGGGACCACCAGAAAACTCGTGTTGCTCGCCAAGACTCGCTGGCACTGGCGAAAGACGGGCGACCCGGAAACCGTCTTCCGCGCCGTGAGTCCGGTCGGAACGCCCGAGCATCGAGGGTCGGACGTGGAGCGCCGGGATACGCTTCCGACGCGGTAACGACGACGTTCAGTCGTCGGAACGCGCTTCGTCCGGTCGCCCCCCGTCAGATTCGCTCGCGAAGTCCGGCAACTCCGGAACGGCAGTCGTATCGTGTGAACCGGTCGGCGGGAGGTTGACCGCCGCTGCGGGGGAGCCGTCGAGATCGGTTTTCGTGTTCAACGCCGTCATCTCGCCGTCGGCTTCGCGGGCGTCCTGGTCGATTCGCATCGAACAGAACTCCACGCCACACATCGAGCAGAAGCGAGCGTCCTTGTAGTTGTCCCCGGGGAGCGTCTGGTCGTGATACGACATCGCGCGTTCGGAATCGAGCGCGAGGTCGAACTGGCGTCGCCAGTCGAACTCGTAGCGGGCCTCCGAGAGGGCGTCGTCCCAGTCCCGCGCGCCGGGCAACCCGTTCGCCACGTCCCCGGCGTGAGCAGCGATACGGTAGGCCGCGAGTCCGTCCCGAACGTCCTCTTCGTCCGGAAGCCCGAGGTGTTCTTTCGGAGTCACGTAACAGAGCATGGCCGCACCGGCGCGGGCCGCTTCGGTCGCGCCGATGGAACTCGTGATGTGGTCGTAGCCGGGCGCGATGTCGGTGACGAGCGGCCCGAGGACGTAGAACGGCGCACCGTCACAGACCTCCTGCTGGCGTTCGACGTTCATCGCTATCTTGTCCATCGGAACGTGGCCCGGTCCCTCGACCATTACTTGGACCCCGTGGTCCTGTGCGACCCCCGTCAGTTCGCCGAGCGTGTCCAACTCGGCGAACTGCGCGTCGTCGCAGGCGTCGGCCAGACACCCCGGACGGAGACTGTCCCCGAGGCTGAACGTCACGTCGTGTTCGGCGAATATCTCGCAGATCTCCTCGAATTTTACGTACAGCGGGTTCTGCATCCCGTTTTCCTCCATCCACTGTGCGAGAAGCGAGCCGCCTCGGGAGACGATGCCCGTCTTTCGCCCGTCCGTGAGCGGCAGGTGTTCCATCAGGATGCCCGCGTGAATCGTCATGTAATCGACGCCCTGCTCGGCCTGTTTCCGGATGACGTCAAGGAGCAGTTCGTGCGTGAGGTCCGCAACGTCATCGACGCGCGTGACGGCTCCGTAGAGGGGAACCGTGCCGACAGGAATCGGGGAGTACCGGACGTTCGTCTCCCGTATCTCGTCGAGGTTTCCGCCGGTACTCAGATCCATCACGGTGTCCGCCCCGTAGTGAACCGCCGTGTGCAGTTTCCGGAGTTCGCCTTCGAGACCGCTCGTCGTCTCGCTGTTGCCGATGTTCGCGTTGACCTTCGTCGCGAACTCGCGGCCGATTATCATCGGGTCGAGCGCGTCGTGGTCGTGATTGGCCGGAATGACCGCCTGCCCGTCCGCGACCTGTTCGCGGACGAACTCGGCGTCCCTGTTCTCCCGCTCCGCGACCCGCTCCATCGCCGCGGTTATCTCCCCGGCGCGAGCGCGTTGGAGTTGTGTTTTCGGCATCGATTACTAGGTCATATTACTCGGTGATAACTCTTGCCGATGACGACGGGCACCAACGTTGACGGCGATTCGGCACGAAGCGGGGGTATGCACGTCGCAGTCCTCGACGAACCCGGTTCGTTCGTCGTCGAAGAGCGAGAGAGACCGAACCCAAGTCCCGACGAGGTGGTCGTGAAGATAGGCGAGGTCGGCATCTGCGGGTCCGACGTTCACTACTACGAACACGGCCGAATCGGCGACTACGTGGTCGAATCGCCGCTCGTCCTCGGGCACGAGAGCGCGGGCGAAGTCGTCGCCGTCGGTGAGAATGCCGAGGGTGATTTCGGCGTCGGCGACAGGGTGACGCTCGAACCCGGCGTCCCCTGTCGGCGCTGTGCCCACTGCAAGCGCGGCGAGTACAACCTCTGTCCCGACGTGACGTTCATGGCGACCCCGCCCGACGACGGCGCGTTCGCGGAGTTCGTCGCGTGGCCCGCCGACTTCACCTATCGGCTTCCGGACGACGTTTCGACCCGAGAGGGTGCACTCTGTGAACCGCTCAGCGTCGGGATTCATGCTGCTCGACGCGGAAACGTCGACGTCGGCGACTCCGTGCTCGTTACCGGGTGTGGACCCATCGGTCTATTGGCGATGGAAGCCGCGAACGCGGCCGGGGCGACCGAGGTGTTCATCTCGGACGTCGTCCCCGAAAAACTCGCGCTGGCCGAGTCGCGGGGCGCGGATGCGACCATCGACGTGAGCGAGGAGGACCTCGGCGAAGCGGTCTCCCGACTCACGGACGGCGAGGGCGTGGACGTGGTCATCGAAGCCTCCGGCGCAACCCCGGCGATTCGAACCACCATCGATGCGGTGCGGCGGGGTGGGACCATCGTCCTCATCGGCCTTTCACAGGACGACGAAATCCCGCTCGCCACGGGCGACATCATCGACAACGAACTCGACGTTCGCGGGTCGTTCCGCTACCGGAACACGTACCCTGCGGCCATTCAGTTGCTGGCGGACGGCGCGGTCGACGTCGAAGGTATCGTGGATTTCGAGATGGAACTGTCGGATGTCGGCGAGGCGTTCGAGCGAGCGAAGGCGTTAGGAACCGTGAAAGGAATGATTTCGATTTCCGACTAGCGCGTCCTGAAAACCGGCCGGAGGAGTAGATTTTTTCGAAGTACAACGTCCAATGTCTGTGAAGTTAGGACATGGTCAGCGACAACACGATTCTAAGAGACGCTTTACCGTGGTAATCTCTGTCGAAATTTTTACTCGCTAATGAGTAAACCTTATCAACGTCAGTCCGCTACGGTGCGTTGATGAACGAAACGAGCAACAAAACGAGCACAGAGGAGGTCGAACGATAATGTGGCAAGACATCGTTTTCCTGTGCGGGAGCGTCTTTTCGCTTCTCGTCCTCGTGCCGACCCTCCGCGATTCCATGGCGAACGTACCGCTCGGAACGTCCCTTCCATCGGCCATTATCGGTATCATCTACGGGACTGCGTTCCTCACGCTCGGTATGCAACTCTCCGCTGGCGGGTCGCTTCTCACGGGAATCATGTGGAGTCTCATCGCGTTCCTTCGGTCGCCGAATCCGCTCTCCGATTCCGAGCCAGAAACGCACGCCGGATATTCTACCCCGCAACACGCGGACTGAAGTCGCGAAAACACGCGGACCGACACAACGAACGACGAAAGCCGAAACGGCAATTCTCGATTTTTGTCGACCGAAACCACGACGACGAGCGGTCGCGCTGGCCACAACCAACACGACCACCGATCATCGTCCGCAACCGCCGATTACCGTCCGCAACCGCCGATTACCGTCCGCAGCGACTCGTTTTCCGATTTTGCCAGGTGAGCCTCATTCGTCGACCGGCAACGAGCGGTTCGCGAGCGTCATCAGGTCGCCATCGTCGGCGGTGAACGGCCGCAACAGGACGCTGAACTGCGTCGATGTCGCCTGAACCTGATACTCGTCGTACGGTTCGACGGGCGTCCCGCCGACGCCCGTCACCGCGTCGTCCAGATTGAACGCCACGCTGTCGGCTTCTTCGAGTTCGTACTGGTGGCCCGCCTCGGCCAAGTTCGAGAACCGGTTCGTGCTCACGTTCATCGATCCATCGGTCGCGACGCCGAGCAGGCCCGCGCCGTCGTCGTTCGCGAGCGCGGCCCAGCGCGTTTCGGCCTTGTTGCCGTTGTCCGTCGGCGGAACGTACGGGACGTACTGCTCCTCGACCGTTCCGGAGTACCGCCCGATGTCGGCACCCCAGCGGCGGTCGGGATACGTCTCGACGGAACCTCGGCCGTACCACTCGAACGTGTCGAGCGACGTCGGCGTCCGTAGTTGGACGCCCATCTTCGGCAGGTAGTCCGTGACGGTCGCTTTCAGTTGGTCGTTCGGCGTGGCCGCGACGTTCATCACCACGTCGCCGCTTCCGAACACGTGGTAGCTGTAGGTCGTCTCGAATCCGTGACCCCTGGGGCTGGACTGGGAGTCGTAGAACTCGTCGAAGCCGTACCACAGTACGGCGTCGTCCGACGGCGAGTCGGGTTGTGATGCGACCTCGTCGGCCGACAGCGCGCGGTCGTACACACGCACCGAATCGACCGTCGTGGCCGTGGCGCGCTCGCCGTGCTCCGAGTTGTGCGCGACTTGGAGCGGTTCGTCGGTTCCATTGACCGACGAGGCATCGTGCGTTCGGGAGGCAAAGAGTTCGCCGTCAAGATACAGACGGAGTTCGTCCGTATCGCAAACCCCGGTGAGCGTGTGCCAGCCATCGCTCAGGTCGCTCGGAATCGTGTCGTTGACGGCGACCCACGTCTCGTCGTAGATGAAAAACGAGAACTGGTCGTCGTTCACCTTGAGCGCGTACTGGTGGTCACCCTTGGCGACGAGCGGGTGGTCACCACCGGTCTCGACTCCGTCGAACGTGATGCTGACGGTGAAGCCCGGACTCGTGAAGTCGAGCGCTTCGGGTGAACCAGCATCGACGTAGTCGTCGCTGTCGAGTTGCACCGCCGACCCGCTCCTTCCGGAGACGATTTCCGGATCGCCCACGAGCGTGCCGTCGCTTCCGGTCGCGCTCGCATCGGGCGTCTTCCGGACCGTCGTCGGCGGCGCGCCTTGGACGAAGCCGTCCACGTCGATTCGGACGTGTGGATCGGAAACCCGCTCGACGGACACGTCGTCCACGAGCTGCGTGAGATGATCCAATCCCGCCGCGTACCAGCTTGACGCCTGCTCGCTTCCCCAGCCCTGAACCTCGTTCATGATCGGGGCGCGCCACGCGTTGAACTGCGGGCCGCGGTCCACGACGTCCGTCCCGCCGTAGTTCATCGCCGAGAAGGTTCCGGCGTCCGTGTCCAGCGCGTACTCGAACCCGTCACCGGAGACGGTAACGGCGTCGTCCGCCGTCGAGACGTCGAGCGCCGGAAGGTCGCCCTCGGCGACCGTCGGCGTGTCCGGAACGTCGAACGGGATTTCGAGTTGGTCGCGGGCCACGTCGTGGCCCGCGTCGGCGTAGGCGGTCGGTTCGCGGAGAGAGAACGAGACGTTGAGTCGGTACGCCGCGCCAGCATCGAGGTGGCGCGGTTCCTCGAACGGGATTCGAACCCGTCGGGTTTCGTCGGGATCCAAATCGAGGTCCAGACGGCCCGAATCGAGAACCCTGTCGTCCTCCACGAGTTGCCACTTCCCGCGCACCGCGCGCATGTCGGTGAACGCGAAGTGGTTGGTGACGTACACCTCCCCGTCGGTCAGTTCGGCGGTCGGCGCGACTTTGACGGGTTGGTGGCTGTGTTTCAACTGCGGCACGTCGGGTTGGACGCTCCGGTCGGCCCAGACGAGGCCGTCGAGACAGAACGGGTTGTCGTCGTAGAACGTGTATTCGACCTCCTCGCCGTCGACCGTTTTCGTGCGCGTGACGGCCTGGTCCTCCCACGCCCAGACGAACCCTCCTTGGAGGCTCTCGTCCCTGAGCAGTGCGGCGAACGTGTAGCCCAGAACGGGGTCCGTGGTGTCGCCCGATACCTCGTCGGCCGACAGCGGACGGTCGAAGACGCGAACCGAATCGAGCGTTATCGTTCCGCCGTGGCCGTGACCGTGGTTCCCGCGGTGGTCGTGGTCGTCGTGGTCACGACCCCATTCGTCACGATTGCCACGATGGTGTCCGTCGTGGTCGCCGTGATGACCGCCGCCGTGGTGATGACGGCCATCGTGATGATGCCCACGGTGATGGTGGCCGCCGTGGTGGTTTCCGTCGCTTTCGCTTCCGATGACGAGCGCCCCGTCGCCTCCCGGCAGTCGCCCGCCGTCGTGGTCGGTGGCTGCCAGGCGCTCACCGTCGAGGTAGAGGGCCAACTCGTCGGAGTCGCCGGTTGCGACGAGGGTGTGCCAGCCATCGCTCGCGTCCCTGGGAAGGCGGGCAGTGACGGAGTCCCGCCCCTCGCCGTGAACACTGAAGGTGAGTTTCCGCCCGCGGTCGAGGGTGAGCGCGTACTCGTCGTCCTTCGAGACGAGCGTCCGTTCGGTTCGGGAATCGACCCCGCTCAGTGTCAGCGCGAGCGTGAATCCGTCCTCGAAGTCGAGCGCCGGGGACGTTTCGACTTCGATGGAGTCGTCGTCGTCCAGCGTAATCGCGCCGCCGTCCTCCCCGATTCCTATCGTGGGCGTGCCGACCAGCACGCCGTCGTTGTCGTTGCCGGTTTCGTCGCTGGCCGTTCTGACCGGCGGTTGGATGTGTTCGGACCACATCGCGTGGACGAGGCCCAAACTGTTGCCCATCGCGTGGTTGTACTCGCCCATCACGACGGGACGTTTGCCGTCGCCGATGCTGGAGCCATCCGCGACGGAGAGCAGACTGTCCACGTCCGGGTAGCGCGGACCGAGCATGTCGCTGTACTCGACGTTCCACCCGCCGCCGTTCGGTTGGTGGTACATGAGACGGTCGGGCGCGAGTCCGTACACCGGGCCGTCGTAGGATTCGACGGCGCTGACGCCAGCGACGTCGCTGGTGTCCTCGGGGAGGTACTCCTTGGAATCCATGGCGAGCGCGGCCATGTTGAGGTGTTCGTTCCCCGTTCCGGCCTCGTTGCCCGTGGACCACGCGAAGATGGAGGCGTGGTTGCGGTCCCGGAGCACCATCCGTCGGAAGCGCTCGACCATCGCGTCGTGGTAGGCCTCGGTGTTCGCCGCCAAGCCCTGCCACCAGTGCGTTTCGACGTCCACCTCGTCGGCGACGTAGATACCGTACTCGTCGGCGAGTCGGTAGAACGTCGGGTCGTTCGGGTAGTGGGAATTCCTGATGGCGTCGATGTTGTTCCGCTTCATCAACGTCAGGTCTGTCTTCAGCGTCTCCAGTCGCACCGCACGTCCGGTTTTCGGGTCGCCCTCGGGCCGGTTGACGCCTCGAATGTTGACCGGCCTGCCGTTGACGAGCACCTGCGCGCCGGGCTTTCCGCGCGTGGTTTCGTACGTTCTGAATCCGATCTTGTCGGTCATCGCCTCGGTCGTCCGGCCGTGGCGAACGAGTTCGAGACCGACCGTGTAGAGGTTCGGGTGTTCGGCGGACCACTGCTCGGGTTTTCTGACGTCCGTTTCGAGCGTTACCGTCCCGCCGTCCGAATCGACGCGAACGCCGTCCCATAGCGATCTGACACGCCGCCCGTCGGGGTCGAAGAGGTGCGCCCTGACGGCGTATCGTCCCGCCGGGTCCTCGTCGTAGTTCGCGATCTCGGCGTCGATCCGGAGCTGTCCGTCCTCGTAGTCGTCGTCGAGTCCGGAGCGGACGTAGAAGTCCCGGAGGTGCACTTTCGGGGTGGCAAAGAGGTAGACGCTCCGATGGATGCCGGAGAATCGGAACATGTCATTGGTCTCCATCGCCTCCCCGTCCGAGAACCGGTACGCTTGGACGGTGACGGTGTGGTCGCTTCCCGCCGAAACGTACTCGGTGATATCGAACTCGCCCGGCGTCATCGACCCCTCGTGGAAGCCGACGTACTGGTCGTCCACCCAGACGAAGTACGCCTGTTTCACCGCCGCGAAGTGCAGGAACACCTCGCGTCCGTCCCAGTTCGACGGCACGGAAACCGACCGTCGATACGTTCCGGTCGGATTGGTATCGGGAATCTCGATATCGTATCGCGGATCGAGGTTGCCGTCGAGTGCGGGGTCGTAGCCCTCCCACGTGATGGAGTTGTTCAGGTAGATGAGTTGGTCGTACCCCTGCGTCTGCCAGTTACCCGGTACGTCGACCTTCTCCCAGTCCGTCACGCCGTCGTAACTCTCCGGCCTACTTGCCGGATGCGTGTAAAACCTGAAATCCCACTTTCCGTCCAGTAGTTCGACGTACTCGGATTCGGCGAACCGCTCTTCGAGTTTCGTGAACGGTTCGTCGGCGTCCATCGCCGCACGGACCGACCCGAACGGCACCGCCGCGGTGGCGTGTGTCGGTTCGGTCCCTTGTTCGAACAGTCCGGGGTCCGCGATGTAGTCGGCCAGGTTCCCGACTCGTCCGGGGCCGGACGCCGTCTCCGGGGCGAGCGTCGAATCCGCCGCCGCGATCCCGATCGCGCCGTTCGACGCCGTCGCAGCGGCGAACGTCGCGACTCCGGTCGCTTGTAAAAACTCACGCCGTGACGTGCCTATCTTCGATGTCTGTTCCATCCGTCGTTCCTCGATTTTCTCACTCATTGATGCCTTCACCGCGATTGTCATGGGAAATCATGACACACGGAGTACATAGCAACATCATTCGTGAAACAATAAATTTACTCGTTGAGGAAATATAAAATTCTCTCGAATAACGTAATTTAACGGGAATATTTTGGAGGACGAGAGTCCGGAGAAAATTCGGCGTCCGTGCAACTCCTACGACTGGAACAGCGTCGTATCGACGGCGACGGGTTTCGGGCCGAGCGCGAACGTCTTCCACGCCTTCTGGACGAGCGGCGTTTGCGGCGCGACCGAAAACGCCGCCCGCGCGAGCGGTTTCTCCAACCACGGCGGAACGGAATCGGCGTGCCGGACGTACCACGAGATGGCCCGCTCGCCGCGCCGCTGGAGGGAGATCACCTCCTCGATCGCGGGCCGTCGAATCGACTCGAACCGACGAAGTCGCTCGGCCGGTATCGGCGCGTCGTCCGCTTCGAGCGCGTGGACGAGCGTCGAATGAGCGACGGCGGCGTCCTGAATCGCGAGTCCATTCCCCTGTCCGCCGACCGGCGACGCGACGTGCGCCGCGTCGCCGAGCAGGAGGAGACCGTCATCCACCCATTTCTCGGTGAGGCCGGGTTCGATGTGAAGGAGAGAGCATTGGTCGAAACCCTCCAAATATCGGGCGATGGTCGGGTCCACCGTCGCGATCTTTCGCCGAAAGGCATCGATGCCGCGCTTTCTGATGTCCGGGTACGTCCCTTTCTCGATGAACCACCCGGCCTGTGCGTCCTCGGACCCCAGTCCGAAGTAGAGCAGGATCCCGTTTCGGTCGATTCGCCCCTGTGCGGCGGTGTCCACGGCATCCGCCGGAAGCTTGAACCACAGCAACTCGATGGACGAGTCGAACAGGCCGGGGTCGAGTCCGGCCGCCTTCCGGACCGTCGAGAACCGACCGTCCGCGCCGACGACGAGTCGGCTTCGGAATTCCAGGTCTTCGTCGTGCTCGCGGTCGGTCGCCGTCACGCCGACGACCTGCCCGCCCTCACGAACGAGGTCGGTGACGCCGGTCGAGTGACGAAATTCGAAGTTCTCGAACTCGTCGGCCCGGTCGATGAGCAGGCGAAGCAACGCCGGTTGCTCCATCAGCAGGCCGTAGTCGTACGGTTTCGGCAGACGCGAGAGGTCCACGAACTCGTATGACCGCTCGAAGACGGTTATCTCCGGCCGTTGCACCTCGTCGTGGTCGAGCGCCAACACGTCGTCCAACACGCCCATCTCCGCGAACAACTTCACCGCGAGCGGTTGGAAGAAGTAGCCCCGAAACTCGCGGTCGAGGTCCGCGTGGCGTTCCAGCAGAACCACCTCGACGCCGCTTCTGGCGAGCAGATAGCTCAACACGCAACCGCCCGGTCCGGCACCGACGACCACGACGCTCGTTTCCTCGGTCGTGATGGAATCGTCGGGCTCTTCGGCGTCGGTGTCGGCGTCGGGCATCTCGTTTACTCCTCGTCGCTCCCTTCACCGTCGAGAAGCGCGCCCACGTCGGCGTGGTCGTGGAGCAGTTCGCCCATCCGCTCGACCGTCTCCTCGTTTCGAGTGCGTCCGCTCCGAATCACGTCCTCGGCGCGGTCGATGGTCGTCAGCGTGTCGGCCTGCACGAGCATGATCGGAACGCCCTTCTCCTCCGCCTTGCCGATGACGGCACCCGGCGGACGGAATCCGCCCGTCAGGATGAGACACTTCACGCCGGGCGCTTCGAGCGCGACGGTTTGCAAGTCGGGACGGTCGCCGCCCGTCACGAGGGCGGCGTCACGCGTCCGGCGGAGGTAACGAAGCGCCTTGTCGCCGCTCATCGCGCCGACGAGGAACCGTTCGACGAACTCGTCGGTGTCCGCCCGCGTGAGCACCTCGGCGTTGAGTTCCTCGGCGAGGTCGCCGACCGTGATTCCGGCAAGGTCCTGCTGGCGCGGGACGACGCCGAGCACCGAAATTCCCCTCCCTTCGAGGAACGGGACGACGTCCGTATCGAGCGGGTCGAAGTTCGTATTCGACACCGCGTTGAACAGCACACCCGCGAGTCGGTCGCCGATGTCGTCCACGGCGGCGAGCAACTCGTCCACGTCGGCCGGTGTTTCGTAGCCGGAGAGGAGGAGAACCTCCGCGTCGAGCAGTTCCGCGACTTCCGGATCGGTGAGACCGACGATGCCGCCGGTCGTGAGGTCGCCGCCGCCTTCGACGATCATCACGTCGTGGCCCTCGGCTATCGAGTCGAAGTTCGTTCGAATCTCCTCGCGGAGTTCGTCCGGCGATTCGCGGCCGCGAATCGCCCCCTCGATGAACGTCGGCGAGTAGACGACGGGTTCCATCTCGTGTACCTCGGCGTCGAGGCCGAGCAGTTCGCGGGCCAGCATCGGGTCCTCGTCCAGCGTCTTGCCGACGTTGCTCTGGAGGCGGGTCCCCTTCGGTTTCATGTAGCCCACCGACAGCCCGCGTTCCTGTGCGAGTCGTGCCAGCGCGAGGGCGACGGCGGTCTTGCCTGTACTTTCTTCGGTTGCGGTGACGAGTATCGTGTTCATAGTTCGTCCGTATCCACGGTCAGTCGAATGTCGATCGCTCGCGCGCCGTCCGGGGTGGCGACGAGTGGATTCACGTCCAGTTCCAGAATCGCGGGGAAGTCGGTCACGAGTTGCGAGAGCCGTTGCACGCACTCGACGACGGCGTCGATGTCGGCCGGTTCGCGTCCCCGCGCACCCCTCAGGAGCGGTGCGGCCTCGATGTCGTTCACCATCTCGCTCGCCTCGCGCTCGCTGATCGGCGCGACGCGGAAGGTGGTGTCCTCGATTATCTCCACGAAGATGCCGCCCAGTCCGAACAGCAACAACGGACCGAACTGCGGGTCGCGGTTCATCCCGATGATGGTTTCGGTCCCCGAATCGAGGTCAACCATCGCCTGCACCTGCACGCCGAGAATCGTCGCGTCGGGTTGGTAGTTTCTGGCCCGTGTCACGAGGTCCTCGTAGGCGTCCTCCACCTCGTCGTCCGCGACGCCGACTTTCACCCCGCCGATGTCGGATTTGTGCAGGATGTCGGGACTGACTATCTTCATCACGACGTCCCCCTCGATGTCCATCGCGGCAGTTGCGGCCTCCCCCGGCGAATCCGCGATGACGCCTTCGGGCGTCGGGATGCCGTACGCGTCGAGCAACCCCATCGCCTCCACGCCGAGGCGGTTGTCGCCGCGTTCCTTCGCCCGAAGGAGAATCTCCTCGGCGCGTTCTCGGTTCACGTCGAAGGTCGTCGGTGCCTCGTACTCGCGCTCGCTGATGTCGCGGTACGTGGTGAGCGCGTCCAGACTCCGGACCGCGCGGGCCGGGTCGAAGTAGTTCGGAATCCCGCCCTCGTGGAGGACGTCCGCCGCGGCTTCCGTCCGTTCGCCGCCCATCAGCGCCGCAGCGACCGGCTTGCCGTGTTTCTCCTGCAGTTCGACGGTGACCTCGGCGAGTTCGCCGTAGTCGATGACGGCCGTCGGCGCGGCGAGCACGACCGCAGTCCCGACGTTCTCGTCGCCGAGCGCGATGTCGATGGCCTCGCGGAAGCGGTCGAGACCGGCGTCACCGATGGCGTCGATCGGGTTGTAGATGTTCGCCTCCTCGGGTAACGCCTCGGCGAGCGCATCCAGTGTTTCATCCGTGAACGACGCCAGCGAGAGGGTCGAATCGCCCACCGCGTCGGTGGTCATCACCCCCGGTCCGCCCGCGTTCGTGATGATCGCCACGTCATCCCGTTCGGGCAGGGGCTGGCCCGCCAGAATCTGGGAGAAGTCGAACAGCCCTTGGACCGAATCGACCCGCAGGACGCCCGCCTGTTCGAGTCCGGCCTCGTACGCCCGGTCGCTCCCGGCCAGCGTGCCGGTGTGCGAGGAGACGGCCTGCGCCCCGGCGTCGGTGCGCCCGGATTTCACCATCACGATCGGAGTAGTTTGGGTGACCTCGCGGGCCGTTTCGATGAACGTCGCACCGTCCTCGACGCCTTCGAGGTAACCCAGTATCACGTCCGTTTCAGGGTCCTCGCCCCACGCGCGGATGAAGTCCGTCTCGCTCAGCACGGCCTTGTTGCCGAGCGACACCACGTCCTTGAAGCCGAGTCCCTCGTCGTTGGCCCAGTCGAGAACCGCCGTGATGAACGCCCCCGACTGGCTCATGAAGGACATCGACCCCGTGAGCGCGTTCTCCGGGCCGAACGTCGCGTTCATGCCGACCGGCGTGCTCATCACCCCGAGGCTGTTCGGGCCGACGAGGTTCAGGTCGTATTCGTCCGCAATCTCCTGTAACTCGCGCTCCCGCGACGCTCCCTCGCTCCCGGTTTCGCCGAACCCGGCGGTGATGACCACGACGTTTTTGATTCCGGCTTCGCCCGCCCCGCGAACCACATCCACCGCGACGTGCGGCGGGACGACCACGACCGCGAGGTCGATGTCCGGCGCGGACGCGAGGTCCGGGTAGCAGTCCAGTCCGAACACCGAATCGTAGTTCGGATTCACGGGCACCGTCTCGCCGTCGAACTCGTCGCGGAGGTTGGTCACGATTGCGCGACCGATGGAGCCCTCGCTCTCGGTGGCTCCCACGACGGCGACACGAGACGGCGCGAAAAGGTCTGTGAGTACGGTATCACCCATCGTCCTGAAGGTTCGTCGAGAGCGGGATTAAAACTAGTGTCCCCTACGGCGAAGTGAGAAAGAACGAATGGGAAGGGTTTGAAAGCGGTCGGTCGTGTGCTGCGAAGGAATTTCTGCTTCTCGGAGACTGCAACTACCGATCCACATGGATACTGCACCGTAACCTGTGGCGGTTTCCCAGATTCAGTCTCGTATCACTCGTGCGCTCGCCGAATCACGGTTTCAAGCCGCTCCCTCTCATTCGAAAAATGCAGATGCGTATCACAGTCACAATCCGAAGCCCCGATTCCCGAAACCGCTTCGACCTCTTCACCCAATTCCCTCGCAACTGCACACTCCACGTCCTCGCCCTCCGTCCGAACATCATCCACCAATGCCGACCCATCGTGCCCAAGCAAATAATCGATGTGCCAGTGACGAGCGTCGTTTTCGCCCGACGCGACCCGCCCGTGACGAGCGATACGCGAGAAGCCACCCTGTCCGAAGGCGCTTCCCGTGTAGGCGTACCATCCCGAGTCGAGTTTCCGGGTGCCTTTCGCGCCGAACTCCACCTCTACGGGGGCGGCGAGTTCGACCAACAGCGTGTAGGTTCCTTTCATCGTATCGAGGTCAGACCGTCGCGGCCACGATTGCGACGATGCCGCCCGCCACGGCGAGCATCGTGACGCCGTTCAGGACGATGGACTGCTTGTGGTACTGTGCGAAGGCGTCGTCGCCCGCCGCTTCCATTTTCGGGATGAGCACCCAGCGGGCGTAGCCGTTCAGAACGACACCGACGATGGCGAGGACGGCGGCGACGAGGCCGTCGAACGCGCCCGTCGCGTTCCCGATGACGGCCGCGCCAAACGCGACGAATCCCAGTCCAAGCCCGAAGGCGTAGTATTTCGGGAAGATGGCGTTGACGACCTTCCCGGCGTCGTCGTCGAGCACGTCGAACGTCGTCGGCGCGCCGATGAACGAGAAAAAGACCGTCCCTCCGAGCCAGACCCCGAGGGTGACGTCCACGACCAACACCACCACCGTTTCGAGAAGTGTCATGGCAGAAAGTAAGAGTTCAAGGGAATTTGTACTTTCGCCCGACCCTACTCGCTCACGTCGGCGACCGTCGCCTCAGCATACGTTTTCAGTTCCTCGGGCGTGATCGGAAAGACGGCTTTCGGCGTCCCCGCAGCGGCCCAAACGGTTTCGAAGTCGGTCAGGGTCTCGTCCAGATAGACGGGGACACCGGCGTCGTGGCAGAACGGCGGAACGCCGCCGATGGACCAGCCAACCGCCTCCCGTATCGCGTCGGCGTCGGCCATCCCGACCGCCGACGCGGGGACGTCGAGCAACGCGGCCAACTTCTCCTCGCTCACGCGGTTCGCACCGCTGGTCACGGCGACGATGAGGTCGCCATCGGCACGAAAGACGAGGCTGCTGGCGATCTGTGCGACGTCACAACCGATCGCGTCGGCGGCGTCTTCCGCGGTTTTCGTCCCCTCGGGAAACTCGTGGACGTCCACGTCGAACCCGTAGCGCTCCTCGGCGCGCGTTTCGAACTCCTTCGCTCGCTGGTGCATGCGCGGTAGGTCTTTTCGACGGGATAAATCGGTGATGGTGGCGGAAACGTTCTCAGTTCGTCGAGTCGCCGCCGTAACTCACGGTGAAGTCATCGACCGTCGCGGCGAGTGCTTCGGCCTGTTCGGCGAGCGCTTCGGCGCTCCTCGCCACTTCGCTGACGGAGGCGGTCTGTTCCTCGGCGGCGGCCGCCACGTCC
This sequence comes from Haladaptatus sp. AB643, assembly GCF_024136975.1. Taxonomy (NCBI): domain Archaea; kingdom Methanobacteriati; phylum Methanobacteriota; class Halobacteria; order Halobacteriales; family Haladaptataceae; genus Haladaptatus; species Haladaptatus sp. AB643. The sequence goes on from NZ_JAMYJW010000014.1 coordinate 57,960, forward strand.
TCGGCTTCGGCGGCGGTCTCGTCGCTGATTCGCGTCACGTCGTCGACGGCGGCGACGACCTCCTCCGTCGTCGTCGCCTGCTCGTCCGTAACGTGGTTTATCTCGGCGATGCCGCCGGTCGTCTCCTCCACCTTGGAGACGATGGACTGCAACGACTCCTGTGCCTCGCGAACGGTATCGGACCCGTCGACCACCGCCTCACGGGTTTCCTGTACGTTTTCGACGGTCACGTTCGCCTGCTCGCTCACCGTGTTGATTCGCCGTTCGATATCGACGACCGCCTCCTTCGTCTCGTTCGCCAATTCCTTGACCTCGTTTGCGACGACTTCGAACCCTTCCGTATCGCCGTCGGCGTTCGCCGCTTCTATGTTGGCGTTCAGCGCGAGCATGTTCGTCTGGTCGGCGATGGAACGGATGAGGTCCACGATGTCGCTGATACGGTCGATTTCGACCGCCAGTTCTTCCATCCCATCGACCACTTCGTTCGTTCCGGATTCGATAACGGACATCTTTCCGATGGCGTCGGATGCCGCCTCGCGACCGTCCTGCCCGAGCGCCTCGGTCCGCCGGGCCGACTGTGCCACCTGTTCGGCGGACGCGGCGACCTCCTCGATTGTCGCCGACAGTTCGGCCATCTCCCCGGACGTCCGTTCGAGGCGGTCGGACTGTTCGACTGCCCCGTCCGACATCATCTGCGTCGATTCCGTCACCTGCTCGCTCGCCCGCTCGATTTCGTTGGTGCTCGCGGTCACCTCCTGACTCGCGGCCGCGACGTCCTCGGCGAACTCGTTGACGCTACGAATCGTCGCTTCGAGTTCGTCGATCATCTCGTTGAATCCCTCCGCGATGTCGGTCATCGACTGGGTGGGACTCTCGGTCGACATCCGCCGGGTGAGGTCGCCGTCGGCGGCCGCTTCCATCACGTCGCTGAACTCGACGGCTTTCCGGTCGAGCGCCGCGTTGAGCCGTTCCGCATCCGCCTGTGCGGCTTCCGCCTCGGTCTGCGCTTTTTCGGCATCCGCTTGGGCCGCCTCGGCGTCCGCTTTCGCCTCCTCCGCTTCGGCGCGGGAGCGTTCGAGGTCGGTGACCATCGTCCGCAAGTCGTCGCGCATCCGTTCGAGCGTCTCGCCGAACGCGCCGGGAACCGATTCGTCCAACACCGGCGCGTCGAACTCCTGTCGTGCGAGCGCGTCGGCTTGATCCGCGACCGTGTTCAGATAGCCGTGCATCGACTCGAACGATCCGTACAACTGCCCCATCTCGTCCTCCCGGTTCGTCTCTGGCGGGTCGGCGTCGAGTTCGCCCGCCGCGATTTTGTCGGCCGTTTCGGAGACGGATTCGAGGGATTTCGCCGTCCCGCGACCGATAGTGAGACCGACCGCCAACAGCGAGAGGATCGCCATCAACACCAGAATCCCGATATTCTTCGTGACGTGGGTCTGGAGTGCGAACGCGGTTCTCTTGGGTACGTGATACAGCAACACCCAATCCGTGCCGATAACCGGCGTGTAGGCCATCACCGACGATGATCCGTTGGTGGACACATGTTGAATGTCGCTGTGACCGGCCAACCCGTTCTCGATGGCCGAATCGAACACGCCCGGGGACGAGTTCATCAGCCCGACGTTTCGGTTGTCGAGGAGGACCGTCCCCTGCCCGTTGACGATGGTCACGTCACCGGTCGTCGTGGGCGACGAGAGAAGGTGAGAGCGTTCCGACAGGGACACCGTGAGGATAACCAGACGGGACGAATCCGTAGTCGGTGTCACGAACGAGGTCACCGGTTCGCCGTTCGCCTCGTACGGCGACGTGATGCGGACCGTGTCCCGCGTCGGAAACATGAGCGACTGGTTCGCCCACACCGCGTCCGAGACGCCGACTCGCGTCCCGACCAACTGCTCGTCGGTGCTCGCCAGTACGGTGCCGTTCCGATCGAAGTAATGGATCGCTTGGACATCGGACGGCATGTCCACCAACTGCTTTTCGATGAACGTCTGTCGGTCGGTGTTCGACGTCTCCTTGCCGATCACCGAGGCGAGGAAACGGTCGGTCGAGCGTTTCTTCGAAACCCACGCGTCGAGCGAGTCGGCTTCGATTTGCGCGGCGTTTCGTATATCCTTGTCCGTTTGGCCCGCCACGAGGCTTTTCGTATCGAAGTGGATGTAGGCCCCGCTGGCGGCGATGAGGACGAGGATGGCGAACAACACCGCACCGAACCGCGCCGCGTAGCTTCGACGGATTCTGAACGGCACGACCCGTCGTAGGCGCGCCGAAACCCGTTTTCGGCGCGAGGGGTCGGAGTCGGTCATTCCGTCGACTCCTCCTCGAAAACCCACGCACGCAGTAGTTCCAGTTCATCGAGTTCGAAATCGGTCACGCGTTCGATCACGTACGAGTCCAGCGGTTCGAGGTCGTCGTTCAGATCGACCGGTCCCGACGCGCCCCGATAGTTCACCGCTCGGCCCGCGGAGATGATCGTCTTCGCCCGCTCGAACTCGCCGACGGTGACGGTCTGCCCGACCCCGCCGGAAACGGAAACGAGGGAGTCGCTAATGGCGGTCGCATCCGCCTCTCCCGCTTGTTCTATCGCGAGGCCGAGAAGGAACGCGGCGTCGTAGGCGTGTTGCGTGTAGGGTGCGAGCGGTGTGATATCGTCGAGTTTTTGTGACAGTTCGATGGAACTCGACGTCCGCTCGGTTGCGACCGACGCGCTGTACATGTTGTTCATGTACAGCGGAACGTTCTCCGGGATGAGTCCCTCGCTGAGGACGGACTCGCCGTAATACGGGTAGCTGATTAGCTGTTCGAGCATCGCCGTATTACCGGGTTCGCTGACGAACGCGACGGCGTCGGCCTCGGACTGGACGACCGTCTCGACCCGCTTCGAGTAGTCGTCCTTTCCGGGTGTGAACGGAACGGTCGCGACCGTCTCGCCGGAGATGCGCTCGTCGATGGCCGTCGCAAGCCCCGTCCCGAAATCGTTGTCGGCGTGCGCGATGGCGACGGTATCGGCGGCCACGTAGTGGTCGTCGTCGAGTATCTTCGCCATCACGCGCGCCTGTTGGACGTCGTTGGCGGCGGTCCGAGCGAAGTACTTCGTTCCGTCCCGTACGGCCGCAGTCGCGAGGTCCGGATACGTGCTCGACGGACTGATGGCGATAATCCGCTCCCGGGTGAGGTCGTCGGCGAGGGACATCGAGATATCCGTGGTGACGGGGCCGACGAATCCGACGACGTCGTCGTCCACGAACGAGTCGAACGCCGTCTTTGCGGCCGACTGGTCGAGTTCGCTGTCACCGACCGTGAGATCGAGTTTCCGGTCGAGCGGCCCGCCAGCATCGTTGATATCCGCGACCGCCGCCTCGATGGCGCGACGGTGGTGTTTCGCCACCGTACCGAAAGCGCCCGAGGCCGAAAGCGGAAGGAGTGCACCGACGCGGATCGGTTGCTGGTTCAGTTCCCCACCGAGACAACCAGCGAGACCGCTGATTGCGGGAAGGGAACCTCCCGCGAGACGAATATATTGTCTTCTAGACACATCATCCAACATATATTGCCACGAATAACAAACCAGCCAAAGTACCTTTCGATCAAGATATGTTTTGTTTGTGACCAGTGAACACACCGACAGCGTTCGAAGCGCCCGTTCGACGGCCGCAGCGCCCCCTCTTTTTTACCGTCGTTCAGCGAAGCGTTTTATGATCGAACGTCGAAACCGAGCCATGGAATTCGAGGTTACCACTTCGAAGCACGTGGACATCATCGACATCACGGATCGAGTGGCCGAACACGCCGAGAACACCGAAACGACGTGTACCGTCTTCGTCCCCCATACGACCGCTGGCGTGGTCGTCAACGAAAACGAGCGCCGACTCCGCTCGGACTTCAAAACCCTCCTGTCACGCCTCGTCCCTCGGGGTGACGACTATAGTCACGACCAGTTGGACGGGAACGCCGACGCCCATCTCCGCTCGATGTTGCTCGGAGAACACGTCACCGTGCCCGTCGAAGACGGCGAGTTGCTGCTCGGGACGTGGCAGTCCATCCTCTTTGTGGATTGCGACGGACCGCGGACGCGTCGTATCGTCGTCAGATGAGCCGATCACCACAGTTGCGACACGAGACCGTTTTCTTGCCTGTCGCGGTTCGTTCGACTCGCAGCGACCCGTTCGAATTACAGGACGGACAGACGCTCTTTCCGGTTTCGACGGCTTGGTGTTGAGCCATCCACTTGACGTTCTGTTCGACGATACGCAGGCGGTCCTTCGTCGCTTCGAGTTCTTCACGGAGCGTTTCGACTTCCGACTTCGGGGTTGATTCTGCGGTGGACGATCCGCGTGGGGACGATTCCGTCGTGGACTCCGATTCGTTCGTCGTCATGGGTTTCACCCGTGATGGGTGCTACCCCTACTCACGATTCGTCAGAATAAAAGGTTGTGGGCCGGATCGATCGTTTCCGTCGTTCAATCGGTCGCGTCGAGCGTGTTGATTCGACGGTTCAGTCGGCCCGTGTCGAGTCGGAACCTGATTTCGATTCGAACCGCTCCAACGCGCTCTTGAAGTCGCCCTCGTCCTCCGTGATGGACTCCCACGCTTCGAGGCCGCGTTCCTCGCGGGTTCCCTCGACCGTGTTGTCGAGCACGAACGCGACGAGACCGCCGACGGCCATCCCCGTTCCGAGGACAACGTATAGCGTGTTCGAGACGATGTCGGTCCCGAGAGCGGGGCCGAGCACTGACACGCCCTGCATTCCCTGCTGGAATGCCGCAGCGTCGATGTTCCCGATGTACGCCGGGATGGCGAGCCCCGAGAACGTAGCGAGACCGACGATGAAGAGATTACGCGAGGAATCGAGATCGACGTACTTCAGGTTCGAGAGCCCGACGGCCGAAATCTGGCCGAACATGGCGATGAACAGGCCGCCGACGATGGGGCTCGGAATCGTCGCCACGAGTTGGCCGAAGTAGCCGACGAACCCGACGATGAGCATGACGACGGCACCGATCTGGACGACGTAGCGCGAGGCGACGCCAGTCAGGCCGATCGCGCCGATGTTCTCGGAGTAGGAGGTCGAACCGTTGCCGGTACCCATGAGTCCGGCGAAGACGCTGGCGAGACCTTCCATTCCGATACCGTGGTCGATGCGCTTCTTGCTCGGCGCGCCGACGCCCGACAGGCGGGCCACGGCGTGATAGTCGCCGAAGCTCTCGATCATGGAGGCGACGACACCCGCGAACATGCCGACGATGTACGGAAGCGTGAAGCGCGGCATCCCCCACTGGAGGGGCATAACCGGCTGGAAGAGGTTGGCGTGAACGACGCTCATGTAGTCCACGTAGCCGGGATTCGACGGCGTGTAGACGCCCGTGTACGAGAGCACGAACGCGATTGCCCACGCCGTGATGACGCCGAGGAGGACGGGAAACAGGCGGAACGCGCGATGGTTGTCGAGATACTGCGAGAAGAGGACGATGAGGCCGAGCGTGAGACCGACGAGCAACCAGTTCTGGTTGGAAGCGGTGATCTGTGGAACGCTGAACAGCGACAGACCGATGAGCGCGATGGTCGGCGCGATGACGACCGGCGAGAGGTGCTTTTTCAGTCGACCCATCAAGCCGAGATAGCCGACCAACACCTCGACCGCACTGGCCGCGATGACTGCGCCCTGCAGTTCGAGCAGGGTTACGCGCCACCCCGCGCCGATGACGCCGATGATGGCGAGCGCGGGTGCGAGCATCGAGAACGTCGCTCCCTGCACGATGGGGTAGCGATTGCCGAACGTCGTCTGGGCCAACGTCGCGATTCCGGAGACGACGAAGAACGTCCCGATGAACTGGGCCGTCTGTGCTGGCGGCATCTTCATCGCGCCAGCCAGCGCCAGCGGCACCGCGATGTTCGCCCCGATCATCGTCAGATAGTGCTGGAATCCCAGCAGGACCGATTCCCCCAGCGGCGGTTTCTCTTCGATACCATACTCCACGAACGACGCCTCTTCGAGCGCCGAATCCCCGGTCGTCTCGCCTGTGCTGTCACTCATAGCTCGTTGAACGTACTCTACTCTCCGATTTTCCGAAGGATGCTTAAAAGTGACGTTACGAATCCCGCCGTTTTGATTACGATTCTCGTAATTCGGCGACTGCGGCGCGATCGGGCAGCGCCGTCATCGCGCCGGGTTCGGTGGTCGTCAGGGCGGCCACGGCGTTGGCGAATTCGAGGACCGCGTCGAGCGAACCGCCCGATTCGTCGTCGGCCAGCGCCGCGAGCGCCCCGGCGGTAAAGGCGTCCCCAGCGCCGGTCGTGTCGACGACTGACACGTCGTAGCCCCCGTGAGTCGCGGACCCCGCCTCCCACGGTGCATCGTCGCTCGCGTGCGCGTGGGCACCGTCCCCACCGAGCGTGAGGAGGCACGTGTGTGGCCCCGCCTCGCAGACGCTCGCCGCGAGCGAGGCCGCATCCTCGCCGTCGAATCCAGCCATTTCGAGGTCCTCAGGCGTCGCCTTCACGACGTCCACGAGGGACAGCATTTCGTCCACGGCCTCAGCAAATTCGACCCCTTCGTCCGCGCCGCCGCCCTCGGACCAGAGTTCCGGACGCGCGTTCGGGTCGAAGATCACCGAACAGTCCGCCTCGTTGGCGCGTTCGGCGAGGTCGAACGTCGCGGTTCGCGCCGGATCGCTCGCCAGCATCACGCCGCCGACGTACACCCAATCGACCTCGGCGAGCGCCTCGTCCGACACCCCACCGGGTTGCAGTCGCGTGTCAGCCGTCTCGTCGCGGTAGAAGGTGAACGCCCGGTCGTTCGTCTCGTCGTGGGTAACGAACGCCAGCGTCGTCTTCGCGTCCGCGTCGCGCTCCACGAACCGATCCGGAAGGTCCACATCGAGCACCTTCGAGAGGTAGTCGCCGAACGGGTCGCAGGCGATTCGCGTCCAGAACCACGGCGTCTCGTTCAGTCGGGAGAGTGCCACCGCGACGTTCGCGGGCGCACCACCCGGACGGCGCTCGAACGTCGGTACCTCCGAGAGCGGGCCGGGTCGTTCGGGGAGGAAATCGATAAGCGTCTCGCCGGAGACGAGAATCCGTGGCGTCGATGAGTTCGACATGGTTTTTCGTGGACGGGCTAGTAGGAAAGGATTTACTTCCGACGTCGGACACTACATGAAAGAATACCAGAACGTCACGTCCGTCGAAACGGCGATTTCGGTCCTTCCGATGGAAAGCAACTGTTCGGTGCGACACAGCGCCTACAGCAGTTCGTCCAGATACGTCTTGCTCGTCCCCATGTAGCCGTAGTCGAGGGTGAACATTTCGACCGAGAGCGTGCCGTCCATCATTAACTACACGTAGTCGAAATCGAGGTCACTTGCGATGTCGAACGCCTCCTCGTACTCCATGCCGGTTTGGGTAACGTACCCGGTCTTCGCGTTCATGCACATCGTTCGAGGGGATGTCCGATAGTTCTGGTTGCCAGTACGACGAGTCGAAAAAAATCGAGGGACGTCGTTAGTTTCCGTCGCCGTCGTGGTCGGTGTTGCTCCCACCGTTGTGACCGTCTCCCATGTGACCTCCATCGTTCCCGCTATGGTCACCGTTTCCACCCATGTGGTCTCCGTTGTGACCGCTTCCGCCACTGTGGTCGCCATCGTGACCGTTTCCACCCATGTGGTCCCCGTTGTGACCGCTATGGTCGCCGCTTCCACCCGAACCACCTTTGCCGCTCGTCCGTACCTTCCCGACCATCGTCGTCGGGTGGACGGTGCAGTAGTACTTCTCTATCTCGCTCGTGGCGACGAACCGGAGAGTCTGCGTCGCGCCCTTCTTCTGAACGATTTTCGTCTTGCTGATGGCGTTTTTCGGCGGTTTTGTGCTGCCGCTACCCATGTTTCCGCCGCCGTTCCCCATACTGTCGCCCCCACCGCCGTTCTCGTTCGTCCGTACGTTCGGATAGATGACTTTGAGGTTGTTCCCGTTGGAATCCTGGAGGGCGAAATCGTGCGGTTGGCCGTCCATGTTCGTCCACGTCACCTGATACACCTGTCCGGTCTGGAGCTTCAGCGTCGGGTTCTTCTGCCCTTTGATGGAGTTCGGGGCTCTCCCCTGCCACCCTTGAACGCGCCCACCCAGTTGGAACGATTCGTCCATTCGATGTCCGTTCTGCTGAGCGGCCCCCACGGCCGTCATACCGACGAGCGTACCGCCTGTCATCGTCAAGAACTGTCGTCGTGTCTGGCTGATCGATCTGTCGCGAGACATGCCCACAAACGATTGGCGAGAGCCAATAAACGACGACTATCGTTCGTATCGTGAAACGGCGGCACGCGAACGACGGGCCATCGTTTCGTGACGGTAATCACGACAACCGAATATCGACCGGATAAGGGTGCGATTACCCCACGGTTCCCATCCAGCGAAAATCGGTCGGTGTGGGTATCCGCCCCGTTCGGACGACCGGGAGTCATCGACTATTTGTCCGCCCCCTCTGGTGATTTAATCGACAGGTTTTCGGTACTATTGATATGCTGGAACGCCGGTGGTGATATATGGCGTCCGAAAAGATCGGGTTGACCGAATCGATTTCGATGGCGGTGGGTGGGATGGTTGGTGGCGGTATTTTCGCCGTTCTCGGCGTCGTAGCGGCCGCTGCGGACACACTGGCATGGCTCGCGTTTATCGTCGCGGGGATCATCGCGATGGCCGCGGGCTACTCGTTCGTTCGTTTGGGCAAACTCTCGAACGACGGTGGTGGGCCGCTCACCTACATCGAGCGGTTCACCGGAAGTACGAAACTGGCGGGGATGACGGGATGGACCTTTATCGTCGGCTACATCGGCACGATGGCGATGTACTCCTACGCGTTCGGCGGCTACTTCACCGAACTCGTCGGCCTCACGAGGATCGCGGGTATTCCGGCACGGCCGTTCGTCTCCGGACTCGTCATCGTCCTGTTCGTCGGTCTGAACGTGCTCGGCGCACACGCGTCCGGCCGAACGGAAGACGTGCTCGTCGGGTTGAAAGTACTCATACTGCTGTTGTTCGGCTTCGGTGGTCTCTATTACGGATACAAAAATGGAAAGCTCCACACCGGGTTCGCGAAACTCGGCGTCGGTCCGGTCATCGCGGCGGCGCTCTCGTTCGTCGCGTTCGAAGGCTGGGAACTGCTGTTGTTCGACCGTGACAGCATCAAGGATCCGGCCGAGACGATACGAAAGGCGATCTACATCTCCATCGTCGGCGTAACGGCGATTTACATCATCGTCGCCATCGTCACGACGAACCTCGTGCCCCCACACGTCATCAAGCAAAACGCGGAAACAGCGCTGGCAGTGGCTGCGAGGCCGTTCCTCGGGCAGATCGGATTCGTTCTCATCTCGATCGCCGCGCTGTTCTCGACCGGGAGCGCCATCAACGCGACGCTGTTCAGTTCCTCGCGCCTCCTCAGCGAGATGGTAACCGAGGACTATCTTCCCGCACAGATCGGTGCCAACGGCGGCGGCGAACCGGTTCGAGCGTTGGTCATTCTCGGGACGCTGACGGCGGCGTTCACCGTCGTCGGGAGTCTCAACGGGATATCGTCGTTCGCATCCCTCGCATTCATCACCATCTTCGGGGCCGCGAGCTATCTGGCGCTGAAAAATCGGAGCAGCGACGACCTGAAGACGGCAATCGTTCCCGCCATCGGGACCGTCGGCGCGATAGCGACCATCGTCGCACTGGTCTGGCACCTCTACACGGCGGAGAACTCGGTGTTCTGGACGGTCGCCATCATTACGATCGTCGTCGTCGTCGTCGAGGTGGCGTACTTCGAGCGGAAATCGATAGAAGAAAAAGCTGCGTCGGTAGAGGCCGAAATTGAAGAGTACGTCTGAAGGCTCGGGTATCGTCCGTTATACGTAGCCCTTGACGCTCGTGTGAACCCCCATCGCTTCGAGGGTTTCTTCCAGCGCGTCCAACACGACCGCGAGGTCCTGCTGAAGCGCGTATTCGCGATACTTTCCACCCGCGGAACCTTCGTTGATCTCCGAAACCGAGAGGATTCCGAGCATCGCGAGGTCGTCCAGGTGCTCGCGAAGCCAGCGAGCGGTCAGGGCTTCGCGCTGGGCGGTCACCGAGAGCGCCTTGTATCGGGAGTAAATCTCCCGGGAACGGGCGGGCGTCTCACCTTCCGCTTCGAGCGTCGCGAGCGCGTAGACGACCAGTCGCTCGTGATCGTTCAAATCGGCGATACCACGAGCGACCTGCTCGCGTTCGAGCAGGTCGCGACCGCGTCGAACGTGTTCTTCCGACACGCGAGCGGCGTTTTCCTCGCGAGCGAGGTCGCCTGCCTTCAGAAGCAAGTCGAGTGCCTTTCGCGCGTCGCCGGATTCCTGTGCGCCGAACGCCGCACAGAGGGGGATCACGTCGTCGGTCAGCACGTCGTCCTTGAACGCGACTTCCCGGCGCTGGTCGAGGACCGCGCGGAGCTCGTTCGCGTCGTAGGTCGAAAAGGAGATGGACCGCTCACAGAGCGAGGAACGGACTTTCGGTGAGAGTCCGTCACGGAACGTGAGGTCGTTGCTGATTCCGATGAGGCCGATCCGGGCTTCGGTAAGGTTGCCGTTTTCGCGTGCACGCGAGAGTTGATAGAGGATGCTGTCGTCCTTCAAGTGGTCGATTTCGTCCAGTACGAGGAGGATGATTCCGCCGTGGCTGTCGAGTTCGTCCCACATGAGTTCGTACACCTGCGAGCGCGAATAGCCGGTCTCGCTGATTCGGTTCGCGGGGTCCCGAAGAGTATTCACGAGGTGGCTCGCCACGCGATAACTGGAGTTGAGACCGTCGCAGTTGACCAGTTCGGTGAAGATGTCGAGGTCGTCGTACTCGTCGGCGTTGTTCTCCAGTTTGTTCAGCAAGAATCGCGTTGCGGCGGTTTTCCCCACACCGGCTTTCCCGTAGAGGAAGATGTTGTCCGGTTGTTCCCCGTAAATCGCGGGTTGGAGCGCACCGTGATATTCTTCCAACTCGGAATCCCGTCCCACCAGCGTGTCGGGCGTGTAATCGTCCAACAGTGCTTCACGATTTTTGTACGGAGAATGTTCGCGAACAAATTCGAATGAACCCATTATTCCATCGCAAACGGAGGAGTGGCATAACCCTTCCGAACCACCCGTTCCTTTGATTCCTGAGTTTCATCTGAATGGTGGAAAACGGACATAGCCTACCCGAGCCACCCGTTCTCGTGTGATACGTCGGGAACGGTGTCGAGGAAAAGACACGGTAAACCAGCCGTTCCTCTGATTCCGGTGTTTCTTCTGTTCCGATTGCTTAAATAACACCCCCACCCCTCGATTCCGCTGAGTGAGGAACGAACGGTGGGGTGGGGGAAGATGGGGTTTCTAGAATGGGAAGATTCAAGTCGATATCATCACAACAACATCCGTAAACTAGACTAAATCGACTATTTCACCGATATAGTCGATGAATGATATTCGGCTCCCGGTCGTTCGTCGACGTCGTATTTTCGTCGACCCACCTTCGACGTGGAGTTCAGCGGAATCGAGGGGTGGGGGTGTTTATAAATCTACGTTGACAAAGGAAACATCGGAAATGTCCCTTTGCTTCGTCACTCCCCATGACTATGAAGAACAACGGAACGGTGGGGTGGGGAAGAACTACCGTTCAAGTCGGTAAAACCCGGGACGAGCGAATAACCTTTTGAGAAAGACAGCGGAACGACGGTGTATGTTCCATGCCACTCAATGTCCTGGGTGTGGCATATTCCGCGACGAGCGACCACCTCCCTCGGAGACAAACTTAGTACAGTCGCCACCGAGTCGGTATCCTGTACTGACGTTGGTGCCGTTTCACACTAATGTTGGAACCGGTCTCCTTCCATTGGTGTTGGAACTTCTCTTTCACCTGCATCCTCACTTTTCGACAATCGTCTCTTTTCAACGGCTAGCGGATCGGTGTCCCACCGCTCTCGTAGCACGACGAACAGCGGAACGACGGGGTCCAATCAAACGGATAGGGACGACGAATCCGAACTATTTCCTGCAATTCGGTATCAAAAAACAGCGGAACGATGGGGTGGGAGAACAAAATCCTGACACGAGCCCCACTAAATCGTCAATTTCGGAACTGAGGGTGACAAAAGACAACGGAACGACGGGGTAGCTGTACAGCAACGTTCGGTGGAGAACTGACCACGACCGAACGGTCAATCGGAGCATCGGTGTGGAATGAACAGCGGAACGATGGGGTTTGGTGAGATGAGAATCCGCATTGATCACGTCCAAGATAGACGTTCCGTCCAACGACAATACCACATCTCCGCCAACGACAATACCACATCTCCGCTAACAGGTGAGCCGAACCGATCGAACCGATCAGTTTCGGCACCGGACCCTTCGGTGCCGAACTTGACTGGTTTCTCTTTTCACATTGTTCTACTAATATGGCTCATTTTTGGAACACGGGAACAAACAGCGGAACGACGGTGGGGGTCAAAACACCGATTTGGCCCACCAAAAGACAGCGGAACGACGGGGTTGCCCGTCTCTTCGATTCGGAGGGGTGTCCTCCCTATAATCACAGAAAAAAGCGGAACGACGCGTAAAAAACCAGTTTTGAATTTCGGCCTGTTCCGCGGAACGGAGGGAATATCCCGATTTTCGTGCCCGTCAGACACAGCGGAACGACGGGGTTCCCTGATGGCGTTCCTGTGTCAAAACAGCCATGGCTACGCTCCGATGAGACGTTACTACCGCCCGGAACGACGACCGTTGGAAAATCAACGAAATCAGATTTAGCGGCAGATTCTCTTCCGTCGAATTTAGAGGATGATGCTCTTGTGTCGGACCATCTCTTTGATCGTCAGGTTGAGACCCTGCCGACCGATTCCCGAACCCTTGTTCCCGCCGAACGGGATGTCACCGAGTCCGTGGCTAGGCGCGCCATTGATCCGGACTGCCCCGGCGTCGAGTTTGTCGGCCATCCGTCGTGCACGGTCGTAGTCGTCCGTGAACACGGCCGCGTCCAACGCGAGGTCACCGCCGTTCGAGATTTCGATGGCGTCCTCCTCGGTCTCGAACGTCGTGACCGCAGCGACGGGACCGAACTGTTCCTCGTGGATGATTCGAGCGTCGTGTGGGACGTTCGCCAACAGCGTCGGTTCGAAGAATTGACCATCTCGGTCGCCACCGCGAACGAGGTCGGCACCCTTCTCGACGGCATCTTCGACGAGTTCTTCCACCCATTCGGCTTGACTCTCGCTGATAAGCGGTCCCATCTGGGTGTCCTCGTCGAAGAGGTCGCCGACGGTCCACTCGTCCATCGCGGCGTCGATTCGGTCGACGACGTCGTCGTGGATGCTCTCGTGCGCGAGCACTCGGCTGACGGCCGAACAGCGCTGTCCGGCGTACTTCAGCGACCCTTTCGCACAGGCACCGGCGACTTCCGAGAGGTCCGCGTCCGGGAAGATGACGGCAGGCGCGTTGCCGCCGAGTTCCATGTGCAGGTTGACCATCCCGCTCTTGCGTGCGACGTGTTTTCCGGCCGCGCTGCTGCCGGTCATCGTGATCATGTTGATACGGTTGTCGCCGACGAGAAGGTCGCCGATTTCGCTCCCGCGTCCAGGCGTGAAGTTGAACGCCCCCTTGGGAAGGTCGAGGTCGGAGATCACGTCGGCCAGAATCGCCGCACTGACCGGCGTCTTGCTGGCCGGTTTGAGGATGACGCAGTTACCCGCCGCGAGCGCTGGTGCGACTTCCAGCGCGGTCGTCGCAAGGGGGTAGTTGTACGGCGTAATCGCCAGAATCGTTCCGACCGGTTCCGGCTTGAGGATCGCTTCCCAACCTTCGTGGCCGCCGGTCGTCCCTTTGCGGAACTCACCCTGCAGGTCGTGGGCCTCTTCCGCCGCACGGCGGAAGCGCTCGGCCGCGCTCTCGACTTCGCCGCGAGCGCTCGAAATCGGCTTACCGGCTTCGCGCACGATCACTTCGGCCAGTTCCTCCTTTCGTTCGAGGAGTCCGTCCGCGATTTCCTCCATCCACTCGGCGCGCTGTGGAATGGTGGTTTCGCGCATTTCGGCCTCTGCCCGTTCCGTGGCGGCGAGCGCTTTATCAGCCTGCTCGGCGTCCGCTGCGGCGACTTCCGCGAAGACGCCACCGTCCGCGAGGTCGGTAACGTCGAGGGTGCCGTCGGCGTCTAGCCACTCACCATCGATGTAGAGTTGCTCCCGTCGATGAATCGGTTTCTGTGACATGGTTACACCTTGGGACTCAGTAGGTAAATTATTTACTCACAACCGGATTAACACCGGAAGTTTGCTTTTATCGATTCGACAACGGAACGCTACCCCAGAAATACGACAAACGACTCGTTTTGGATCGATTCGGAGCTGTTTTCAGAACACCGACCACTTGTTCGAAACCCGCTCTCGAACCGAGTGGACGATGTATTCGGCCGAAATCAGATTCATCTCGATAGTGACGAAAACTGAACAGATGTCAACCTCGGTCGCGTGTCAAAATCGATACCCAACCCAAGGATCAACATGATAATTCCGTTGTTATCCACACGATGATTCCAGTGTTATATTGTTGATTAGTCACGCGAATCAACCACCAACTATCGTCCGAGTTGGCACGGGTTTGGAGAGGGATGAAAACGGTGAGCGAGGAGGGGATAGAAGCGGTAAGGAGTGGATGGAAACGGTGAGGAGAAGGGGATAGAAGCGGTGAGGAGTGGATGAAAACGGTGAGGAGAAGGGGATAGAAGCGGTGAGGAGTGGATGAAAACGGTGAGGGTAGTACGTACTGTTGGGAGCGTCGGTCATCTGCCGCCGGAATTCTGAATCGAAACCGAATCAAAAGCGAATCGAAACCGAACGAGAAACGGCCGCTTCAGAGCGATAGCCACTCGGTCGTCACGTTCCGTTGGACCAAATGCCATCGTTGTTCCACGTCGCTGCCGATCATTCGAAGTTCGATGGCGGCGTCGAAAACGGGAAGCAGGGTGCGGACGACCCTCGAATCCATCTCCGCCGGGAGGTGGAAGTGACCCATTCCGTTGACGGTTTTGATGCGGCCGGTCAACACGTGGAGAAACCGAAAGAGGGACTCGTGGTCGTGCGTCTCGACCAACGGCGTGAGCGAGTCGAGACAGACGCGGAGTTCCCCCGACGAGAGTGCCCCGCTCTCGCGTTCGAACTCGTCTATCGCGTTCGAAATTTCGATGCCGAGTTCGGCGAGGCCATCGGTTTCGAGCACGGTTCTGTCGGGGAGGTTCTCCGTGCTCGATGTCGTCGAGGTGCTTCGAACGGCGGTCGGTTGTTCGATAATCTTCACGTCGCTGGCGTTCGCGTTCGCGTTGGTGTCTGCCTTCGGCCCCGTGGCGTCGTCGCTCGGCGTGTGTATCTGGGAGGGTTTTCCGGCCGTTCGAACGAACACCCGTCGCCGTGGCTCGGCCGTGGCATCTCCGAGAAGACGGTCGCACGCCCGGTGCATGGCGGGTTTCGGACCAACGAGCAAGAGACCACATCCCCTGCGCTTGAGCCGCTCCAGCTCCCGAGTAAAGGTTACAGCAGTTTCCCCTGTCTCGGCACTGTTTTCGCCACGCTCGTCCATTGTTCCGGACACAATACCTAAAGTATGATAAGTTTTCGGATTACGTCGGGAGGAAGAGTCGGCAAATCCGGCGGCGTTTGTAGCTGTTTAAAGCATCCAACCCCTATCGAAAACCGATGACCGACGACCTGTTCAGTAGCGTCACGTTTCGAGAATCGACGGCGCGAAACCGTGTGATGGTGTCGCCGATGTGTCAGTACTCCTGTGCCGGTGACGGGCTGGCTACCGACTGGCATCACGTGCACCTCGGAAGCCGCGCCACGGGTGGTGCTGGCATCGTGATGACCGAAGCGACCGCCGTCGAACCGCGCGGTCGAATCTCGCCGGACGACCTCGGCATCTGGAGCGACGAGCACGCCGACGCGCTCGCTCCGACCGCCGAATTCATCCGCGACCGTGGTGCGCTTCCGGCGATTCAACTCGCCCACGCGGGCCGCAAAGCGAGCAAGACCAGCCCATGGGATGGTAACCAACCCCTCCAACCCGACGACGATGGGTGGGAAACCATCGCGCCGAGTCCCGAACCGTGGCCGTACGACGACACGCCGCCGGAACTGCGCGAGATGACGACCGACGACATCGCAACCGTCGTCGATTCGTTCGCGTCGGCGGCCGAGCGAGCGCTCGACGCCGGATTCGAGATCGCGGAAGTTCACGCCGCGCACGGCTACCTCCTCCACGAGTTCCTCTCGCCGGTCACGAACCGCCGCGAGGACGAGTACGGCGGCAGTCTGGAGAACCGAACCCGAATCGTTCGGGAAGTCACGGAAGCGGTCCGCGAGGTGTGGCCCGACGACAAACCCGTCTTCGTTCGCATCTCCGCGACCGACTGGCTGCCGGACCGGGAATCGTGGACCATCGAGGACTCGGTTCACCTCTCCGAGGAACTCCACGACCTGGGTGCCGATCTCATCGACGTGAGCGCGGGTGGACTGCACCCCGACCAGCAGATACCGAATCCCGGCCCGAACTACCAGGTCCCGTTTGCCGAGCGAATCCGCGAGGATACCGACATCCCCGTCGGCGCTGTCGGCGGCATCACCGAACCAGCACAGGCGGACGCGCTCATCCGAAACGGTCGGGGCGACCTCGCGATCATCGGCCGCGAGCATCTCCGTGACCCGTACTTCACGCTCCACGCCGCGGCGGAACTCGACGCCGAAGACCGCGTCGAATGGCCCCGACAGTATCGCCGCGCTGTGTGAATTCCGGAACCACGCCGTTCGTCCGACGGACGATTTAAGCCGCCACTCGTCCATCGATTTGTATGGCATTCAGTCGCAGGAATTACGTCCCGTGGGGACGGAGGAACGTTCATGCCGACTGACGACACGACTGGTCCGGACGAGTCGGAGCCGTCGGTCGAACTTCGGGCCCCGCCAACCCCGTTTTTTCTCGCCGAAAAGTACGTCGCCAACCCCGTCCTGCGGCGGTTGCTCCGTTCGAAGCTTCACTGGCTGGTGAGCGACCGACTCATGCTCCTCTCCTACGTCGGTCGATATTCGGGGACCCGCTACACCACGCCCGTCGCCTACGACCGTCGCGGTGACACCCTCATCGCGACCACGCTTCGTCAGCAGAGCAACTGGTGGAAGAACTTTCGCGAGGAACATCCCGCGACCATCTGGCTTCGTGGGTATCGCCGAAAGGCGACCGGACTCGCCATCACCGACGCGCGTGATATCGCCGAATTCGTCCGGAGCGCCCTCGTCCGCTACGGTATCGAGCGAGCGAAGTGGCTCGGATTGAAAATCACGGGCGACGAAACGCCGACCGTCGACGACCTCGCAACGGTCGCGGACGACCTCGTCGTCGTCCGCTTCTCGCTCGACGACTATCCGCCCGTCCGCACGACGCTTCACATCCGAGAAGAGGAGTCCTCGTCACGCTTCGGAATCGATTCCCCGTCTTAATCCTCCTCGTAGCGACTGTCCTCGCGGATGTTCTCCGGCATCGCATCGTCCCGACCGTTGTACTGGTCGCCGAACGTCTCCACGATGTCGCGTTCGCTCCCCCATTCGACGTAGTAGTCGGTGAGGAGTCCCGCGACCGTCTCCCCGAGTTCGTCCAACTCCTCGTTGATGGCCGAGACGGTCGACCACGAATCCACCTCCTCGTATCGCTCCTTGTCTTCCCAGTCGTCCGGGATTTCGGGCGTCTCGTACTCGACTTCCTCCCGTTCTGGACTCCAGTAGAAGTCGAACTCCTCGATGAACCCGAGGTCGAGCGCGACCCGGTAGTCGTCGGCCGAGAGCGCGGTCTCGTCCGCCCAGTCGCTGAACCCCTCCTCCCACGCGTTCTCCTCGTCGTCCAGATACGACTGCAAGTCGGCCCGTTTGTCCACGTCGGACTCGTACTGTTCGTCCCGTGCTTCCCGGTAGATGGTCGGTGCGGTGGGCGTCGCTACATCGAGGCTCATGATAGTAGAGAGGCTTCCCACGAGGATAAACTCTCACTCGACCGATTCTATCCTCACTCCTGCTCGAACGAATCGGAAGAATGAACGAGAAGTGCAACGACACAAACTTGCCAACCCTACTCTACCAACAGCGATAGTTCGGAACCGATCGGTAGGAGTGACGAACTCACAATCGATATGTTCACTGTCACTGATGAGGATCTATGATAGGATCACAGGTGGCTGTTAGTCCACGCTCGTCTCCGAGTGAGTCTCTGGTGGTGATTCTGCTGGGTCCGGTTTTTCATTTCTGATCCCGAGGACATGTTGAATCAAACTTCCATGGGCACGACGGAGTCGTTCGGAGAGCGCTTGATGGCTGATCCCGAATTCCTCAGCGAGATCGTCCGCTGTGGCCTCGCGTGGTACCTCATAATAGCCCCGATCAGCGGCAAGCTGAATCGCGGTGCGTTGACAGTCAGTGAGTCCGAATCGATTACTACCACGGTCGCCGAACTCCTGGATGTTCCTGACTTCGAAGTCGATACCCTGCTCTTTGCAGTACTCGTTGGTACTGGCGGCCGCTTCACGATCAGCGAAGATGAGTCGAAAGTTCCAGTGATCGGTTTGCCCCACCGCGGTCTGAATCGTCGCATTTTGATCGACCAGCACGCGAATCAGGTGGTCGATTCGGTCGGCCCAGTCGAATTTATACAGACAATCCGTCTCGAAGGTGGCGATTAGCTCGAAGCCATCGACACTGTCGTCGATGGCGAACGCCTCTTCGAGTCGTACACGATCGGTCGTTTCAACCCGCATGAACGGCATCAGACTGTCTTGATTGGTGGCGGCCACCTGTTCGACTTCAAATGTCACGTGCTCAAATTCACTGAGCGTGTATTCGAGGGCAAACTGTGCGGCTGGAACCGTTATTTCGACGATCGTTCCAGTCATCGTTCGAGGAGCACCTCCTGAATTGCGACCTCGTCACTTTCACGAAAGGCAACACGATTTTCCGACACATCGAACGAGACGAGGTTCGCATCGATTGACTTCGGCACGTGATGGTGGGACAGCGAGACATAAATCCGTTCGCGTTCGGCTTGTACCTCCGTCGGTTCTGTTTCCGTTTTACATCGAACGATTGCGTCGGCTACATCGCCTAGACACGCAGATTCAGGTTGTCTCTCTGCGAGCGTTTTCGATAACCGTTTTTCTGACTGGCCACCAACGTCACCAAGAATTCTGTAGAGGGCTTCCGGTTCATCGGGCATGAGAGAACAAAGATCAGAGAACGGGAAATGTTCGCGGTGCGTATTTACGCCCGATATATATTACGATCTGCTTTCATCCTCCGGATGGCTTACTGTTAATACGTTCGTGATTATATTTCTATGGGCACGGCGTAACAACTTCGAACATGATTGTTGTGAAATGCCCATCTCATCAGCTATCACGCCCATCGATACGGATCGTGGAATCTCGAAATATCCACGGTCTAATGCCGTAACTAAGGCATTACGTTGTTTCGGAGAAAGGCCGTACTGGCCGCCACCCCTCGGCTCTGAGGGATGGTACAGTCGGCGTAATTTGAAGGGAACGTTCTTCTCTCGGCAGAAGTCCTGGAACTCGGCAACGAGGTCTTCGTTATCGAATCGCATTCGAAGTTCCCAATTATCCGCGCGGCCAGTCGCTTCCAGGATGGTCGCTCCGATTTCGACGTACGCATAGACGATACTTTCGATATTTTGTGTCCATTCGGCCCGATAGAGCGTTCCATCCTCGTATTCATCGAGTTTCGTGATACACTGGGTAGTGGGGTCGTCGTCGACTACCGCTTCGAACTCGGTGTAATCGCCGCCTCGGATCCAGAAATACGGCATCACTCGGTCCGTGTCATGGGCTACGACGCGTTCGATTTCGACGGTCATCTCCGGCACTTGTTCGAGGGTCTCTGAGAGCGCAAGAGCATCGGCTGGGACCGTAAATTCAGCGATAACACTCATAGCGAATACACGGTTTGGGAATGAATAAGCGCAGTGGCGGTCCAGTACTTTAGAGACGATTCGGTGGCCTGGATGGTGACGGCTTAAATACCGTCTTTTCACTCGACTCAGTCGCCCCGAGTTCCGATCGACGATTCCCACTGTCGATAGCTAACCCATAACAGCCGACGCTCCGCACGTGGAACAAAATTGGAAGACCGCTGGAGACGGACTACTTCTGCTCGAACCGAATCGGGAGCGAATCGACGCCGTAGATGAACGAACTCCGCGTCGGTTCGAGCGTCGTCTCGGGAATCGTGATGTTCGATACGCGCGAGAACAGTTCCGAGAGGGCGACTTTGGCTTCGAGTCGGGCGAGCGGCGCGCCGAGGCAGTAGTGCGTGCTGTAGCCGAATCCGAGGTGCTGGTTCGGAACGCGGTCGGCGCGGAACTCGTCGGCGTCGTCGAACTTCCGTTCGTCGCGGTTGGCGGAACCCATCCAGACGGAGATTCGGTCGCCCTCCTCGATGGTTTCGCCCCCTATCGTCACGTCCTCCATCGCCACGCGGGTCATGGCCTGGACGGGCGACCGGTAGCGAAGCACCTCCTCGATGGCGGTGGTGAGCGCCTTGTCGTCGCCCGTCAACGAATCGAACGTGTCGTCCTCGTCGAAACACCGCATCGCGTTCGTTATGAGGTTCGTCGTCGTGATGTTCCCGGCGACGAGCAATAGGATACACGTCCCGAGGATTTCGCGGTGCGAGAGCGGTTCCCCGTCGATTTCGGCGTTGACGAGCGTCGAAATGAGGTCGTCCTGTGGGTTCTCCCGTCGGTCCTCCATGAGTTGGACGAAGTAGAACGCCATCTCTTGGCGCATCTCGCCTTGGCGTTCGTAGAACTCCTCCGTGTTCTCGTCCTCGCTCGCGGCGGAGACGATGGCGTCGGACCACGTTTTGAACTGGTCGCGGTCCTCGGCCGGAACGCCGAGAAGTTCGGCGATGACGATGACCGGAAGCGGGTAGGCGAACTCCTCCACGAGGTCGATCTCGTCTCCGTTGTCGAGGATGTCGTCCAACAGTTCTGTCGTCAATTCGCGGATGCGCGGTTCTAGCTCCCGAATCGAACGGGGGCTGAACTCGTCGTCCACGACGCCGCGGAGTTCGTCGTGTCGCGGCGGGTCCTGCAGGAGCATCGTGTCGAGCATGACACCTGCCTCCTCGCCCTCCGGTTCCTGAAAGCCGTCCGCGTTCCGCGGACTCACGGAAAAGCGCTCGTCGTCGGCGAGGATGGTCTTCACGTCGTCGTACCGGAACACGTCCCACACGTGCCGAACCGGGTCGTACCGAACCGGTTCCTGCTCGCGCATTTCCCGATACCAGTCGAACGGTTCGAGCCACGCTTTCCGTTCGGATAGTTCGTCGGGAAATGCCTGCAAACCCTGCGGGTTGGAGGAACTCATCCCTAGTAATTGATGTACGTATCCGTATCAGCTTTTTCCAAACTGTCTATCTATCGAACATGAATTCGGCCGCTCGTTTGGGAACCGCGACACCCGCATCCTCGACGGACCGAGCGACGAGAGTTGTGTGATGCTCGTCGCCGATACGGATACGGTTCGCTATTCGCTGACGTAACAGGGGAGCGAATCGACGCCGTAAACGAGCGACTGCGGGGAGAGATCCGAGAGGTCCGGTTCGATCACTCCGAACCGGTCCAGGAGTCGCTCCAAAGCGATGTCCGCTTCCAATCGGGCCAACTGCGCCCCCAGACAGAAGTGAATTCCGCCGCCGAACGTCAGATGTGGATTGGGATTCCGCTCGGGTCGGAACTCGTTCGGCGCGTCGAACTTGGACGGATCACGGTTTGCCGACCCGATCCGTGCGACGACCAACTCGTTTTCGTCGATTTGGCGTCCGCCGATCTCGACCGGTTCGGTCGTCACACGTCGGACCGCTTGGGCCGGTGAACGATAGCGGAGAACTTCCTCGATCAGCTTCGTGCGGTCGATTTCGCCCGCCCGGACCGCGTCGAACAGGTCGTGTTCTTCCAGACACCAGAGCGTGCTCGTGATGAGGTTGACCGTCGTGACGTTACCGGCGACGAGGACCGTTATGCAAAACCTGACGACCTCCTCGTGATTCAACTCGTCGTTCGAAGCGGCGAGGGTGATCAGATCGTCTCCGTCCCCGTCGACGCGGTCCGGGATGAGTTCCGAGAAATAGTCGCTCATCTCGCGTTGGGCCTTCTTTGCCTCTTCCTCGTCCGTCATCGCCAGTTCGGTGGTCGCTATCGACCATTCGCGGAACTGTTCGCGGTCCACTGCTGGAAGGCCCAGCAGGTCGGCGATGACGGTCACCGGGAACGGATGGGAAAACTCCTCGATGATATCGACCGTCGTCCCGGTTTCGGCGGTATCCAGAATATCGTCGGCGATTCGCTCGAAGCGTTCCCGACTCTCCGCCAACGTCCCGGGGAGGAATCGGTGGTTGGAGAAATTACGGAGGCGTTCGTGTTCCGGCGGATCGGTCCGGATCATCGACGGTGTCTCGGCTGTCGTGCCGAGCGGACTTCCATCCGTGAACCGAATGTCCGCACTGGCGATATCCGCGGTGAATCGCTCGTGGTCGCCGAGAACTTCGCTCACGTCGTCGTAACCGAACACGTCCCATCTTCGTCGTTGCTCGTCGTACCGCACGGGTTGGGTGCTGCGCATTTCAGCGTACCAGTCGAACGGTTCCAGTCGGGCTTGTTCGTCGGACAATGCTTCGGGTGGCGTACGGAAGGCCGTACCTCGATTGGAGGACCCCATGTACTGAACATTCAGTCAATTAGTTGTATATCTTTCGAACTTGAAAAAGAGAAATTAATGATTTCCGTTATGATTTGAGATTGGAACGATATCGCTAATACAGCGGTCATATCCGTCTATATGTCGATTCATTGCTGTCGTCCATCGACAGTTGCTGGTGGTGAACGTCGGTAGTACGGGTCTTCCCCTGAGAAAGGCTTATGTTGTACTGAACGTTCATTCAGTATATGGAGCGAATGACGACACGGAAACGGCCGTGGCTCGCGGCGATGTTGTCCGTCCTCGCAACCGGCCTTGGGCATCTCTATCTCCGTCGTTGGAAGCGTGCGCTCGGATGGCTTGCAACGCTCTACGTCGTTGCTGTGCTGTTCGTCCCTTCCAGCGTGCTCGACGCCCTCTTCACGGGTGGACCGGTCGACCTCCTCGCCGCCGCACCCGTTCTCCTTGTCAGCGGCCTTTGCGTCCTCGATGCCTACCTCCTCGCACACGTCCAGAACACGTTCGAGCGACTCGTGACGATAGAGGTCAGCCAACCGACCGAGAGCGACGCGGAAGCCGTTCGTTGCCCGAGTTGTGGTCGCGCCCTCGACGCCGACCTCGACTTCTGCCACTGGTGTACGACGCAACTCGACGGCGATGGCTCGGCAACCGACGGGTCGCACGAAAACTAGTTGACACCGTTTATTCGTCCGCCAGAACGCACCGTTGAAGATAGCGGTCCGTCTCGTCCCGTATCGCTTCGAAGCGGTCGTCGTCGGTCGTCATCTGCTCGGTCATCGTGCCGACGATGATCGTCTGCAGCAGCGTCGCCGTCCGTCGGGAGTCCACGTCCCGAAAGACACCCTCATCGATACCCTTGCGGATGATCCGTGCGATCTGCTTCCGAATGAACTCGTCGCTGCGCGTGAAGTGCTCGCGGAACTCGGCGTCGTGTGTCCCTTGTGCGCGGAGTTCGACCATCGCTTGGGCGAACCCGTGGAAGTCGCTCGAACGGGGGTCGAAGAGCACTTGATCGAGGAGTTCGTCGAGATGGTCCGCGGCGCTCCCTCCTTCGGGGTACGGTATCTGGTCCTCGAACCGTTCCAGCATGAAATCGAGGAAATCCAATAGCAGGTCGTCTTTGCCGTCGTAGTGGTAGTAGAGAAGGGATTTCGATTTTCCGAACTCGTCGCTGATGTGCTGAATCGTGAGATCCTTGTACCCGTATTCACAGAGCGCATAGAAGGTCGCTTTCATGATCTCCTCCCGCGTGCCGTCCGCCTCATCGAGAAACGAAGGGGTATCAGTCATTGATACTGTGTATTAGGGTACCAACAAACAGTTTTGTCGGTCCACCCCGCGCCGGCCGTCACCAGCGCTTCCCGCCATCGCGCGATCCTCCTTCGAATATTCGCCCACGATTTCTAGAGCGGGGTACGGGTCCCCCGCGCCGTCGTAATCGTTTCCAACTACCGGTCCAAAATGACACAGTAATCGACTTGAAACCGAATTTGGGTCCGATCTGTATCCATTTATGCCCGATTTTCCGCACAGTCGTGTGCGATCTCGGACAATCGCTTTAGGGTACCCGGCCATCGATGAAATCGGAGGCACACCCGAAACGATGGTCGAAAACGTGCGCCGACGTGGCCCACACGCTACCCACGCGATGAACGTCGTTTCGGGCAGAATCCACAGTAGAACACAGCAGTATCGAATCACCCCGACGCGTGCGACGGATGTCACCCCTGTCACCCCTGACAGAACGCATCACTCACCTTCATGGTTTCGTCCGCGCACCGTCGAACCCGTTCATCACTACCCACGCGTTATCACTGTCTGACGCTGGACGCGAGCCGTCATCCGCCTCCATTCGGTTCGCCGATGCGTCGTTCGGATGAGCTCCGACACTGACGACGGCGTGGCTGCGAACACCTCTCGAATCGATTTTTTCGGAAAAATACCGCCGCTAATACTCACAAATCCCCCATCCCCGACACTCACAGTTTTCTTGTTCTGTTTCCTGCTATCTCATCCGCCGCTCGTCCCCGTCACTTGTAGCTCTGATAGAGCAGGATGATGACCGAGACGCTGGCGAACATGTCCGGCAGGAACGTGAACGGTCCGAGCCCGCCGGGCGGTCTGAAGCCGAACAGGGTGGTGACCAACGGGTTCGCGGTGAGGGCGTACAGCGTCAGTGATATGGTGAACAACAGCAGGCTCATCGTGAACCGGTTCGGTAGA
Organism: Haladaptatus sp. AB643; assembly: GCF_024136975.1. Classification (NCBI taxonomy): domain Archaea; kingdom Methanobacteriati; phylum Methanobacteriota; class Halobacteria; order Halobacteriales; family Haladaptataceae; genus Haladaptatus; species Haladaptatus sp. AB643. The sequence continues at coordinate 82,980 of NZ_JAMYJW010000014.1, forward strand.
TTACGGTAAATCCGAGCGTACGTCGTGAGGAGGACGAGTAGCAGGACGCTCGTGAACGTGGAGAAGAACGTTTTTACCTGAATGATCTCGGCCAACGGCTCCATCCCGCCTTGTGGCGGCCCGGGATGCCGGAAGATATACTGCGGCAGCAGGAACGAAATGAGCGCCGCGGCTACGAGCGAGCCGACGACATAGACGAGCGTCCGAACGAGCGCGCGGTCTTCAGTCATCGTCGAGGGATGCTTGTTCGGCGATTTCATCGAGCAGGTCGAGGTTCGATTCCATCCGGTCGGTCAGGAAGTACATCTTCCCGTACTCGTCACCCGTCGTGGTGAGCACGTCGTTTTCTTCGAGCATTTCGAGGTGGTGTTGGACGGTTTTGTAGTTCAGGTCCAGTTCGTTGGAGAGTTGGTTCGTGTTCATCGGGCGTCGGTTCAGCGACCGGACGATACGCAATCGGTTTTTGCCGCCCTGCGTCCCGCCGATGAGCCACCACAGTAGCTGTCTCATCGATTCGCTTGCCTGTCGACCCCTGTGGTACTCGTGCGTTGCATCGGTAGCGGGTTCCGGAATCGTGTATCTATTCGCGCTCTCGTTAACTTCCATCTTTCTACTCGACGAGGTGTTGCCCGAAAATCCGCCGCACCGACCGCCGTCGCAAGTGGTGTCGGCCACAGTTTTCCACTCTCGTTCTCCACCGCTCACGAACCCCCGTATAGTGTTTCATCCGTTTGTGGCTACTGTGTAGATCATCCATAAACGTTCACCGAACTGATGGATGGATCGGTCACTGATGAGGGGAAATTCAGGCCCAAATTCACACGAATTGTTTCTCTGCGCGCACCGCCATCGCCGGTTGTTCTCGAACTAAATCGAACTGAATAATTGGGGTATCTGTGCCGAATTTGTGCCTCTTTTCCGACGAATCCATCCGCAACTTCGGCAATCGAATATAATCCATCGGGGAGCAGGCCTTCCCGAAAACGATGATTCGACTATCCGTTCGAGAACGACCAGTAAACCATGGATGGGGCTTCCACCGCGACGCCCGCTCCGCCGACGTGGGTGGTTTCGATGAGTAACGAAACGACGGACACCTCGCTCTCCGACCGGCTCTCGTCGTTCGCCGACGAGACGCCGATGGAGAAAGTCGCGCTGCTCGGCATCCTCTGTCTGTCGGCGTTTTTGAACCTGTATCGCGTTTCGGACGAAGGATACGCCAACCTCTACTACGCGGCAGCCGTGAAAAACATGCTCACGAGTTGGCACAACTTCTTCTTCGTCTCGTTCGACGCCGGGTTCGTCACCGTCGATAAACCGCCGCTCGGCCTGTGGATTCAGACGGCAAGCGCGTGGCTGTTCGGGTTCCACGGCTGGAGTCTGATACTTCCGCAAGCGATCGCGTGCGTGCTGTCGATCGCGCTGCTGTATCGCATCGTCGGCCGGACGTTCGGTTCGCGTGCGGGACTTGCCGCCGCGCTGACGATGGCGCTGACGGCGGTCGTCATCCCGACCAGCCGAAACAACACTGCGGACATGCTCGTCGTCCTCGCCGTGCTCGGCGGGGCCTACTTCGTACTCCGTGCGGCCGAAACCGGTCGCCGACGGTGGCTCTTCGCCTCCGCGGCCGCGGTCGGTCTCGGCTTCAACATCAAGATGATGGAGGCCTACCTCGTGCTCCCGGCGTTCTACCTCGTCTACCTGCTGGGCGCGGAGGTGTCCATACGGCGACGCATCACCGACCTCGTGCTCTCGACGGGCGTCCTGTTCGTCGTCTCGTTCGCGTGGGCAACCGTCGTTGCGCTGACCCCGGCCAGTCAGCGTCCCTACATCGGGTCGACCGACAACAACTCCATCTTCAGCTTAATTTTCGGCTACAACGGTATCGAACGCCTCACCGGAATGGGTGGTGGCGGCATCGGTGGCAGCAGTAGCAGTGGTGGGTTCGGCGGCGGTGGCGGCGGTTTCAGTCACGGAGCCATCGGACCGCTTCGGCTGTTCAACGGGGAACTCGCCGGGCAAATCGGCTGGTTGCTGCCGGTGGCAGTCGTCGCGCTGGTACTGCTCGTTTACCGACAGCGCGGTCAGTGGCCGTTCGACGGTCGGAGTCGGTCGGTCGTACTGTGGGGAATGTGGTTCCTCACGGCCGCGACGTTCTTCAGCGTCGCCGGATTCTTCCACCTCTACTACCTCGTCATGTTGGCTCCGCCCGTCGCCGCGTTGGTCGGCATCGGGTTGGTGGAGTTATGGGACGAGTACTGGAACACCGATTCGAGCACCCTCCTCGGATGGCTACTGCCAGCGACGCTGCTCGGGACCGCGGCCGTTCAGGCGTACATCCTGTCGCGATATCCTTCCTACAGCCAAACGCTCACTCCTGTCATCGTGGGTGGTGTCGTCATCGTCGCGGCGGCGCTCGTGATCGGACGGGTTCGCCGACGGACCGACCGTCGTTGGCGGTCCGCGATGGGAACCGCGACGGCGCTCGGTCTCGTCGTCCTTCTCGTCGCGCCGACGGTTTGGGGTTCGATGTCCATCGCGTCGGGGACGAACGTCTCCATCCCCTCGGCGGGTCCGTCGTCCAGCGCGTTCGGTGGCGGCGGCGGGCCGAGTGGAACGGGCAACGGCTCACCCCCGTCCGGATTCGGTGGGAACGCCTCGTTCGACAACAGTACCGCCGGAAACGGCAGTCAGTTCGCGGGACCGTCGAACGCCTCCGGATTCACCGGCGGAGGCGGTGCATTCGGTTCGGGATCCGGCGGTGCAAGCAGCGAGGCGAACACTGCGCTGCTGTCGTATTTGGAAGCTCACCAGGGTAACGCAACGTATCTGGTGGCCGCGGATTCGGGAGCGAACAGTATCACCCCGCTGATGCTGAACAGCGACGAACCCATCATCTCGCTCGGCGGGTTCGGCGGGAGCGACCCCGTCATGACCAAGAGCGAACTCGCCTCGCTCGTCCGGAGCGGCGAACTCAAATACGTTCTCGTCGGCGGTCGAATGGGCGGCGGTGCAGGGGGTAACGCTCCATCGGAAACGAACGGCTCGTACGGGTCCCAATCCGCAGCCAACGGCCAGTATTCGTCGAACGGTCCGAACGGCGGGAACGCGAGCTCCGGAGCGATGAATTTCGGCGATAGCCAGCAAAACGGGGTGTCCCAGTGGGTCGAAAACAGCTGTACCGTCGTTTCCAGCGACGAGTACCAGTCGTCCGATAGCAACCAGTCTGGATCCGCGGGCACCCTCTACAACTGCACCAGTGCGGTGAGCAACTGATGGGCGAACGGCTATCCATCGTACGGCGGTTCGGGACCCCGAAGAACCTGCTGTCTATCCTCTTTGCGGGCGTACTGCTGGTGCTCACCGCATGGAGTATGGCCGATATCGACTGGAATTCGGTCATCGGCTACCTCGGCGAGACCGACCTGCTCTGGTTTCTACTCGCGCTGGTGGTGTTCCACGCGCTGTCGCTCGTCCGTTCGCTCCGATGGCGGACGCTGTTGCGGAACGCCGGGTACGAACTGACCGCGACCGGAGCGCTCGGGACCGTCGCCGAACTGACGCGCATCATCTACCTCGGATGGTTCGTCAACTGCATCACGGTGGCGAGACTCGGCGACGTGTATCGCTGCTCGCTGCTCCGACGTTCGGCGGACGTCGAATTCGGCGTCACGGCCGGGACGGTGCTGACCGAGCGAGTCGTCGACTTCTCCGTTCTGGTCGTCGTTCTGGGAATTTCGACCCTGTTCGCCTTCTGGGGTGATTTCCCGACGTTCGTCGTGAACGCACTCCTCGTCGGCGCGGCTCTCTCGGGATTCGGACTCACAGGCGTGTTGGCGTTGCGACACTCCAACAGGACTGTCGAACGACTGATCCCGACCCGATTTCGGCGCTACTACGTCCATCTCCGGCGGGGAACGGTCGGGTCACTCGATCGGATTCCGACCCTCGTCGGCTACACCGCCGTCGGGTGGATCATCGAGGGGGTAACCATGTATCTCGTCGCGGTCGCCATCGGCGTGTCGCTCCCCATCGCAGGCGCGTTCGTCACCGCGCTCGTCGCCGTCCTGCTCTCGACCGTTCCGGTGACGCCCGGCGGGCTTGGCGTCACGGAGGTCGGTATCGCGTTCGTCCTCGGCTGGGTTGGCGTGGATTCGACGGCCGTCGCGGCGGTCACCATCCTCAATCGGCTGATCAGCTACTGGAGCGTCGTCGGCGTCGGGGTCCTGCTCTCGCTCCTCGGACTCCGCGTTCCCATCGAACTGACGACGACACCCGCGACGAGCGGTGCTCCGACCTTCGGGGGTAAATCGCGCACATGAGTGAGTCGAGTGAGACCAGGGAGACTGGTACGATGAGCGGGTCGAATGGGACCAATGAGACGGACGAGACGAGTGTACCCAGTGAGATGAGCGAGATGACCGGTGACGTTCCCGAGGTGAGCATCGTCCTGCCCGCCTACAACGAGGCGTCGACAATCGCCAGTGCGACCGAGATGACGATCAAGACGCTGGCGGGGTTCCTCCCCTCCGATTCGTTCGAAGTGGTGATCGCGGAGGACGGCTGTACCGACGAGACGCCCGAGATAGCCGCGCTGCTCGCGCGCGACCACGACCGAATCCGGCACTTCCACGGCGAGAACCGCGCCGGGCGCGGTGCGGCGCTCTCGCGCGTGTTCGGGGCAGTCGAAAGCGACGTCGTCGGGTACATCGACACCGACCTCGCCACGGACATGAAACACCTCGAAGAACTGGTCGAGAGCGTCCGCGTCGGACCGTACGACGTTGCGACAGGGTCGCGCCTCCTTCCGGGCAGCCAAGCGAACCGCTCGCTGAAACGCGGCACCGCCAGTCGCGTTTACAATGGCCTCGTCAGGACGTGTCTCTCCTCGTCGGTACACGACCACCAGTGCGGGTTCAAGGCGTTCGACCGAACGGCGCTCGACGACCTCCTCCCGGCCGTCGAGGACCGCCATTGGTTCTGGGACACCGAACTCCTGATACGCGCCCAGCGGATGGGCTACCGGATTCACGAGTTCCCCGTCGTCTGGAACCCCGGCCGGGACACGACGGTCGATGTCCTCCGGGACGGGGGTTTCATGGGCTATCGCGTTCTCAGGTTGTGGTGGCAACTCGGCAGGACGGAATAATTACCACAATCGTTTCATTTTGTGGCAAAATTTGGTAACAAACTCGTTCACCACCACAATTCTCAGGAGATGCCGGGATTGTTTTTCTAATTCAAAGATTCGAGCGGAACTGAGACGCAAAGCTAATATAATTATGCTATATGTTTTCATAGCATGGATAGACGGACCTACCTCAAAGCGAGTGGTGGCGCGTTCTCCGCGTTGGCACTCTCCGGATGCGTAAGTACGATTACCGGCAGTAACGGCGACAAGATCATTATCGGATCGGACATCCCGTACAAACCGTTTGAATACGAGAAAGAGGACGGAACGCTAACTGGATTCGATCCCGCGATCGCGAAGGCCATCTTCAAGGATCAAATGGACCGCGAGTACGAGTTCCAGAAGACTAGCTTCGATAGCATCATGAAGAGCTTGAATAACGGGAATTTCCGTATCATCATGAGCGCGATGACGATAAACGACAAACGAAAGAAGAACATCGCATTCTCTGATCCGTACTTCACGGCCTACCAGACCGTTGCGATCAAAAAGGATGGCAGTATAAAAAAGCTCGAAGACCTGAAGGGTAAAACAGTCGCGGTTCAGAAGGGTACCACTGGGGAGGACACGACAGTTGATCTCAAGAAGAAGTGGAACGGAAACCTCAAAATCGACAAGTACGATCAAATTACGGGCGCGTTCAATGCGCTGCAAAACGATCAGGCAGTTGCAGTCATCAACGACAACACCGTCAATGCGCAGTTCGTGAACGATAACGACAATGTCATTTTCCTTGAAGGGGATGGGGAAGCTGCGAAAAAGGGGAAGAACGCCCCATCGTATCTGACCCTGTCCGTCGAGGAGTACGGTATCGGCTTCCGCAAGGACGACGACGAATTCCGGAAAAAGGTAAACAAAGCTCTCTCCACGATCAAAGACAACGGTACGTACGACGACATCTACAGTCAGTACTTCAACGGATAACCCCGGACACGAACTTTGTTATCAAACACAGTGAAACAACGATAAACTATGGCAGAGACATACCTTGAAGAGTCGAACGTTGAACAACAAACAGATGACGGTCTATTAACTGATACGCGACTCAAGTGGATCGGTATCATCATTGCAGGGTCGTTCTCCGCTGGTGTTATCCTCCTCATATCTCAAATACTTATTAGGTTTGTCGATTATGACCTGATGCGAGCAATCCTTCCTCGGTTTATCGACGCGTACATCCTCGTGCTCGAAATTGTGGTCGTATCAAGTGTTCTGTCGCTCATCGCGGGTGTATTTGTTGGATTGGGCCGTGTTTCGAAGACGAGATTTACTCGTACCGTGGCGTCGGTTTATGTGGAGTTTTTCCGTGGAACACCGCTCCTGTTTCAGCTGTTGGTCATCTACGTTGGTATTCCAGCATTCGGTATCGGGCGCTTCCCGAACTGGAAGTACTTCGCGGCGGTTATCGGACTTACGTTGAACCACGCCGCATATTCCGGCGAAGCGATAAAAGGCGGTATCAACTCAATTCCGGATGGACAGATGGAGGCCGCTCGGTCACTCGGCATGTCGTACATCAGCGCGATGCGAAAAGTCGTCTTGCCGCAGGCGTGGCGAAACGCGCTTGCCGCGATCGGCAACGACCAGATAATTCTCGTCAAGGACACCTCACTACTGACCGTCATTGCAGTCCCCGAAATCATCAGTGTCTTTCGGAACGTCAACAGTAACCAACTCGAAACGTGGACTCCGATAATTCTGGTTTGTATCGCATACCTCGCCATTACGATTCCACTGAGCAGGCTCGTTCGCATGCTCGAAAGCCGCGCCGAATGGGGTGAGGAGCAATGAGGACCCCGAAGATCGAGTTCGACGGCGTTGACAAATATTTCGGCGAGGCGCACGTCCTGAAGGACGTGGACCTCGACATCGACGACGGCGAAGTGGTCGTCGTCGTCGGGCCGAGCGGAAGCGGGAAATCGACGTTGCTCCGCTGCACGAACCGCCTCGAAGAGATTCAGGGCGGCGACATCCGCATCGAGGGCGAGTCGATTACGGACCCGACCGTCGATATCAACTTCCTGCGCCAGCGCATCGGCATGGTGTTCCAGAGCTTCAACCTCTTCCCGCACAAAACCGCGTTGGAAAACATCGCCCTCGCGCCGATGGACGTGAAGGGGCTGTCCCAGATGGACGCCGAAGAGCGGAGTCAACAACTCCTCGCCGACGTCGGCCTCGCCGATCAGGCGGACTCCTACCCGAACCAGCTTTCGGGCGGGCAACAGCAGCGCGTGGCCATCGCCCGAGCGCTGGCGATGGACCCGCACGTCATGCTGTTCGACGAGGTGACGAGCGCGCTCGACCCCGAACTCGTCGGCGAGGTGCTCGGCGTCATGCGCGAACTCGCCCACGAGGGCATGACGATGATGGTCGTCACCCACGAGATGGGCTTCGCCCGCGAAGTGGGCGACCGAATCGTCCTCATGGCCGACGGGCGCGTCATCGAAACGGCTCCACCGGAGGAGTTCTTCGAAAACCCGCGCACCGACCGCGCGCGACAGTTCCTCTCGATGGTGTTGTAGTTCTCGATAGTGCTGTAGTCGCCGCTATTTTTTAGTCGTCCGTTCCCGAAAAGGGGCCGCAGTACTCCGTTTCAAAGACGATTTCTGGGACCATGTAACCGCAGTCTATCATTTGAGCCGAGCGCATGTGAGACTGTCTTGCTACCGGCACGACTCCGAAAAATCCGTGATAGTTGCCGAAACCGCTGCTTACGCCAGCGGGATGATCGTCGAGAGTACGAGCACCGTTACGAGACCGGTGATGGAGATGATGGTCGTCACCATCGTCCACGTCTGTAGGGTTTCACGCTGCGTGAGGCCGCCGATTTCTTTGACGAGCCAGAATCCCGAGTCGTTGTACCACGAGCAGATGTTTCCGCCAGCGCCGATGGCCATTACCATGTACACCGGGCTAACCGAAAGCTGTCCGGTCAGCGGTGCCATGATTCCCGCGGCGGTGAGCATCGCGGCGGTCGCCGAACCCTGTGCGATGCGAACGATGGCCGCTACGAGCCATGCGGTCACCAACAGGCCGATGCCGAGTCCCTGCAAGTGGTCCGCGATGTACGGGCCGATTCCGGACGCGGCCAGGAGCGCACCGAACGCGCCACCCATCGCCGTGATGGCGGCGATGTTTCCGCCGCTTTTCAATGCCTCCGTGAGTTCCTCCTCCCAGAGCGAGCGCGAGAGGTCGGACCAACGGAGGTAGGTGTACGCCGCCGCGATGGCGGCGATGGTCAGCGCGACGTTCTTGTCACCGACGAAGGCGACGACGGGTTGGAGCGGTTCGAGAATCGGATACGGTTTCTTGAACGTATCCACGATGGTGTACGAAGCGACGAGCCCGATGGCGAGGATGATGGGGAGCGCCGATTCGAGGAAGTTCGGAAGCGTGTCCGAACTCCGATTCGCACGCTCCTGGAGTTCCTCCGTCGTCGTCCCCATCGCGTCCCGAAGGGGGATGTCGATTCGCTTGTTAAGCCAGCGGCCGTACACCAGACCGGCTATGATTGCCGATGGGATGGCTACCAGCAGACCGATCAGGATGGTTAGTCCGAGGTTTTGAATGCCGAGCTGGTCGGAGACGGCCAGCGGGCCCGGTGTCGGCGGAACGAACACGTGGGCCACGGATGCACCTGCACCGACGACGATGAGGTACAGCGCGTAATTATCCCCCACTCGCGCACGCATCGAGCGTGCGAGTGGTGCCAGTAAGTAAAACACGCTGTCGAAGAACACCGGGATGGCGAGTACAGTACTGCTACCCCACAGCGCGATGTCCGAATTCTCTTTTCCGACAGCTGACTGGAATCCCCGGACGATACGTTGGGCGGAACCGCTTTCGAGCATCGATTTGCCGATGACCGATGCCATCAGAATCGGGATACCGATACCTGCCATACCGTTCCCGAACTCGGTCGCCGTCTTCGCCGCCGCATCGGCGAACGTGAAGTCGGCGACGAATACTGCGTTGAGGAGTCCAACACCGAACGCGGCGATTGCCAATCCGACGAACGCCGGGAGGTCCCAGACGACGAGTAAGAGGACGACCAAAATAAGCCCGACTGCGAACGTGAGCAGCGGACTCTGTGCCAATTCAATTGCCATAGATTGCGACTCCATGTCATTGATGTTCATTGAAAACATTTTCCTTTAAATGTGCCATTTTAATAAACATCGTTAATAAAAGATAAAAGTGTTTAATTTAGATTGTACTATTCTTTTACTATGTAAATGAACGCTGGTTTTATTGTTGGCCGTTTATTGGTGTCCGATATGGAACGTGCACTCGTGGTCGTCGAACCGACGGAAACGGCAAAAGAACTCGCGTACGAAGCGGGAACCATTGCCGAAGGAGTGGGGGCCGACATGATTTTGACGCATATCACAACGGAACAGGAGTACGGCGCTCGTCGGGACGCTATGGAATCGTTGATGAGTAGCTCGGCGAGTTACACGGTCGGTGAAGCCGAGGAAGGGGCGACCCAGTTCGCCCGCGACATCGGCGACGAAGTGCTCTCGGAACTCGACGTCGAGTACGAGGTGACGGGATTCCTCGGCAACAAAGCCGAAAAGATACTCGATGCGGCCGACGAGTACGACTGTGACCACGTCTTCCTGACGGGCCGCCAGCGGTCACCGACCGGCAAAGCCCTCTTCGGCGACGCGACACAGGGAGTCATTCTCGACTTCGAGGGCCCGGTTACCGTTCTCACGGATTGAGATTTTCTCCCCTTCTTCAGAAATCTTCACAATCTTTCACACCAATTTATGCGGCAAACGTGGAAATCGCAATGAGATTTCCGGAAAAATAAAAAGCGAGGGGGGCGAGCACCCAACCATGGTGAACACACTCGACGGCAAGACTGCCGTCGTGACTGGTTCGAGTAGTGGTATCGGGAACGCTATCGCACGGGAGTTCGCGTCCCGCGGCGCAAACGTCGTCGTCAACTCCCGTTCGGAAGAGCGTGCGGCGGAGGCCGCCGAGGAAATCGCCGACGAAACCGATGCGGAGGCCGAATCCCTCCTCGCGATCGAAGCCGACGTGACGGATGGCGATTCGCTCGAATCCCTCGTCGAGCGAACCGTCGAGGAGTTCGGCTCGCTGGACGTGTGGGTGAACAACGCCGGTATCAACATCCGTGGTCCGGCCGAGGAGATGGCGATGGAGGACTGGCAGAAGGTCATCGACGTGAACCTCACCGCCCCGTTCCGCGGGGCACAGTTGGCCGGTCGGCAGATGATCGAACAGGGAACGGGCGGGGCCATCATCAACATCTCCAGCATGATGGGCGAACAGGGACAGACGGGTCGCACACCGTACAACACGTCCAAGGGTGGCGTGAACAACCTTACCCGTTGTCTGGCCGTCGAGTGGGCCGAACACGACATTCTCGTCAACGCCATCTCGCCCGGCTACATCCGGACCGAAATGGTGGGCGACGCCCAGGACCAGATCGGCTTCGACGAGGACGACGTCATCGATCGTACGCCTGTGGGCCGGTTCGGAACGCCCGAGGAAGTCGCCAACTGCGCGGCGTTCCTCGCGGAGGGCGAGCACTTCATGACCGGCGAGATTCTGCACCCTGACGGCGGATGGCTTTCGTTCGGTTGGGGAAGCAAAACGTAAAACGGCGGCTTCGAATTACCCAAACTCAGGTATCGATACGAAGCGACTGAAGACCGTAGACGATACGACTCTCGACCGGTCGGAAGTCGTCCTCGACGACTTCGAGGTCGGGATATTTTTCGAGGAGCAGTTCGAGGGCGACGTCGGCTTCGAGGCGTGCGAGCGATGCGCCGAGACAGTGGTGGATTCCTTTTCCGAAGCCCATGTGGCGGTTCGGCGAGCGTTCCGGGCGGAACTCGGAGGGTGCGTCGAACATTGCCGGGTCACGGTTTGCCGACCCCGTCCACGACACGACGAAATCACCGGCCTCCACCGTTTCCCCGGCGATTTCGGTGTCTTCCGCAGCAACGCGGGTGATCGCCTGTACGGGCGAGCGACAGCGTAGCGTTTCCTCGATCGCGGCCTTTCGGTCGACTTCGCCCGAACGCACGTCCTCCAAGCGGTCGTGTTCGTCGAGCGCCCAGACGGTGTTCGTGATGAGGTTCGTCGTCGTGATGTTCCCGGCGACGAGCAACAGGATACAGAAACCGACCTTCTCGGATTCGGTGAGCGAGTCGTCCTCTGCCGCGACCGTCAACAGGTCGTCACGCGGGTTTGCTTCCCGCTCTTCGAGAAGGCCGCGGAAGAATTCGCTCATCTCGTCCATCGCCCGTTGTCGTTCGCGTCTAAACGCCTGTAGCCCTTCTTTCGACGTATCTTCCGGCGACCCGACGACGGTGTCCGACCACTCCTTGAACTGATCGCGGCGCTCGCCGGGGACACCGAGCAACTCCGCGATGACGAGTACCGGGAATGGGTATGCGAAGTTCGAAACGAGGTCGAAGGTTCCGTCATCGGGGCAGTCATCGAGTACGTCGCGGGCGACGCGCTCGACATCCGATCGTCGGTCTCGTATCGCACCGGGGAGGAACCAATCGTCCGCAACGCTACGGAGGCGCTCGTGTTCGGGAGGGTCCGTTGCGATCATCGTCCGTGCGACCGGACGGTCGTCGGATACACTCCCGGGTCCGACGGCCTCGGTTCGATTCGACGTGAACGTGTCCGGGTCCATGAGGACTCGCTCGACGTCCTCGTACCGGAAGACGTCCCACGTTTCGCGGTCGTCGTCGTATCGGATGGGGACTTCTTCACGCATCTCCCGATACCAATCGAACGGTTCGAGGTGCGCGTCAGGATTCGCTATCTCCGCTGGAGGTCGCGCGATTCGCGCGGCCGGATTCGATTCCGACATCGAATCGACGGACGGTATGCAGGCGCAAAATCGTTCCCAAATCGTAAACAACAACGTGGTTGTTCATGTGTCCGTTCGGACCGGTCCCTCTTCGAACACCACCCAATTTTATATAGCAAAATGCGATTCATATGGTCGATACGAACCTATTTCTCATTGCCAATCAATTGTCAACTATGTCCGATTATCGCCCGCTGCCGGTCGAATACGAGGACGAGTATCGACGGTTTCTCCGCTACGCCTTCGAACCGGAGACGGATCCGAGCGACGAGGAGGATGAGGAGACATCGAATCTCGGCGACCGCCGTGGGATGTTCGACGGCGACGACCTGCTCTGTGTCTGCAAGCAGTACTGGTTCACGACGAACGTCCGCGGCGACTGGCACCAGATGGCTGGCCTGTCCGCCGTCGCGTCGCCTCCCGAAAGCCGCCACGGGGGATTGGTGCGGGAGATGCTCGCCGAATCGCTCGCCGAGTACCGTGAGAAGGAGGTGTACTTCTCGGCCCTCTGGCCCTTCTCGTACGAGTTCTACGGCAAGTACGGGTGGGCGACGGTGAACAAGTACACGCGATACGAGACCACGCCGGACGCGCTCGATTTGGGTACCGAAGCGGCGGGCGAGTTCCGTCGCCTCGACGCCGACGACTGGGAACTGCTCGTCCCGGTGTTCGACGCCCACGGTGAGAACTACGCTCTCAGCGTCGACCGAACGGAGGACTGGTGGCGCGAGCGGGTGTTCGAGGGCTGGAAGAAGGACCCCTACGTGTACGCGTGGCTACGGGATGGCGAGGCACGAAGCTACATCGTCTACAGCGTGGACGACGAGGACGACGGCAAACGACTCAAGGTGTGGGAGATGGCGTCCGCCGACGACGAGGCCTACCGCCACCTCCTTCGGTTCATCCAATACCACGATTCACAGGTCGAGACGGTCGAATTCTCCTTCGTCCCGGAAAACACCGACCTGCTCGACATCGTCGCCAACCCGCGCAACGTGGAGTGTGAGATTCGAACCGGGCCGATGTTCCGCCTCGTGGACGTCCCCCGAGCGCTCGAAGCCATTTCGTACGACGCGGAAACCGGCGTCGTCCTCCGCGTCACCGACCCGCTGGTCGGGTGGAACGACGGGACGTTCGAACTCGACACGAACGGGGTCGTTCGGTGTAACCGCACCGACGCCGACCCGGACGTGACCATCGACGTGAACACGCTCTCGCAGTTGGTCGCTGGATACCACTCGGTCGAGGACGCCGAGCGATTCGGAGAACTGGACGTTCACGAAGGCGACGCCCGTGACGATTTCGCCGCCCTGTTCCCGGAGGAGGACGTCTACCTGCGGGAGCATTTCTGACTCTTTCCGACCGACCAATACTTTTGTTCTGCGGTGTGTAGGGTCAGCCATGTCGAACGACCCGGACGACCACGACGACCGAAGTGGCCACGATGACCGGGAGGACAGGGAGGACCTCGAAAACCGCATCGAGGAGTTGGAAACCACGCTTCGCGGCCTCCAGACCGAACTCGGCCGACCGCCGCGTGGCCCACTCGGACTCCCGCGCCCGCCGACTCCGCGGGAAGTACTCTCTTTTACCGGCGAGTACGCCATCCCGACGCTCATCACCATGCTGGAGGCCAACGTCCGCGCCCTCAAAGCCCTCCAACAGATCATCCGCCTCGTTGATCCCGAGTACGACCCGACCGAGCAGGCCCGCTCGGATTTGAGCGCCCGCGCCGGTCGCGCTAGCCGTGCCACCCTCGACCGCCTCCAAGATACCCTGGACGACGTGGAAGGTGCTCTTACGGAAGGCGGCCTTCCGGAGGAACCCCGCGCGCGTAGAATCCTCGAAGACGCCCGCCGACTCAGCGACGACATCCGCGAGGAGGTTACCGTTGGCTCCGAGCAGGCCGACGAAGGCCGCGAAATCGCGAACGCCGCGGAGGAGGAGATGGAAGAAGACGAAGAGGAATCACCGCAAGTAGACGTGGACGCCGAACTCAAATCGATTCGGAGCGAACTGGGCGTCCCCGAGAACGGGGATGGAGATATGGGAGATGGCGATGCGTCGGGTGACGAATCCGACGATAGCGATGATGCCGACGAAAGCGGCGATTCTGCGGCATAATCGGTTTTTGATCTCTCTTCGGTACTTGATGCGGGGCGGTCGTGTTCTCTCGGTAAAATCAGAGCTCTCTCATCGGGACCGAACGAGGACGATGTACCCAAATCCCCGGATTTTCGACCACGAGAAAACTAAACACGTCACTCGCTATCTCACTCGACCGGTTCGAACCGATAGCCGTCCCACTCCTGACTCGCTTGCTCCCGGATTCCGGCGTCGGGGTCGCGCAGTTCCTCGGCGTACACCGGTCGCACCTCGTCGCCGATTTCGACACCGTCGCTCGTCAGTTGTCCGACCGCGCGCACCGACTCGCCGTCCACGTCGAACTCCACGATGGCGATGTGGTTGGGTTGGCGGACGCCGGGCGGGGTCGCGGTGCTGGTCGTCCACGTGATGACGGTCGCCGTTCTCTCGCTCAGATCGACCGTCTCCTCCTGCGGTTCGGCACATTCCGGGCAGCGCGGGTGACCGGGGTACGAGAGATGGCCGTTGGGACAGCGGTGCGCTTCGAATTTGGAATTTCCGCTCATGCTTGCTCCATGATGGTGGTGATGACACAATTACCGAACCCGCCGACGTTACACGCGAGGCCGACCTCGGCATCGACCTGCCGTTCCCCGGCGTTGCCGAGCAACTGTTGGTGGAGTTCGTAGGCCTGTGCGACGCCGCTCGCGCCGAGCGGGTGGCCCTTCGACTTCAGGCCGCCGGACGTGTTGATCGGTAACTCCCCATCGCGGTCCGTGACGCCTTCCTCGACTGCCTTCCAGCCCTCGCCCTGCTCGAAGAAGCCGACGGCCTCACTCTGGAGGAATTCGAGGATCGTGAACATGTCGTGGAGTTCGGCCACGTCGATGTCCTCGGGTCCTCGCTCTGCCATGTTGTAGGCGAGTTCGCTGCTCTCGACGGCCGCGCCCATCACCGTCGGGTCGTCGCGCTCGTGGACGACGTGGGTGTCCGTCGCGCCGCCGATTCCCGAGATGACGGTGTACTCGTCGGTGTACTCCTTGGCCTTCGATTCGGGGCAGAACAGTAGCGCCGCGCTCCCGTCCGTGATGGGACAGAAGTCATACAAGCGAAGCGGGTCGGCCACGATGGGCGACTCCATCACCGTCTCCAGGTCGACTTCCTTGCGGAACTGCGCGTGCGGGTTGTCCACGCCGTTTTTGTGGTTCTTTACTGCGACCTTCGCCAGACTCTCGCGCGGCGCGTCGTACTCGTGTAGGTAGCGCCGGGCGGTCAACCCCGCGAAACTCGGGAGCGTGAGGCCGTGTTTGTACTCGACCGGATGAGTCAGCGAGGCGATGACGTCCGTCGATTCGGCGGTCGTTTTGTGGGTCATCTTCTCGCCGCCGACGAGCAGCGTCAGGTCGCTCGCGCCGGAGGCGACCGACTGCCACGCGGCGTAGATTCCGGCCCCGCCGCTGGAACTCGTCTGGTCGATTCGTTGCGTGTACGCCGGGAGCGCGCCGAGGTCGTGTGCCAGTGCGTTCGGTACGCCGGTCTGTCCTTCGAACTCGCCGCTCGCCATGTTCGAGACGTAGAGGTGTTCCACGTCCAGCGGCGAGACTTCGGCATCGTTGAGACAGGCCTGCCCGGCCTCCGCCAGTAGTTCGCGTATCCACGCGTCTCGTTTCCCGAACTGGGTCATCGACGCGCTGATGACTGCGACTCTATCCATACCTGCCACGAGGAGGGGACGGGTTTAGAAGTTTGAGATTCAGGGAAGAAACACCTATTATGTCGGATTTTCTATGATCTCCATGAAACGACGGACACTCCTCGCTAGCTCTGCAGGCTTTGTCGTGGGGTCGACCGCAGGGTGCCTTCACGTTCTCGACTCCGCCGCCGCGAGAATCGGGAACCTCGAACTCATCAACGAGGACACGAAACCGCACGACTTCCACGTCGAACTCAAGCGATACGAAACGACCGTCGCACAAGTCACGCGGCGAGTTGGCCCATCGGACGGCAAAAACAAGTCCGGCCACTCGACCGTTTCCGGTCACTGGCTGAAACCGGCGCGATACACTGCCACGGTCCGAGTCGAGGATTCACGGGCCGACGTGACGGTGACGAAAGACGATTGTAACGACCTGATAATCGAATACAACTCGGGACGAATCGGGTTCTTCACGGACCTCACGAGTAATGGCTGTCCGAGTGCTCGAACTGACGATAATCGGGACTGATATCCACGAACTGACTTGAGACAGAGCCAAGATACTGGATAGCCTACTTCTTTCTGCCGTGGCAAACGACAAAGACGACCTGAGTTCCATAACGGGACTCCCGGAAGAACTCGGCATCGACGAAGACTTAGGGCGAACGGAGCAACGCCTCGTCATCCGAACCGAGAAACGGCGCTACGACAAGCCGGTCACCGTCGTAGAGGGGTTCGACCCGAGCGAAGTAGACGTGAAGGAACTCGCGTCCGAACTCAAACGCAAGATGGCGACCGGAGGGACGGTGCACGAGGGGGCAATCGAACTACAGGGGGACCACCGCGAGCGGGTCATCGACGTACTACAGGACAAGGGATACGCAGTCGATTAAGAATCGGGAATTAGTTGCCGAACTTCGAGACTTCCTGCTGCCGGAGTTCGATACGGCGAATCTTCCCGCTCGACGTTTTCGGCAGTTCGTCCACGAATTCGATCCGTCGCGGGTACTTGTACGGTGCAGTCTCCTCCTTCATGTACGTCTGTAACTCCTCCACGAGCTCGTCGCTTCCTTCGTGGCCCTCCGCGAGGATGACGTAGGCCTTGACGACGTCTCCGCGCTCGTCGTGTGGGCTGCCGACGGCGGCGGCCTCCGCGACGGCGGGGTGGCCAACTAGCGCGTCCTCGACTTCGAACGGGCCGATGCGGTAGCCCGAGGAGATGATGATGTCGTCGGCGCGGCCCTCGAAGAAGAAGTAGCCGTCCTCGTCCTCGCTCGCCAAGTCGCCGGTTCGGTAGTACTCCCCGGCGAAGGTTTTCTCGTCCAGTTCCGGTTTCTCGAAGTAACCGTCGAAGATGGCCGGGCTATCGACGGGCACCGCGACCTCGCCGATTTCACCCCGCTCGACTTCCTCCTCGTCCACCGTGTCGATGATCATCGTCCCGAGGCCGGGCGTCGGTTTGCCCATGCTACCCGGTTTCACGTCGATTCCGGGGTAGTTCGTCACCAGCGCGACGGTTTCCGTCTGGCCGTAGCCGTCGCGCGGCGTCACGCCGAACGCCTCCTCGAACGCCTGAATCGGTTCGCGGTTCAGCGGTTCGCCCGCCGACAGCGTCTCCTTCAGCGAGAGGTCGTAGTCGGCCATGTCCTCCTCCTGTGTGAACATCCGGTACTGGGTCGGCACCGCACAAAGTCGCGTGACGCCTTCCTCCTCCAGTAGCGAGAGGAACGTCGCGGGGTCGAAGTCCCCCCGGTAGATGAACTGCGGTGCGCCGGTCGTCAGCGCCGCGCCGAGCGGACTCCAGAACCACTTGGCCCACCCGGTCCCGGTCGTCGCCCAGAGCAGTTCGTCCGAGAAGTCCATGCCCTCCTCGACGCCCCACCAGTAGCGTCCGTTGACGCGCTCGAAGCAGTGCATCCAGCGATGGCGGTGAAGGACGGGCTTCGGTTGCCCCGTCGTCCCGCTCGTGTAGTTGATCGACATCGGCGAGTCCGCCCCGATATCCGGTCCGTCGTGCTCGGTCGATTCGCCGTCGATGAGCGCCGCAAAGGACTCCCACTCCTCCGATCCTTCGCCGTCGAGGACGACAAACGTCTCCAGCGGCGTCTCGTCCATCACTGGTTCGACCATGTCGGTCAACTCGTCGTGACAGACGGCCGCCGTCGCTTCGCAGTCGTCAGCCCGGAATCCGATGTCCTTGGGCTTCAGCATGGCCGAACACGGTACCAGAATCGCCCCGCGCTTCAGCGCACCGAGCTGAATCGCGAACACGTCGGGATGGCGGGGCAGCAGGTGGATCACCCGGTCGCCCTCGCCCACGCCCAGCGATTCGAGCGCGTTGGCGAACCGGTTCATGTCGTCCCGGATATCGGCGTAGGTTCGCTCCTCCTCGTTCCCCTCGTCGTCGCGGAACTTCACCGCCCGCCGCTCGCCGAATTCCGCCGCGTGTGACTCGATAACCGCCGGAAGGTTGTACCCCTCCGGAATTTCCCACTCGAACTCCGAAAGTTCGCGCTCGTAGTCGATTTGCATTCCCTTCGAAATGGGATGGTCGATTATTTGGTTTTGTCGTCTGGTATCACACGGCGAATAGGATTACGTGGACCACGTAATGTATCAGAATGATCACATATACCGTTACGATCGTGGTCGGCCGGGTACCGGTTTCGAACGAGAATCACTCCGTTCTCGCCTCTCTCTGAAAATTTATATATTGTAGAACTGTGTAGGAACCGCTACTGATGGCCATCCCAACGAAGATCACCGTTCTCGCCGTTATCCTCGCAGTCGTCGTCGCCATCATCACGGACGAATTTTCCCACAGCATGGAACTGACGGCGCTCGTCCTCCTCGTCATCGGCTTTTTTCTTCCGCTGTTCGTCAGCCAACGGTTGAAGCGACGCGGTTGATCCGCTCATCGAGACGCGCTTCACCGATGGAGTTTGCATTTTCGCCCCACCCGAGAGTGGAGCGCGTTTCGCATCGGCGAAAACGTATATACGGCTGACAACCGGTTCCGTCCGTATGGTCGATGTCAGTGGTCACTTCGCGATGGCATTGTTGTTTGCTGCTCCGGCGTGGTTTCTCTGGGGTCAACGCGCAAGCCTCGCGTTCGGGGCATTCACGCTCGTGACCGCGATGCTTCCCGATTCCGACCTGCTGTTACGGCACGTCATTCCGGGCGTCCACCACCACGGTGTGACGCACACGATTCTGTTCGTTACCGTCTTCAGCGTCGTCGCCGGTGCGCTCGCCGCATACCTGCTCACGTCCCATTTCGAGGCCAGTCGGTGGGTTCGAAGCGACGACATCGGTGAGAAGGCGGTGTTCGCCTTCGCCACCGTCGGCTTTCTGACCGGCGGGATGAGCCACCTGTTCGCCGACCTCCTCTCGGCCCCCGACATCGCTCCGCCGCTGAAACCGCTCTGGCCGGTGTACGCCAAACCCATCATCGTCGACGTCATCTACTACGACTCGCCCATCTGGAACTTCGGCCTGTTGGGGGTTGCACTCGCGGCCCACTACGCGCTCTACCGCCACGAACGCTATCCGTTGGAGACGGCGTACATGATCCGTGAGTCCTAACGGACCACCCGCACGATTATGCCTTCTGCAACCGTAGCTCTCTGCGAAATGGACGGCAAAAAACTGCTGATGATCGTCGGCGATTTCGGCGAGGATTACGAGATAATGGTACCGTTCCAGGCGCTCCAAGCCGTCGGCCACGAGGTCGATGCGGTGTGCCCCGAAAAGGACGCGGGCGATACGGTGAAAACCGCGGTTCACGACTTTCGCGGCGACCAGACGTACATGGAGAGCCGTGGCCACAACTTCACGCTCAACGCGTCGTTCGACGACATCGACGTGACGGAGTACGACGGTCTCGTCCTGCCGGGCGGGAGAGCACCGGAGTACCTCCGAACACACGACGAAGTTATCGAGGCGGTTCAGCACTTCGACGACGAGGACAAACCCATCGCCGCCATCTGTCACGCGGCCCAGATTCTCGCGGCGGCGGACGTCATCGAGGGACGGACGTGTTCGGCGTACTCCGCGCTGGAAGCGGACGTGGAGGGTGCGGGCGGCGAGTACTACGACGGCGTGACGACGGACGGAAACCTCGTTTCCGGTCGTGACTGGGGTGATCACGTCGAGTGGATTTCACAGTTCCTCGACGTGCTCGGAACCGATATCGAACACGGTCAGCCAGTCACTGCCGACGACTGATTCGCGTCGCCGATTTTTATCAAAAGGTGTGGTCAGAAGTCGATTCCCGAAACGCTCGTCAGAAAATGGCGAACGTATGGGATGGGGGATTACGACGACGACGAATTACCGCTGCTGGTCGTCGTCATCCCGCCACCGCTGCCTTCGAGGTTCGTGCTGAGCAGGTTGAGCGTGCTGCTGAACACCGACGCGTTGCCGCTGAACTGCCGGGTGTCGCCTTGGTTCAGCGAGACACCTTGTGCGAACATGAACGTGGTTATCTGTCCCTGGCCGCCGCCGCCACCACCGAGCAGGTAGCGGATGATGTAGCCGTTGTAGTTGTCCGGCTGGCTGATCTCGGAGACGTTGCCGCCACCCGGTTTTTCGAGCAACCGAACCGTCGTGGACTTCTCCAACGAGTTTACCACGCGGAACTCGACGTTCGGGTGGTAGTCGTAGGTGTACACCAACACGTTTCGGCCCTGCGCCGAGGCACTTCCTGCACTCCCCAATCCCAATGCGAGCGCACCTGTCGCGAGCGCGCCTTTCTTCATGAACGAGCGTCGGTCTTCCGATTCGACGTGTTCTTTAGTTTCACTTTCGGTCATCTCTACCTCGCCTCCGGTCTATGCCGGACTCGCTGATAAAGGGCACAGACCTTTCAGTTTTCCAAGTATATCCTACCTACCACTGAACGTGAATATTCTACGTTATCGACGTGATATTGTAGATTACGCGGCGTTTCGTACGGCCTGAAGACGAATGACGAACAGTGGTGATGGCCGCCTAAAGGACGGGGACGGCGGGAAAACCCGTCTGTGCGTGGAACGTGAACGTCGTGTCGAGCGAGGACGACCACTGCCGTTTCCCCGTCTCCAAATCGTACGCTTCGATCGTCGCCACAGGACCCTTATCGGTCGATTTCCCCCCGAGTGAGATAGACGCGGTCGTTGACGACGGTCGGCGTCGTCAACGGACCGTCCATCTCGACGTCCCATCGAACGTCCGAACACGTCGATGGAATCGTCGGGTTGTATCCACTGTGATTCGAATTCCGTCCCATCTGTGTCCACGACCCCTCGGCAGCGGGCGTTCCGCGCATTTTCGTTTCGTCTGTTTTCGTCTGTTCCGATTCCGTCCGGTCCGGTTTCGTTCCGGATCGTCTCGAACCGAGACAACCTCCGAGGAGGGCAGTACCGGTCACTGCGAGCACGCGGCGGCGCGGGAGGGACTTACGGGCCATGGTTTCGAGTCATACTATCGCGGCAAATGATTTTCAATCGTGAAATATTTATAGAGAATACAATAAGATATTGGTATAATTATCTTCGCCTGGGAAATGTACGTCTTTGATACACAACTATTCTGCCAAAACTCCACCATCAGTTTCGACCAGCTAATCAGAAGACGAATACCGACCGGATTTACTGGCTTTTCCCGCTCGTTCGCCGTTGTCTGACTCTCGATGTGTGACTGTTTAGCCAGCAGTACTAAGTAAAATCTCGTGATATTTGTATGCGGTGTGTTATTCAATGCGCGGTCACACAATATATCATACAATATCCGACAATATGGGCGGTGAGGCAGGCGTATGAGTACCGATCCCATCTGGGAGAATTCGCGCGATACCGAGGGTCCCGATATTCCGCTGAACGACTACATCGAGACCGGAACGGCGAACGACCCCGACGTGGGCGGAGCCAACCGTGCCACCGTTACCGTGGACGGTGAGTCTATCACGGTCGAGGAAGGCGACACGCTGCTCGACGCGGTCGAGCAGATCGAAACCGATGGCTACGTTCCGGCACTCTGTTCGTACGACGAGGACGACCGGATCGGCCCGCGAAGCGAATGCCGGACCTGTATGGTCGAAACCGAGGAACACGGCGTCGTCCCGTCGTGCAGTTTCCCGGCGGATGACGGCATGGTCGTCCGGACGGACGCCGAGGAGGCGGCGAACGCCCGCGACGTGAATCTGGACCTTCTGCTCTCGAATCACAACCTGCGGTGTACGACCTGCGGGAAAAACGGCCGCTGTGAACTCCAAGACGTCTCCATCGAGAACGACGTCGTGGAACCGCGCTACGGTGTTTTCGACGACCGTGACGAGTACGAACCGATAGACGAATCCTCGCCGTTCATCCAGATCGACCGCAACAAGTGTATCCTCTGTAATCGCTGTGTGGAAGCCTGTAACGACGTGCAGGTCGAGGGTGTCCTGCGGATGGAAGGCCACGGGGATGACACGCGGATCGGATTCCAGAACGGCGCGGAGACGATGATGGAATCGACGTGCGTTTCGTGTGGCCACTGTGCCACCGTCTGTCCGACTGGATCGCTGGTCGAACAGGACATGGCCGACATCGCCACGATTCCCGCACCCGGTTTCAACCAGCACAATAGCATCGGCAAAGCCATCGGCGAGGACTACGAGCATCAGCCTCGGCAGATGACGCCGATGAAAGAGGAGCGAAAGGGACGTAAGGGAGGTGCACAATCCGACGATGACTGACGACGATACCGAAAAGAAAGGCGTTGCGGGATTCATGGCCCGAGCGAAAGAGCAGGCCCAAACTGCGAGTAGAAAACTCGACGGGAGCGAGGCGTTCCAACCCGTCGAGCACGTCGCCGAGAGTTTCGCGGCGAACACGATGTCCGAAGGGCGGCTGTTCGACATGGCCGACGCGCTGAGCGACTACCGACTGGACGACGTCGACGTCACGGACACGACGTGTGGCTACTGTGCCGTCGGCTGTCGCTTCGACGTTTACTCCAAGGACGACGAAGTGCTCGGCGTCCGTCCGAACCCGGAGAAAGCGCCGATCAACGGGATTTCGACCTGTGTCAAGGGGAAGTTTGGATACAAGTACGCGAACAGCGACGACAGGCTTACCGAGCCACTCATCAAGGAGGACGGCGAGTTCCGCGAGGCGTCGTGGGACGAAGCGCTCGACCGTGTCGCCGAAGGACTCTCCGAGATTCAGGACGAACACGGTCGAAACGGATTGAGCTTCGTCTCGTCGTCCAAGACATCGAACGAGGCGAACTACCTGATGCAGAAGCTCGCTCGGCAGGTGTTCGGCACGAACAACATCGACAACTGCAACCGGCTCTGTCACTCGCCGACCGTCGCCGGATTGTCCCAGACGGTCGGTTTCGGTGCCGGGTCGGTCGGCGTTGAGGCGCTCGAAAACACCGACTGCTATCTCATTACGGGGTCGAACACGACGGAAGCCCACCCCGTCATCGCCACGAGAATCAAGCAGAACGTCAAGGACGGGGCGGACATGTTCGTCTTCGACCCGCGAAAAGTCCAGATCGCCCAGTTCGCCACGCAGTACGCGCGCGTTCAACCCGGATACGACACTGTCTGGATCAACGGATTGACCCGCTACATCATCGAAAACGACCTCCACGACGAGGAGTTCATCGAGGAGCGAACCGTCGGCTTCGATGACGTCAAGGAAGGATTGGAGAAGTTCACACCCGAGTTCGTCGAGGAGAAGACCGGCGTACCGCCGGAGAAACTCGAGCGCGCCGCGGAAACCGTCGCGAACGCGGATTCGTGCGTGTTCTGCTGGACGCTCGGATTGACCGAACACAGTCACGGTACCGAGAACATCATCTCGATGGCGAACCTGGCGCTCGTCACCGGCCACGTCGGTACTGAACACTCCGGACTCGCGCCCTTCCGCGGACAGAACAACGTCCAGGGTGGCGGTGGCGACATGGGACCGCTTCCGGGTAACTTCCCCGGCTATCAGAAGGTGACAACTGACGACGCACGCGAGAAGTTCGAGGACGCGTACGGCGTGGAGCTTCCGGACGAGGAAGGCTACACCATCACCGAGCAGTTCCTCGCCGCCGAGCGCGGAGAGATTCGAGGGATGTTCATTCAGGGCGAGAACGTCATATACTCCGAACCGAACGTCGCACACGCCGAGGAGATCGTGGAAGATCTGGAGTTCCTTGCCGTCCAAGACATCTTCCTCACCGACACGGCGAAGTACGCGGACGTCGTCCTGCCCGCGAACTCGCCGTTCGAGACCAACGGGACGTACACGAGTTCGACGCGTCACGTTCAACTCGTCAAGCGGGCCATCGACCCGCCCGGAAACGCGAAACCCGACTGGGTCATCACCCAGGAACTCGCCGAGCGGTTCGGCTACGATTGGGGCTTCCGCAACCCGAGCGAGATAATGGACGAGATCAACGACCTGACGCCGATTTACGGCGGCATCACGCACGAACGCATCGAAACGGAGGGGAGCATCCCGTGGCCGTGTTGGGACGAGGACCACCCCGGAACACCTTACCTCTACGACGAGGAGTTCAACACCGACGACGGGAAGGCCCACATGTTCCCGACCCACGTCTCCGGTCCGGTCGAAGCCGACATGGACGACGAGGATTTCCCGTTGGCGATGACGACTGGTCGCGTCCTCTACCAGTACCACACCGGGACGATGACCAACCGGGACGCCGGTATCCGTTCGTACACCGACGAACTGTTCGTGGAAATCAACCCCGCCACCGCGGAAGAACTCGGGGTTTCCGACGCGCAGTACGTCGATGTGACTTCCCGGAAAGGGTCCATCACGGCCCTCGCTCAGGTCACCGAGCGACCCGGCGAAGGCGTCGTCTTCGTCCCGATGCACTACTTCGGACAGGGCGGTGCCGCGAACGAACTCACCGACGAACAGCACCTCGACGACCAGGCTCACGTGCCCGAGTTCAAGGTCACGGACGTACGGATAACCCCGGCCGAGACGAAACCGGACGTCGACGTGTCCGAACGGGCGGCCACTGACGGCGGTAGAACCGACTGATAACCGACGCCGGACGGCGTTTCACATCACCTCCATACGAATATGCCAGACAACCCAACCGCGACCGATCACGAATGTCAGTTCTGTCACGAGACGTTCGACAGCGAGGACGAACTCCGCGACCACATCTCGGAGGAACACACGGGGAGCGTATGAACCGAAGCTACGTCATCAAACGAGCGCTCGGCATCGACAACGGCGTCGTCGGCGTCGAGAGCGACCGCCAGCACGACGTCCACGAGTGCACCGTTTGCGGCGAGCAGTTCGAGACGACGGGGCTCACCTGTCCGGCGTGCGGGAGCCACCTCTTCCGGACGAAAACGGTGGTCCCGAACGCGCTCTTCACTCTGCTCGTCATCGTGACGTTGGCCGGATTGGGTGCCGCTTACAACGTCATCACGGGAGATGTCCCGAAAGGATAGCATGGGCGAGGAAGCCGACGGCCACCCAACCGCCGAAAGCGTCTGTCCGCGCTGTTCGGTCGGTTGCCGTGTCAGATACAGCGAGCGACGCGGCGGTGCGGTCGGCCGTGAGGGTGCCCCGGTCAACTCGCAGGGACGGCTCTGTGCGAACGGCATCCACGCGTTCGACGTGTTGGACGCCGAGAACAGGCTCACGACGCCGCTGATTCGGAAGGGCGGAGACTTGGTCCCCGCGACGTGGGACGACGCGTTCGCCCGAATCGAGGACGGATTCGAAACGCTTCGCGACCGCCATGGGCCGGACTCGCTCACTTTCTTCGGCGCGCCTCGATGCACGAACGAGGAGAACTATCTGTTTCAGAAACTCGCGCGCGTCCTCGGGACCAACAACGTCGATAACCGCGCTCGAATCTGTCATGGGTCGGTGGTCAGGGCGATGGTCGAGCGACTCGGTTCGCCCGGAATGACGAACACGCTGAACGATCTGACCGAGGCCGACGTGTTCCTCGTCGTCGGCGCGAACCCGGCCGCTCAACAACCCATCGCCTTCAACTCCTACGTTCGGCCGACGGTCAACGACGGCACGACGCTGATTCACGCCGACCCGCAGGCCAACGAAACCACGCGAATCGCGGACGTTCACGTCGCTCCGGACCTCGGAACCGACGCCGTGTTCGTGAACGCAGTGGTCGCCCAGGTGCTCGAAATGGGATTGGAAGACGGGGAGTTCATCGCCGAGCGGACGACTGACTTCGACTCCTTCGCTCGGTCGATGGAACGGTTGGACCTCGACGCCGCCGTCGAACGAACTGGCGTCGATGCCGAAACGGTCCGCCGCGTCGCGCGCGAATTCGCCAGTGCCGACCGCGCGGCCGTCATCGTCGGGACGGGTGCCGAGGCGGACGACCACCGGGGAACCGCGATACCGGACGCACTCATCGATCTGCTCCTCGTGACCGGCAACCTCGGGAAACCGGGAACCGGAATGAACCTTCTCAGGGGACTGACCAACGAACAGGGCGCGAACGACGTCGGCTGTCGCCCGTGGACGCTCCCTGGCTTTCGACCGATTTCCGACGACGACGCACGAGCGAACGTCGAGGCGGTTTGGGGGACCGAACTCCCGACCACGCCCGGACTCTCGGAACTCGACGCGGTTCGTGCCTTCGGCGAATCGATTCACGGCGCGTACGTCATCGGCGAAAATCCCGCCGTCGAGAAGCGGGACACACAGGCCGTTGCCCGGTCGCTCGCCTCGCTCGACTTCCTGCTCGTGCAGGAAGTCTTCCCGACCGAGACGGTGGAACACGCGGACGTCGTGCTTCCGGCGACCCTCTGGGCCGAGAAAGGGGGAACCGTCACCAATCTCGACCGCCAGGTGCAACGACGGCATCCGTTGCGGACGCCGCCCGAAGGCGTGCGGCGCGACCTCGATATCATCGCCGAGATCGGAAACCGACTGACCGACGTCCGATTCGAATACGACTCCCCGGAAGCGGTGTTCGACGAACTCACACGTCTCAACCCCCTCTACGGTGGAATGTCGTACGACGGAATCGGAAACGGCAGTCAGCGGTGGCCGTTCCCGGAGGGTGCGGAGAAGGGAATCGATATCCTCCACGCGGAGCGGTTTCGAACGGGACGGAAGCGGACGGCATTCGAACCGGTCGATGGTTTCCGGCGGGCCGAGCGCCCGTGATCGGTTTCGTCGGCCACTGGACGCCACCGGGCTATCGCCGCGATGGTTGTATTTAATGAGGGGACTGATCAATAATCCCACATGGTCTCGTCGGTCCACTCAGCACTCCTCGGTGCGAGAACGGAGGGCGCATAAATTCGGGCGAATTTGTGCCTGATTTCCGGAGAACTAGTACGGAATCTCGGAAATCCCTGATGACCGCTCGCGTATTTTCCCCTTCCATGGGAGCACGATCCGACACCCAACAAGGTGCCAGTGCGAAGCGCGATATGCTAGAATCATATCTTCGGCGAGAGGTCGCGGACGGTGGCCACTATTTCAAAAGCAGGAAGATCGCGGTTGACATCGATCTGTCCGCGAAGGAGATCGGCGCGATGCTTCGCCAATTCCGAGAGACGGGGTCCGACTTTTCCATTACCAAATGGGGATACAGCGGCGGGACGACGTGGTACATCGAACGGGATCCGGAGTGACCAACGATAGACCACCGCGCTCGTCCCATCGACTCACCGCGTCCCCCCGTCGAATCACTCAGCGGGTGATTCGACAGTTGGCGTGTGCCAACCTTGGCGTGCGCCAACCAAATTCGTATCTCGGTTCCGTGCCGACTATCTTCCACAGTGAGCGATAGTATCTCCGAACGCGTCCGGCGCTGGTGGACCGAACTCGAAAACGACTGGCAGGCGGTCTGTGTCGGTCTTTCAGTCGTCGCCATCGTCTCGTTCGGCATCACCATTCCGTGGTAACCCATGAAACGAACCGTCGTTCCCGGAATCATCGCCCTCCTCACCATCGGACTCCTCGCCCGGGCTCTCACGTCCGTCGTTCCCGGCGTCAACTATCTCATCGTCACGATACTCATCGGTCTCCTCATCGGTAACACGTACGGCGTTCCGGACTGGGCACGTCCCGGCGTCGAGACGCACAAGGTTTGGCTCGAAGCGGGTATCGTCGTCATGGGTGCGAGCGTCGCGCTCGACCGTGTCGTCGCCGCCGGACCCATCATCCTCCTGCTCGTCGTCGCCACCGTCACGACGACGGTTCTCCTCGTCGAACTGCTCGCACGGCTCGTCTTCTCGATTCACGAGGAGACCGGATCGTTGCTGGCCGCTGGCTCCGGTATTTGTGGGGTGTCCGCCGTCGTCGCCATCGCCGAGAGCATCCGCGTCGAGGAAAATCACATCGCCTACGCGGCCGCGACGGTCCTGCTATTCGATTCGACGACGCTCTTCGTCTATCCGGCCGTCGGTCACGCGCTCGGCCTTTCGAGTACCGTCTTCGGCATCTGGGCGGGGCTGACCATGTTCAGTACGGGACCGGTAACCGCCGCCGGATTCTCGTTCTCGCAGACAGCGGGACAGTGGGCACTGCTGGTGAAACTCACCCGCAACTCGATGATCGGACTCGCCGCAATCGCGTACGCTGTTTACTACGCTCGCCGGACGGGCGACGCTTCGGACTCGCACGATGGCGACGTCCCCGGCGGCTGGCGGTTCCTCTGGCGGACGTTCCCGAAATTCGTCTTCGGATTTCTGGGGGTCCTCCTCGTCGCGAACCTTGGTTTCCTCTCCGGCCAGCAGATCACGTCGCTTTCGAACGCGTCCGATTGGGCGTTCCTGCTCGCGTTCGCCGGGCTTGGGCTCGAAACGCGGCTCGACGAACTCCGCTCGACAGGGTACAAACCGATACTCGTCGTTTTCCTCGCCCTGCTCGTCGTCGCCACGGCCATGTTGTTCGTCGTACAGGCGTTGTTCTGAAATCGCCAACGGCAGTCTTTTTGCTCGCGCGGGAGTTCCCTCAACGTAGATGCGGGAGTTCACGTTTGCCATCGAATACGAAGCGGGTGCGGACCCGATCATGGATGTCTTCATCGATCATCCGACCGTCGTCGCACACTCGCTCGATGGATTCGTGACCGAAGACCGGTTTTGGCGAATCGAACGCATCTCCGGGCCACAGTCCGCGCTCGACCGGATCGAAACGGTTCGATTCGACGACGCGTGCTGTGGCGAGTCGATTACCGAGCAACGGTGTGACGCGACGCGCTATCACGACGTGCTCGAACGCTCCTCGAACGAACTCGTCCTCTACACATATCTGACGGACATTCGAGGCTGTGAGTCCGTTCACACCCTTGCGGGGAAACACCTCCCGGCGGGGTTGATATTCGAAACCCGCCGCCGCGAATCGACCCACTGGTGGCGGATTTTGATGCGCTCGGACCGGAACGTCGGCGTCTTCTACGACGACCTCGGGGCGCGACTCGGTCCCGGTCTCTCGTTTCGAATGGGGCACCTCCGCGATGCGAGTGGCTGGCGGCAGGATTCGTTCACCGTCTCGCTCCCCGAGGAACAGGAAGTCGCACTCCGCGCCTCGCTCGAAGCGGGCTACTACGAGCGGCCGCGCGCGGCGACGCTCAACGAAATCGCCGATGACCTCGAAATCCCCCGTTCGACGCTCTCCTATCGCCTTCGGCAGGCCGAAGCCCAACTCGTTCGTCGCTATGCCGGTGGGGACGAAGCCGATAGGTGGCTCGAATGAATCCCCATCTATCGGCAACATGGGATTAATGCGGCTCCCGGTGTAACGTTCCACAATGACAAACGATGCCACCAACGCGCTGGTCTCCGTCGGGTGGGTGATCGACCGACTCGACGACTTCCAGCGCGACGATCCCTCCTTTCGGTTGGTGGAAGTCGATATCGACCCGAGCAACTACGACGAGGGGCATATCCCCGGGGCGCTGAAGATCGATTGGAAAACCCAACTTCAGGACTCGACCAGGTTCGACGTGCCGACGAAAGCGGCCTTCGAGGAACTACTCGGGAGTCTCGGTATCTCCGAGGAATCGACCGTCGTCCTGTACGGGGACATGATGAACTGGTTCGCTGCCCACGCCTACTGGCTTCTCACTTACTACGGGCACGAGGACGTGCGGTTGCTGAACGGCGGACGTGACCGGTGGGTGGACCAGGATGCACCCCTCGCCGACGAGATACCCCAGTTCACGGAACGGTCGTATCACGTCACCGCGCCGAACCGATCCATTCGCGCCGACCAACCCGACGTCATGGACGCAATCGAACGCGAAGCGTCGCTCGTTGACGTTCGAACGCCGGAGGAATACCGCGGCGAAATCCTCGCGCCGCCCGGTTGGAACGAGGGCGTCCAGCGCGGCGGTCACATCCCCGGCGCGGTCAACGTCCCGTGGAGCCAAGTCGTCGACAGCGAGGGGCGATTCAGATCGGCGGACGAACTCCGCGAAATCTACGATGACGCGGGTATCGAGAGCACGGACGAGATCATCACGTACTGTCGGATCGGCGAACGCTCCGCGCTGACGTGGTTCGTGCTACACGAACTGCTCGGCTACGAGACCGTACGCAACTACTACGGGTCGTGGGTGGAGTGGGGGAACACGGTCGGTGCGCCGATAGAAAAAGGACAGCGGGCTGAAATCCGGCGTGAATAAGATCACCATCGATTTTCCGTCGGTTCCACTCCTATTCGCTCTCTAACCGTTCGACCCGCCGTTCTAACTCCACGATTTTGCGATTCGCCTCCTCTATCGGCTTCAGCAGTAACGACCCGAACAGAACGCCGACGACACCGCCGAACAGGAAACCGACACCCGCTCCGAGTACTCCGAACAAAACCAAACCGCAGCAAAATCCGATAACGGCCCCCAGCAGTGCCGATTTGAACATGACGCTACCCATACCGGTTAGTACAGATCATTTCTGCTAAATATTTTCTCATACTACTCCTGCTGCAGCGTTCGAGACGTATTTCGGCAATCGTCGTCTCCTGTCATCGGTTCCACCGTTTTCGCCCGCCAGAGATGATGGAAAAATGCCACCTCTTCCAACCGCTCCCCCGGACGCTTGATATAGCGAGATACGATTTATGTGTTCGAGAGGATCCTCGTTCCGCGAAAAATTATGTGGGTTGTTATCATGCAAAAGTAAGTCCTATCGCTACGAACCGACTGTCCAGTGTGGCGGTTTGCGGGAACGGGAATACCTTGCTCGGGCAGCGAGGACGGTTACAGTAGCGAGTAGATGTTCTCCTCGTACACTTCTCGGACCCTGTCGCCCCAGTTGTGCGTGTAGGTGTCGATGATGTCGCTCGCCACGTCGCCGCGGAGGTATTTCACGATACCGCGGTCGCCGGTTCGGTCGCGGAGATGTGTGGTGAAGAAGTGCCGGAAGTAGTGGGGGGTGACGTTCTCTTCCGCACCGCCGCCGGTTCGATACCATCCGGCTTCGCGGGCGTGTCGTTCCACGATGTTCCGGACCATCTTCGGCGTGAGCCGCTCGCCCCAATTGCCGCTCGTACTGACGAACAGCGGCTCTGCGGGCGATTGGGAGTCCGGCCGGATCGCTAACCACCGAAGGAGCACCTCTCGGAGTTCGTCGTCCACGGGGACGATTGTCTCCCGCTTTCGCTTGTTCGAAGCGGTTCGTTCCTCCCCATTGACGACGTTCCCACGAACCGCGTCCGCTCCGATAAAGATCGAGTCGGGACGGCCACTGAGCTGCGGCCGTCTCCCGAGGTCGTACGCCGACCGGACGACTTCGTCGGTGATATTCACGTCCCGCACGTCGAGGTTGCTCACCTCGCCGACGCGCATTCCCGTCTTCAACAGCGTGCAGACGACCGCCCGCTCCAACGGGTGGGAGATTCCGTCCACAAACTCCCGCATTTGTGCGACCGAAATCTCACGCCGAGTCGGGTCCTTGTCGATGGACTCGTTCATCTCCTCGACCACGAGCGCCATCGGATTCGATTCGAACGCGCCGACCTGCGTCATGTAGGCGTAAAACCGGTGGAGATAGGCCGCGTAGGTCGCAATCGTGCTCTCCGCGTTCTTCCCCCGCAGGGTGTGAATCCACGCCATGCAGTCACGCTGTGTCGCCTCCCCCGGGGCGACCGACCGACCCGACGGGTTTCGGTCGGGGTCGGTGATGAACGCCTCGAACCGTCGTAAAACGCGTTCGTAGGCGTCTCGCGTTCGCTCGCTCTTACCGTGATAGAGGAGGTCCTGGAGGAAGTACCCAACCGGGTCGTCGGGATTCGGATCGGTGGGGCTACTCGCCGCCATCCGTTCCCTCGACTAGCACGTACCCTCCGTGCCGCACGCTGTACTGAACACGGTTCCGAGATTGGAGTTCGCTGAGCACTTCGTCGAGTCGCTCCTCGAAGTCCCCCATGAGCTGCTCGATTAGTTCGTCCCCCGACAGGTTCCCCTCCTCTGCGAGGGTTTCGAGCACCCTCTCTTCGAGGTCATCACCCCTAGGGGTTGAGTCGCTAGAAGTGCCTTCCGCGGGATCGAGTTCGAACCCCCGCCGACCGGCTTGAACCATCGCCTTGACGAATTCGCTCTGGCTCATGTCGAGTTCGTCGGCGTCGGATCGCCACTCTTCTTTCTGATATTTTGGAATGTGTGTCTTGACGACGGTCCGTTCGGTTCCCTCTTCGACCATGATTTTCCATCTCACGCAGGGCATATCAAGCTGTCCCACGTTCTGTGATAAGCGAACTAATCTCCCTTTGTGGGACAACAACCTCCCCGTCGACGTATTGCGATTCTCTCGCGTCCTTGCAGGGTTAATTCGGTGTACCTTGCAGGATTTCCTTGCAGCCTTGCAGTCCATTTCGGGCTTTTTCGGAGCGGTCGTTCGTGTTGATTCGGTCGTCCAACGGGGGCACTATTTATAAATGTTTTGTAGATCGACCGTTTGTCATTTTCCTCAAAATCTTCGGACATATGTCTCATTCATATTTCTTTTTAGGGTCGTTCTGCAGGGCGTTTGGCCACACTGGCAGACGAGCGGGGTCATCGATTCGTCGCCAGTCACCGAGTAGCTATCATCCTAGCCAGCACTGTTCGACTCGTCGGTCGTTGGCACCCGGTCCGTCGGCCGATGGAGACCCCCAACCGTCCCATCGGGCGACTCTCTATTGGGCGGTCTACGATGCCCATCGTGGTCGTCACCACCGCCTGCCCCTCGACAGTGCAGCAACGACCGTGATTCACCGTTCCGACCTGTAAGGTTTATTCCTGCCCGGTCTGTGGCTGTCAGTATGCCCGGAAATACCGTCGGAATCTGGATCGGAGAAGACGACGACCTCATCGAGCGCTTCGACGAAGAGTTGGGAACGAAAGAACCCACGTACTCCCGTTCCGAATCAATCAAGGACTCGATGGAGTTCTATCTCCACATCCAGGACGCACTCGACGATATGGATCTGACGTTCCCATCCGAACGGGACAAGCGAATGTGGATTCGACAGGCGATCTTCGACCGTGCCCGTTCCGAAGCCCAGCCCGAATAACGTGCCTCCTCGCGATTCGCCGAAACTCTCCGTCCGATCCGGCACTGATAAATTCTATGTCGCTATATTGATCGCCACCCGATCATCGCTCGTGTAGTCGTTCCAACTTTCCAAAAATCAACTCCGTCGATTCGAATCCACGAACTCAATCGGCGTTGGACGTCCCTTGACTTCCATCCACGTCGATATCGCCCTCCTGGGGGTCTTCGATTGGCGGACTGTTCCAGTACTCGTGGGTCTCCTCGACGCGGAAGCAGGCGCAGACCGACGCGTCGCCGACGGCCATCGGTTCTGGCGTCTCGCGCGTACATACCTCACGCGCTTCCGGGCACCGCGTGTGGAACCGGCACCCGCTCGGCGGGTTCACCGGGTCCGGGATGTCGATTTTCCGCATCGGGAAGTCGCCCGTCACCGACATGTCCATGCCCAAGTCCGGCGTCGCCCATCGAAGTACCGAGGTGTACGGATGGTTCGGACTGCCGATCAACTGCTCGGCCGGGCCGAGTTCCGCCAATCGACCCAAATACATCACGCCCACCTTTCCACCGCCGTGCTCGGTGAAGTACCGCGCATTCGATAGGTCGTGGCTAATGAACACGTACGAGGTGTCGAACACGTCCTGCAATTCGAGCATCAAGTCCATCATCTCAACGCGCAACGACACGTCCAGCGCGCTGATCGCTTCATCAGCCAGAATCACGTCCGGGTTCATCAACAGCGCCCGGCACAACACGACACGCTGTTTCTCCCCACCGGAAAGCTGATGCGGGTAGCGTTCGGCGAAATCAGCCGCCGGGTTCATGCCCACCCGCTCCAGCAACGAGTAAATCCGTTCCCGGCGTTCGCCCGTGCTCAAGCCCGGACTCACTTGCCGCAACGGTTCGGACAGAATCGCCACGATGCGGCGATTCGGATTCAACGAACTTCCCGGGTCCTGATGGATGATCTGCAGCGATTTGCGCACGTCCATCCACTCCAAGTCGCTGTCGCTGTTCCCATCGCGGATGTCCCAGATGTCGTGCCCGCGGTACTTCACGCTCCCCGCCGTCGGCCGCTGGAGACCGATGGCCGTCTTCCCGAGCGTCGTCTTTCCACATCCAGACTCACCGACCAGTGAGATTATGTCGTTTTCCATGATGTCCAACGAGACACCGTCTACCGCCCGCACCGTTTGCGGTTCGCTGTCGAAATCGAGCGGTCCCGACTCCTTCTCGAAGTGTACCTCCACGTTCTCCAACGACAGGAGTGGTTCCTCGTTTGTGCTCATTGATTCTCACCTCGTTCGTCCGCGGGACTTTCGATTTGATTCGCTTGCAGTAATTCTTCGTAGTTCAATTCGATCTCCTCCTGAGCCTCTTGCCAGTGGTAGCACGCCACCGCATGCTCCGGCGTCGGATGGTCGAACGGCGGGTCGGTCTGTACACATTCGTCGGTCGCCAGCGGACAGCGCGGGTGATACGCACACCCATTCGGCACGTTGATCGGGGCCGGACTTTGGCCCTCGATGGGGCGCATTTCCTCAAGTGGTGCGTTCAGACTTGGCGTGGAGTTTAGCAATGCTCGCGTGTACGGGTGCGCGGCATCGTTCACGATCTCCTCGGAAGGGCCGACCT
>NZ_JAMYJW010000015.1:0-116126 GCF_024136975.1 Haladaptatus sp. AB643
AGGTCGGCCCTTCCGAGGAGATCGTGAACGATGCCGCGCACCCGTACACGCGAGCGCTGTTGAATTCGACGCCAAGTCTGAACGCGCCGCTCGAAGAGATGCGTCCCATCGAAGGACAGAGTCCCGCGCCGATCAACGTGCCGAAGGGGTGTGCGTATCACCCGCGCTGTCCGCTCGCGACCGACGAGTGCGTGCAGACCGACCCGCCGTTCGACCATCCGACGCCCGAGCACGCGGTGGCGTGCTACCACTGGCAAGAGGCCCAGGAGGAGATCGAATTGAATTACGAAGAACTACTGCAAGCGAATCAAATCGAAAGTCCCGCGGACGAACGAGGTGAGAATCAATGAGCACAAACGAGGAACCACTCCTATCGTTGGAGAACGTGGAAGTACACTTCGAGAAGGAATCGGGACCGCTCGATTTCGGCAACGAACCCCAGACCGTTCGGGCGGTCGATGGTGTCTCGCTGGACATCATGGAAAACGACGTAATCTCGCTCGTCGGCGAATCCGGGTGTGGAAAGACGACGCTCGGGAAGACGGCCATCGGTCTCCAGCGACCGACGGCGGGGAGCGTGAAGTACCGCGGGCACGACATCTGGGACATCCGCGATGGGAACAGCGACAGCGACTTGGAGTGGATGGACGTGCGCAAATCGCTGCAGATCATCCATCAGGACCCGGGAAGTTCGTTGAATCCGAATCGCCGCATCGTGGCGATTCTGTCCGAACCGTTGCGGCAAGTGAGTCCGGGCTTGAGCACGGGCGAACGCCGGGAACGGATTTATTCGCTCCTCGAACGAGTCGGAATGAACCCGGCGGCTGATTTCGCCGAACGCTACCCGCACCAGTTGTCGGGCGGGGAGAAACAGCGTGTCGTGTTGTGCCGGGCGCTGTTGATGAATCCGGACGTGATCCTGGCGGACGAGGCGATCAGCGCGCTGGACGTGTCGCTGCGCGTTGAGATGATGGACTTGATGCTCGAATTGCAGGACGTGTTCGACACTTCGTACGTGTTCATCAGCCACGACCTGTCGAACGCGCGGTACTTCACCGAGCACGGCGGTGGAAAGGTGGGCGTGATGTATCTGGGTCGGTTGGCGGAACTCGGTCCGGCCGAGCAGTTGATCGGCAGTCCGAACCATCCGTACACCTCGGTACTTCGATGGGCGACGCCGGACTTGGGCATGGACATGTCGGTGACGGGCGACTTCCCGATGCGGAAAATCGACATCCCGGACCCGGTGAACCCGCCGAGCGGGTGCCGGTTCCACACGCGGTGCCCGGAAGCGCGTGAGGTATGTACGCGCGAGACGCCAGAACCGATGGCCGTCGGCGACGCGTCGGTCTGCGCCTGCTTCCGCGTCGAGGAGACCCACGAGTACTGGAACAGTCCGCCAATCGAAGAAATGGAAAATGACGATTCGGATGCCGACTCCGGATTGGGATCGACGAGCGAAGGCGTCGAGTCGGACTAACGCTGTTCCCCTCGCCGTCGAAAAAAGTTCGATTTTGTTTTACGCGCCGTCTTCGTCGACCGGCGGTTTCGGCGTGAGCGCACCCGACTCGACCAGCGACGAGAGCGGGTTGTCGTCGATTTCGAGCGGCAGGTCCACCCGTCCGCGACTCCGGACCGACTCGTAGCCCGCGAACAGGACCTCCGCGGTGTTGAGCCCGATTCGGCCGCTGATGGTGGGTTCCCGTCCCGTTTCGAGCGAGTCGATGATTTCCGCGACTGCGCGGTCGTGGAACTTCGACCCGTACCGTCCTTCCTCCTTGCCCGTGGCGTGCATCGTCTCGCCATCGACGTCGATTTCGGTTCGGGTGCCGTCGCGTTCGAGTTCGAGCATCGGGCCGTCGGCGGCGTCGATTCTGATGACGCCATCGCTTCCGCGGAGGAGGAGCGCCGCGCCGACGAACTCCGATTCGGGTTCCGTGGACACGAGACCGTACACGCCGTTCGTGTAGCGCCACTGTGCCCACATCTGGTTCTCCTGGTGGACGCCGAACCGAACGTCCTCGTCCCGGTAGTCGAGCCCTGCGATGACCCATTCGGCCGACCGGTCGCCGTTGAACATCCCGGCGAGGTCTACCGTGTGTGCGCCGGTGTCGTAGAAGTCGCCCCAGCCGATTTCGACGCGCTGAAGCTCGCCGATTTCGCCGTCGTCGAGCAGTCGTTTCGCCTCCGTGAACGGTCGGCCGAAGCGACGCTGTCGGTTGAACGTGAGTTGGACGTCCCGCCGATAACACTCCTGAACCATTCGCTGTGCGTCGGCCCATTCGGTCGCCATGGGCTTCTCGCAGTGAATCGCCTCGACACCGCGTTTGGCACACCCGACGACGATGTCCTCGTGTATCGCGGGTGGAACGGTGATGCTGACGATGTCCGGTTCCACGGTTTCCACCATCTCCACGTACTCCTCGAACACGCCGTCTTCCGGGATATCGAACGTCTCCGCGAAGGCGGCGGCGTTCTCCGGGACGATGTCGGCACAGCCGACGAGGCGGCAGTCGTCGTCGTTTCGGTACGCTTCGGCGTGTCGATAGCCCATGGCGAATCCTTTGACCGTCGGGTTGGCTGGGTCCGGTCCGGTTCCGATGATAGCGACAGTGTATTCACTCATTGAAACATCTAGCGTAACACAGACCAGTGTCATAGTGATTTCCCCCTGATGCGGCGTCGGTCGCCCGATTTTCCGGGCTATGAGTCGCAACTATCCTCTCGTTTTATATACTTCCATTCGTCTATCGCTGGTATGGAACGTGGTGTAGTAGCCATCGATACGACGGACACGCACAGGGACCTCCTCCGCGAAGCGGGAACGTATGCCGCTGCGAGCGACGCCGAACTGGTAGTTCTGGCGTTTCTGGACGAATCGGAGTACGAAGCCGACGTCGAAACGCTCGAATCCGTCGGGGAAGTCGAGAACGTGAACTACGATACCGGGGCCGTGACGGAGGCGGCGGCGAACGAAGCCACCGAGTTCGCGGCCGAAGTTCTCGACGGTATGGACGTCGATTTCAGGACCGTCGTCGCCGTCGTCGATGACAAGGAGCGGGGAACCCGCGTCATCGAAGCCGGGGAGAAGTACGACTGTGACCACGCGTTCGTCGTCGGAAAATCTCGGTCTCCGACCGGAAAGGCGCTGTTCGGCGACTTCGCCCAGCGGGTCGTCCTCAACTTCGACGGCTACGTGACGCTCACGATGGGGTAGTCGGTCAGAAAAAGAACGGTCCCGTTCAGAACTTTTGCAGCACGTCGCCGCCGTGGGAGAGCGACGCCATCGCGTCTTCGGGTTCGTCGTGTTCGTAAATCGCCCACTCGACGCCCGCTTCGTCGACCGCGCTCGCACAGGCGTCAACGTCGAGAACGCCGTCACCGACTTCCGTCGGCGACCGCGACTCGTCGGCGTCCGAGACGTGCACGAGCGGAATCCGGTCGCCCCATCGTTCGAGGAAGCCGGTCGGGTCGACACCCGCTGCCGACGCCCAACCGAGGTCCACTTCGAGCGCGAGCGAGTCACCGGACGATTCGGCGAACCGTTCGAACGCCGGACGGCCGTCGACCGCCTCGAACTCGTGGTCGTGGTTGTGGTAGCCAAGTTCGACGCCGTGGTCGGCGACTCGGTCCGCGAGCGACGTGAGTCGATCCGCGGACGCGTCGATGGCGTCCTCGCTCTCGAAATGTTCGGGATCGAGCCACGGAACGACGAGGCGGTCACAATCGAGCGAATCGTAGAATTCGACCGTCCCTTCGAGGTCGTCTTCCAGTTCCTCGATACCGACGTGTGCGGCGACCGATTCCATTCCCGCACCGTCGAGGGCGTCCATGACGGCGTCCGTGTCGGCGTCGCCGATCCGGTTCGCGTATTCGACGCCCTCGAATCCGGCGTCTCCGGCGCTCGTGATCAGTTCGGGGAGCGGTTCATCGACTGCTCGTAGCGAGTACAACTGCACGGCTGGTCGGGCCATATTCGTACCCGACGAAGAGGAGGGTAAAAACGGTTGCTTTCGCGGAACCTCAGTTCGAAACGGGATTGGGGACATCACACGTCGCGTGTCGTCCACCTAATTTTCGACCGGGGTAAGCCAAAGCTGAATAACGTCGCCTGCGGAGCCACGAGCATGCGCAACGACATCACGCTCGATATCGGGGTGGTCGGCCTCGGGACGCACGGTCTGAACCGCGCCCAGACCCTCGTCGATTTCGACCAGCGGGTGTACGGTTCCGACGCGAGTTCGGAGGCGCGACGGCGATTCGAACGCCGGTTCGACGGCGCTCATTTCGAGAGTCCGACGGAACTGTTCGAGGAGGACCTGGACGCGGTCGTGATCACGACGCCAAACAAGTTCCACGAACCCGTCGCGACGACGGCGATGGAACAGGGAATCGACGTGTTCATGGAGAAACCGCTCGCCCACACGTTGGAGAGCGCGGAACGGATCGCGGCAACCGCCGAGGAGACAGGGCAAACATGTATGGTCGGCTTCCAGAGCCGGTTTCTGAACGTCTGTAAGATACTCAAATGGTACATCGACAAGGGGTTTTTCGGCGAAATCACGCACGTTCAGGCGGCGTACATGCGTCGCCGTGGCGTCCCCGGCAGGGGGTCGTGGTACACGTCGAAGGAACTCGCGGGCGGCGGGGCGCTCATCGACATCGGAATCCACGTGATGGATTTGCTGTTTTACTTCCTCGACGAACCGGACATCGTCGACGTGAAATCCACGACGCGATGTGATTTCGGGAATCGGGACTCCTACGCCTATCTCAAGATGTGGGGGGGAGGACGACGATGCGAACATGTTCGACGTGGAGGATTCGGCGTCGGCGTTTCTGGAGTTCGACGGCGAGCGAACGGCGACGGTGGAAACCGCGTGGGCGGTCAACGCCGACTCAGTCCACTCCTACCGGATTCACGGGACCGAAGCCGGTGCGCTGTTGGACATCACAGACATCCGGGACACCGATGTGGACGTCTCTCAGATGCTCAAATTCTTCGAGACCCGGAGCGGCGGCGTGGATCACTACCTCGATACGTCCGTCACCGCGAACCACAACGACCCGTATCGTGAGCAAATACGGTCGTTCATCGACGCCGTTGCACACGACGAACCGCCGACCACCAACACCGTCGAGCAGGCGCTCGCCGTCCAGCGACTCGTGGACCGCGTCTACGCCGACAACGACCGATAAACCCGAGGCGACGAGAGGAGTTTGATAGCGTCAAACGATTAGGGCAGATTCTTATGGTTTCGCGACCCACGTCAGCCCATGGCACGAGACGGGAACGGGAGCAAGACCATCAAATCGGTCGGCAACGCGTTTCGGGTGTTGGACGCGCTGGACGAACACGAGCGGATGGGTGTGACGGCCCTCGCCGACGAAGTCGGACTCTCGAAGGGAACGGTGCACCACTACCTGGCGACGCTTCTCGAACACGATTTCGTGGAGCGGGCGGACGGCGAGTACCAACTCGGACTTCGTCCGCTCACGTACGGTGGTGCGGTGCGGGAGCGCGAGACGGTCTTCCAAATCGGCAAGGAGAGCGTCGACAGGCTCGCGAAGACGACCGGCGAAACCGCTCGACTCGTGGTCGAACGACACGGGTACGGAATCACGCTGTATCAGTCCACCCGCCACGACCGCGCGGACATCAACACCCATCTCGGCACGCAGGAGGACCTTCACAGCACGGCGGCCGGAAAGGCGATGCTCGCGGCGATGGACGGGACGAGAATCGACGAGGTTCTCGACTGGGGCGCGTTGCACCGATACACGGACAGGACCATCGTCGAGGAGTCGTCGCTTCGCGCGGAACTCGACGACATTCGGTCGCGCGGCATCGCTTTCGACGACGAGGAGCAGTTCGAGGGCGTCCGATGCGTCGCCACCGCGCTCGTGACGGAAACGGACGAACTCCTCGGCGCGATCAGCGTGAGCGGTCCCGTCGAGCGTATCGACGACGACACGTTCCGCAGGGAGATTCCACAGGAGATCCGAAACGTAGCTGGCGTCATCGAAGTCAACACGGCGTATCTCGATTGGATGGAGTAGTCGCTGCTCGTCTCCGGCATCCACATTCACGTCAAGATCAAACACGTTCATTTTTCACGGATAATCGTCCTCCAGTGAGGGACGGCTATGGGAACACGACGAGATCACGGAATGATTTATATGCTTTCGTTGAGATCCGTTAATTATGAGTTGTTAGTTTATCCAAATCGGAGAACTATCTCCTCGGATTGGAACGACTCCCACGTTTTACCCATCGTCGAACCGTGTTACTAACACTCATTTTTCAACATTATTCAAAAACTTTCTTTATAGAACGTTGATAACATCGGCGCGCATGGTTGCACGAAAGTCCCTGCTTGCAGTTGGTCTCCTCACCCTCGTCGTTGCCGTCTCGTTCGTCGGCTACGCCAGCGTTGGGAACCAGGTCTCTGCAAAGGAGGATACGACACCATCGGAAGCGACGATCGAACAGCACGCCCTCGGTAACAACACGACCGTCGATAGCGTCTCCGGGACGGTCACGATCACGACGGACGGGCCGGACGGGAATCAGACCGTCGA
The DNA here is from genome assembly GCF_024136975.1 of Haladaptatus sp. AB643. NCBI lineage: Archaea > Methanobacteriati > Methanobacteriota > Halobacteria > Halobacteriales > Haladaptataceae > Haladaptatus > Haladaptatus sp. AB643. Next base: position 6,583 of record NZ_JAMYJW010000015.1, read on the forward strand.
AGCCGACATCTGGCAGCGAACGCCGGACCACGTCCGCTACGAGTACACCGACGGCCCGCAGGCCGGAACCGTGATGGTCTCGAACGGTTCGGACCTGTGGATGTATAACGACACCACGAACACCGCGCGACACCTGCGTCTCGACGGCGAGAACGCCGGACTCATCCAAAACATGAGCAACGCCCTCCAGGGGATTTCGGACGGTTTCGAGGCGAACTACCAGGGAACCGCGACGGTCTCCGGCCACGAGACGTACGTCGTCTCGCTCCAGCCGAAAAACGAATCGATGCAGGCTATGATGGGCAACGCGACGGTGTGGCTCGACCAGAAGAACTGGTTCCCGGTCAAGGAACGGATCACGACGAACGTCGGCAACGAATCCACGACGACCACGATGACGTACTCCAACCTGACGTACAACGCGTCGATTCCGGACGACCGGTTCACGTTCACCCCGCCGGAGGACGCACACGTCATCGACGTCACCCTCCCGCAGACCACGACGTACTCATCGGTCGATGCGGCACAGAAAGCGGTGGACTACACCATCCGTGAACCGTCGTCGGTTCCCGACGGCTACTCGCTCGAAAACGTGACGGTGACGACCTCGAACGGAAACGCCTCCGTGTCCCTGGAGTACACGAACGGTTCGGATACGTTGGCCGTCTCCCAGACGCCCGCGACCCGCACGGTTGACGGCGACGGGACCGTCTCGATTGCCGGGCACGACGGAAGCTACTCCAACGTCGGCGACCGAGGCATCGTTCAGTGGTCCGACGGGGATCACAGCTACTCGGTCGTCGGGTCGCTCTCCGAAGAGGAACTCGTCGACTTCGCGGAATCGCTCTACTGCTAACCACCCGATAGCCGCCGCGGTTACGACGGCTCGATTTTTTCACTGGCTTCGTGAAGTCGACACGACCGAGAGTGTGTTCGTGGTTTCCGAATCGACTTCCCGAATCGGCTTTCGTATCGAAACTCTCTCCGCGGTTCGTCTCGAACGCTTCGCTAGCAAGAATGAAACGCCTCCAAGCGATTCGAGATTCTCCGATGACGGCCGTCATCTTCGCCAGTACGCTCGTCGCCGTCATGGGTGTCTCCCTGATAAGTCCCGCCCTCCCCGCTGTGCAGGAAGCGTGGGGTATCTCCGAAACGCAAGCGAGTCTGTTGCTCTCCGCGTTCACGCTTCCCGGTGTCGTTCTCACGGTTCCGATCGGACTGCTCGCCGACCGAATCGGTCGCAAACGTATCCTCGTCCCCTCGCTCATCGTCTTCGGCCTGAGCGGGTCCGCGGTCGTCCTGCTCAAGGGCCACTTCACCTCTATCCTCCTCCTCCGCGCGATACAGGGCGCGGCCAGCAGCGCTATCGCTACCATGACGGTCACGCTCATCGGCGACTGCTTCGCCGGGGAGAAACGCCGCACGCTCATCGGAATGAACGCCGCAATTCTCGCGGTCGGTGCAGCGGGGTACCCGCTCCTCGGCGGGGCGCTCGCGACGCTCTCGTGGACGGCTCCGTTCCTCTGTTTCCTACTCGGGGTCGTCGTCGCGCCGTTCGGCCTCGCGTTCCTCGAAGAACCGCCCCGTCACGACGCGAACTCCGGCGGGACGATCCGGGAGTTCGTCACCGGGCCGACCTCCATGCGGCCGTTCGCCGTGCTGTACGTCGCCATCTTCGGCATCTTCGTGCTCCTGTACGGTGCCCAACTCACCGTGGTTCCGTTCATCCTCGACGGATCGTACGGACTCTCGTCGGGTGGAATCGGGTTACTGCTCGGTCTCCCGGCGGTGGCGATGGGGACCACGGCGATGCAGGGCGACCGGCTGTTGGGGTGGCTCTCCAGTTTCCAATCCATCGCGCTCGGGTTCACGAGTTACGGCGTCGGCCTCGTCCTGCTCGCCCTGACCGACTCGCTCGCTGTCGTCGCCGTGGCGCTGTTGCTGTTCGGCCTCGGACAGGGCCTCGCCGAACCCATCACTGACACGGCGCTCAACGAACTCGCGCCCGACGAGTTCCGCGGCAGTATCATGAGCGTCCGGACCACCGTTCTCCGACTCGGGACGACCGTCGGCCCGCCGCTTTGTGTCGGTCTTTCGGCCGTCTTCGACTACGGGGAAACGCTCCTCGTCTGCGGCGTCGCCGCGTTGGTCATCGGAATCGGATGGCTGTTGCTCCGAAGCGCACGACCCGAACGAGCAGTTGTTTCCAATTGAAAAAAGAGTCTCAGAACGGGTACCAGTCGGGTGCCGGTGCTTTCTCGCGCTGTCGGCGGAGCGGCGGCACTGCCCGCACGACACCGAATAGGAACCGATTGACTCCCGTTCCGGCACCCATTCCGATCATCACGAACGGGAGAACGGCGATGGGAATCGTTCGAGTCACGATGAGCGCTATCGTGAGGAGTCCGATGGCCACCAACGCCCGGAGACCGGTGCGGCTTCTGTCCGCTGCGAACGTCAGAACGAACGTGACGAACACCGCGACGATACCGACCCACCATCGTTCGACCGCGGCAGAACGAACCCCTAACACCGATACGCCAACCGTAATACTCGACAGCGCGGACAACAGCCCGAACGCGACGATTTTACGATTGCTTTCGTCCATTTCGTATAACTATTCTACCACGAAAGCATAACTATTGTGCGCGTCAGCAGCCACGACGTCGCTCGTGGGACGACTGGCGGTCGAAGGGGAATCGCCCGCTACTCGACCGTGACGCTCTTTGCGAGGTTTCGCGGTTTGTCGATATCGCGGCCGAGGAGTCGTGCCGTGTGATACGCGAGTAGTTGATACTGGACGTTGACGAGTATCGGTGCGAGCGTCGGATTCGTCGGCGGGATGGACAGTATCTCGTCGGCGAACTCCTCGACGGACGATTGACCGTCGGTGACGACGACGAGTGGTGCATCGCGCGCCTTTACTTCCTTCGCGTTCGAGACGGTTTTTCGGGCTATTTCGTCGTCCCCGACGATCGAGACGAACACCGGCGTTTCCTCCGTCACCAGCGCGAGCGGGCCGTGTTTGAGTTCGCCAGCCGCGAACCCTTCCGCGTGTTGGTAGGTTATCTCCTTCATCTTGAGTGCGCCTTCCAACGCGACGGGATACTGCATCCCTCGCCCGATGAAGAAATTGCCGGAACTGTCCACGAACCGACGCGCAATCGCCTCGGCGTTGCTCGTATCGAGTACCGCTTGTATCTGTTCGGGCAACTCGGTCAGCGCCGAAGCGAGTCGTCGCGTTTCGTCGCGGGACGACTCGTCCGCCGATAGCTGAAGGACGAACAGCACGAGCGTGACGAGTTGGCTCGCGAACGTCTTGGTCGCGGCGACGCTGATTTCGGGACCCGACCGGATGTACAGCGCATCGTCACATTCCCGTGTCGCGGTGCTTCCGATGACGTTCGTCAGCGCGAGCGTGTACGCATCGCGTTCGTTGGCGACGCGAAGCGCCGAGAGGGTGTCCGCCGTTTCGCCGCTCTGGGTGACGCCGACGACGAGCGTTCCGTCCCGAATCGGTGGCGGGGACATCGCGTACTCGCTCGCCAGATGGGCCTGTGCCGGAATCCCCCGCTCACACAACAGTTTCGCGCCGTAGAGCGCCGCGTGATAGCTGGTTCCACAGGCGACGAGGTGGACGGAATCCACTGCTCGATGATCGGCGGCAGCGTCTAGCGAGACGAAATTCCCGGCAAATCGGTCACGCAGACACTCGCGGAGCGCGCTCGACTGTTCGTAAATCTCCTTTATCATGTAGTGGTCGTGATGACCTTTGGCCATCGCTTCCGCGTCCCACTCGATCGCCGTCCCCGTCTTCGGTTGTGGGTTTCCGCTTTCATCGACGATGGTGTATCCGTCCTCCGAGAGGTAGGCGAACTCACCGTCGTGGAGATGAACGACGGTGTCGGTTCGCTCGACCAGCGCGGTCACGTCGCTCGCGATGTACACCCCGTCGCCGACGCCGAGGACGAGCGACGAATCCTTCCGCGTCGCCATCACTTCGTCACACGACTCGAACACCGCCGCGATGGCGTAGCTCCCCTCCAATTTTTCGACCGCGAGTCGAAACGCCTCCTTCGGTGTCGCTCCCCTATCGAGATAGTTGCCGATGAGGTGCGGAATGACTTCCGTGTCAGTCTCGCTCTCGAATTCGTGACCCAACCCGTGCAGTTCGTCGCGCAGGGAATGATTGTTCTCGATGATGCCGTTGTGGACGACCGCGACCCTGTTTTCACAGTCCGTATGCGGATGTGCGTTCTCGTCCGACGGCTTGCCGTGCGTGCTCCAGCGGGTATGGCCGATCCCGACCGTTCCACCGAGGTCGTTTTCGTCTCGAACCGCTCCGACCAGTTCGTCCAGTTCCCCTTCACGCTTGAGAACGTGAATCCGGGAGTTGCTTACGGCTAACCCTGCCGAATCGTATCCACGATATTCCAACTTCGCCAACCCGTTCAGTAGTGTCGGTACGAGATCCGTTCCGCCCGTACACCCGATGATGCCACACATGAGAAACTATCCTCCGTAACTCTCGAAGCAGTTGGTCGCTCCAGAACTCTCGGAGCAGTTGGTCGTTCCGCGTGCCGTTCTCCTGGCCCCCCACACGTTTTTGCTTCGTTTTATCCATCCCTCATTTCGAGTATTGCCATGGGTTACGACCCCGCTTTCGATCAATAGCGCTGACATAATTCTCACGCATCTACTATGATACCACCTATATTTGTTATTTAGGATATTACTGGGTGCTAATCCAGATTTTTTGCTAGTATTCCAAAAGAATCTCAGGTACTCCAACAACAACTAGTGACGATGACAGACACGCTATCGACGGATGAGTAAGCGGCCGGTTGGTACTGTGAGTGCCCCTGTTGGATCAGGAAAAACTCACGGAATCGAAGTAGACCGCTCGTATCGACATTATTCGGTAGCAAACCGCTTCAGTTCGAACCGTTATCATATCCTCGGAAATAAGTTACCGAGTAGAAATCATTACTTATAACTAGTTTATATGTCTTCATTTGTGGTAGTGGTATACTACTCCACTTTCACTGGAATTCCGTACTAATACGGGGGTATTCCAACAAAACAAGGGTCCGATCGGACCGGACGGAGCGAATTCATCATCCGTTGACCCGTCACGACAGCCGATAGATTTGTAACGAACATCGTCGCATGCCCAGTGATGACCGGAGCGTTGCACTCGTTCGTGGGACGCGGGGGGAGCCACCGTGCCCCGGGGTAAAACCGAACAGCGGCGGCGACCCGAGGGACGACGGTGACGCGATCAGCGCCATTTCGTCCGCCGACCGTTCTCGTCCTCGCCCTCGCGGCGCTCGTCCTCGTCACGGTCGCCGTCGGCAGCGTCACATCGACGACCGATTTCGGTGCGTACAATCCCACGTGGGACGGTACCTCTACCCTCAGAGGGTGGATAGCCGATGCGGGCGGCGGTCCGAACGTCGTGCTCGATTCGGCGACGTACCGCACGCTCCCTGCGAATCGGACGGTGGTGTTCGTCGTCGCACCCCGCTCGTCGAAATCGAGCGCATCCCTACGGAATTTCGTCCATCGCGGCGGCACCGTCGTCGTGATGGACGACCGTGCGAACACGAGCAACGCGCTCCTCGCGTCGCTCGGGGCGCGCGCTCGATCCGACGGAAGCGTCCTCCGTGACGAACGCCACAACTACCACTCACCAGCTATGCCAATTGCAACCAACGTCTCGAACGGTCCGCTCACGCGGAACGTCCATCGACTGACCCTCAACTACGGAACCGCCGTCCGACCACACGGAGCGACCCCGCTCGTCTCCACCTCTGACTTCGCCTATCGGGACTCCAACGACAACGGTACGCTCGACGCGGACGAAAGCCTCGACAGCTACCCAGTGGTGACCGCCGAAAACGTCAGCAAGGGTCGCGTCGTCGTCGTCGGTGATCCGAGTGTTGCCATCAACTCGATGCTATCCCGTCCCGGAAACGAGCGGTTCGTTCGCGGCCTCATCGCCGCACACGACCGCGCCGTCTTCGATTACACACAGGTCGAGGGACCACCGCCGTTCGCGCTCGTTCTCATCGTCGTCCGCCGCTCGCTCGCCGCCCAACTCGCGCTCGTCGGAGCGTTCGTGCTCGTCGCCCTCGGAATTCGTCACCCTGAGACGGTTTCACCCGCCGTTCGCCGACTGACCGAACGATTCGGCGTGGACTCCGAGGAGCCCACACATCCGACCCTCGACACCGACGAACTCGTCGTCGCCATCGAGGAACGGTACCCCTCGTGGTCCCACGAACGCATCGAGCGTCTCGTCGCCGATATCCAAGCCGCGCGGGAGGGAGGTGACGCCGATGACTGATGCCGAAGCGCTGTACGAGTCCATCCGGACGGAAATCGCTCGCGTGCTCATCGGCAAGGAAACACTCGTGGAGAATCTCACGATTTCGCTGTTGACCGACGGACACGTCCTGCTCGAAGGTGTCCCCGGTATCGCCAAGACGACGGTCGCGAACCTCTTTGCGGGCGCGACCGGCCTCTCGCACAACCGAATTCAGATGACACCCGATCTGCTCCCGGCCGACATCACCGGGACGCACGTCTACCGCGAGAACACCGGTGAGTTCACGCTTCAGAAGGGGTCCATCTTCGCCAACCTCGTCGTCGCCGACGAGATCAATCGCGCGACGCCGAAGACCCAAAGCGCCTTCCTCGAAGCGATGGAGGAGGACAACGTGAGCATCAACGGGGAGACGCTCTCGCTGCCCGACCCGTTCATGGTCATCGCCACGCAGAACCCCATCGACATGGAGGGAACCTACCAACTGCCGGAAGCCCAGCGCGACCGTTTCCAGCAGAAAATCGTGGTCGAACTCCCGTCCGGGGCCGAAGAGCGCGAACTGCTCGACAGGATCGACGTGAACCCGAACCTGGGGCCGGACGACGTCGAACAGGTCGTGACGACCGACGCCATCGACGAGGCGCGCCAGCAGGTCACGACGGTCCACGTCGCACCCGAGATAAAGGAGTACATCCAGCGACTGGTGGAGGCAGTTCGCGCCCACGAGGCGGTCGAATACGGTGGTTCGCCCCGTGCCTCCATCGCGTTCCTTCAGACCGCGAAGGCGCGGGCGGCGATTCACGGTCGTTCCTACGTGATTCCCGACGACGTGAAGTTCCACCTCCGTCCGATACTCGTCCACCGACTCGTGCTCGACGCCGATGCGGCGCTGAGCGACACGACCGTGGAGGACGTGCTCGCGGCCGTCGAGACCGCGACGAACCCGCCCGGCAGTACGACGGACGAATTCGCGGCGACGGCCGACGGCGGTCGCCGCGAAGACGAGGACAAAGACGACTTCGAGTAACCTACTCGCCCCACCGATAGTCGATGACCGCGTCGGCGCGGTCGGACGGTTCGATGCTCTCGACGCGAACCGGTTCGTCCATCGCGGCTGCCAGTCCGACCGCGAACACGGAGACGACCGGATGATCGAATCGGTCGAGGGAGCCGTACGCGTAACCCGACACGCCGACGGCCAGTCGATTTTCGTCCGCGACGACCGTGGCCGATGCCGCTTCCACGATGTCGAGGGCTTCGGCCGCATCCGACAGGCTCCCGGCGAGGTCCTCCGGCGTCTCGCCGAACCCGTCGGGCATCGATCCCCGAACCGAATCGAGGAGCGACATCCCCGTCGGGGAGAGCGCAACGCCGTGGCCGTCCGTCCCGTTCGAAACCACGAGGAGCGAGGACGAATCCGGGAGCGACGGGCCGTCATCGTTCGCCGTGACGAACAACACGACCGATGGCGTTCCCGAGGCGTCCGTCGGGACGTACCGCCCCGACTTCAAGCCGAGTTCGGACGCGAGCGCCGATTCGTTTTCGGCCAACGCGTCGTAGACGGCTTCGCTGGCGCTCACGGGGAGCACCCGTGTCGGCTCCAGCGAGTAGACCAGCGTCGCGGTAAACAGCCCCGTCGCGCCGAGCACGAGCAGAACCGTCCGCACTGACGGTAGGAGCGCCGCGCCGCCGAGGGCGACGAGACCGACGGCGGCGAGACCGAGTGCCGCGTTTCGGTTCCTGACGTGACGGACGCGTGCGTACTCGTCCCGGAGGGTTTCGTTCTCCTCGCGGAGGATTTCGACTTCGGCTTTCAGTCGAAACCGGTCGTCCGTTTCGGACGAGGAATCGGACTCCTTCGGTTCGGATTCCGCGCGCCGTGACGTCTCGCTCATCGGAACGCACCTCCGACGACACCACGCCCGTACTGGGTGGCGATCATCGCTATCGCACCCGTCACGAACAGGAGAACTGCGATGACCACGAGCATCCCGAATTCGAGTAGCCCGAGCCACGTCAAGGCGAGACAGCACGCCACGAGCGACACGACCGCCAGTCGTTCTCGACTCCTCGACCCCTGTAGCGACGGCGACAGCAGAACGACCGCCAATCCGAACTCGGCGACGAGAACCGTCCACCCGAGCACGTGTGGCGGGAAAAGGGCGACGACGGCGACCTGGCCGCCGACGAACGCGTACACTGCGGGGAGGAATGCCCAGAGAGCGAACAGCGTGAGACCGGCGAGCAATCCGAGTTCTCGCTGGGCGAATACCAGCGCACCCGCCGTCGCGACGACACCGATGCCGCCCAACGGCGTTCTATTCGTGGATTCGAGCATCAGACACGCACCTCCCGTGCGGAGGAGAGAACGGTTTCGATACGGTCCCCCGGTCCGACCTCGAACGCCGAAACGCGCGGATACGCCCCGATCTTCCGCCGGAATCGCTCGAACGAGACGTACTCACTGTACGTCTCGTCGATCTCCGCGAGTCCTTTCGGATCGAACAACGCATGCGGCGCGAGAAATGCCCGTGTTCCGACGGTGTGACCGCTCGCGTAGCGAACGCAGTTTTCCACCTCGCCCCGGTTGGCGTCCGACGTGAGCAGGGCGACGTGAACGTTTTCCGTGTGACGGCCGAGTTGAGTTCGAACCGCGGCGTCCAGCGGGTCGGCCGCTGCCACACCTACGGCCGACCCCGCGCCGCCTGTATTCGAGAGGAACGGACGGATTCGCGCCGCGAACTGCGAATCGTCCGCTTGGAGGTTTGCGTGCCGGTTTCGTCGCCTCGACGCGACGAAATCAGCGTTCGAGTGGGCAAATTCGCCGTTTTCCCCTTCTTCCACCGACAGCGAATACAGCGTCTCACGGATCGCCGCGTAATGTGTCGGCGTCGAACGGAACGGGTGACGGACGGTCACGCCGTCGCGTCCGACCGCGTACAGTGCCATCGCGTCGGAACGCTCGCTGGCTTCCGAGACGAGCGTGAGCGCCACTTCACGGAGATACGCGAACTGGGTCTCCCCCTCCCGTCCGTTGCCGACCGACGGCCGACTGTCGATGAAGACTGCGAGTCTGCGGTCGGTTTCGTTCTCGTACTCGCGGACGTGCGGGTAGTCGAACCGCGCCGTCGCGTTCCAATCGACGCGGCGGAGGCTGTCACCGGTCGTGTACTCGCGTATCTCGACCGTCGGCAATCCGCTGGTGTTTCGTTTCGCGTACTGACTCCCGTATTGCGTCTGTGTCCGCTGTCCTCCCCGTCCGACGTGAACGTCTTCCGGGGTTCGCTGGGTGACGGTAATGCTCGGTTCGTCGCCGTTCTCACAGCGAGCGGTGAACAACCCGAGTCGGTCGTCGATGGTGAGCCTCGGTCTCTCGAACGCGACGGTTCCGGCAGTCGGGAACTCGACGGAGTACGTCGTTTTTCCGCTGTCCTCGTCCGCATCGAGGACGACGGTTCGATTCGCCGCCGTCGTTCCCCGGCCCGAGAGCGGCGGCCGTGATTCGACCGTGAGGTCGAGCGTGGAAGAATCCGGCCGCTCGACGGCCAGCGTTACCGTCAGCGCGCTTCCCGTCGGGAGTCGAGCGCGCGATACCGACTGTGAGACGGACGTTTCCGTCACGACTCGCCGGAGTTCCGAGGTGAACGTGGCGTACTGATACAGCAACCAGCACGCGACGCCGACCGTCCCGAAGACGAGCGCCGGTCGGTCGAGAAGTATCGCCAACGCCGAAAAGGAGAGTCCGAACGTGACGACGGCCCAGTGACGACGAGTCGCATGCATCGGTGGGAAAAGCCGACGATGGCAGTTAACAGGGAGGGATCGTTTCGGCGGTAATCCCCCGTTTCGATCGGGTGGTGGTAGCCTGCCCCCCTCCCGGCGGGAACCGCCAGTTGACGGCTTCGTTCGACTGACCCCACGATGGGATAGTTCGACCATACTTCGCTCAACGGTCGACCGGTTTTAACTCCCGGTCCGGCTTACTCCGCGTCCAGCGTAGCGGTCGGATGGCTCGGTCCCCGCCGTCGAACCGTCGCCGTGATCGGTCGAACTGCCGCCGTAATTGGCCGAACTGCCGCCGCAAACCGCTCGATACTCCATGACCAGTTCGAGAAACACTCTGTTCGTCGTGCTAGTTGCCACACTCCTCGTGGCGTCGGCCGTGGTCGGCACGGGATTGACCACGGCCCAGTCCGAACAGCGCGGCGGTTCTACCGTTTCCACCGCGAACGGTTCGAATGCGAACGCGAACTCGACGAACGTCACCGTTCCCCGCCACGAAAACCCGAAGCGGGTTCGACAGAAGGGGAACTCCGAGGCGGTCAAACGGTGGCTCAGAGCGCGGCTTGCGCGGCGATTGGGCGGGAGCATGGTTCAGGTTAAGCGGGGTCAGTACGAGAAGGCACACGGCATCGTCGGCGATCGGTTCTCGAAGCAACTCGGACAGTACGTCGAGGTTCAGCGATCGACGCGCTCGAACGGGAGCGAAAACGATACCGACCAATTTCGACAGGGAGCGAAGAGCCAGCGCAAATTCATCGACGCTGTTCGGGAGTATCGGAAGACCTACCGTCAGTATCGGAAAGCACGAAAGAACGGCAACACCAAGCGTGCGCGACAGCGCGCGCGCAAACTCAACCAGTTGGCCGAACGGACGAATCAGTCCAGCGTGTCGCTGAAATCGACGTATTGGAACGTCTCGCGGACGACACCGGTCGATCTGAATCGGTCGTCGCGGCAGGTGACGACCATCTCCCGTAACGTCAGTCGGACACAGGAACACGTCGAGGAGACGGTGTTCGAGCGGACGAAACTGGACGTCCACGCGGCATCCAAGACGGTTTCGTTTCTCGACCCGATGACGCTGACCGGCGTGCTGACGACCGAAAACGGGAGTGCCATCTCGAACCGGAACGTCACGTTCAACGTCGGAAACCGAACGATTCACACCCGAACGAACGACGCCGGACGGTTCCACGCTACCTATCGCCCGACGATGATTCCGCTCGATACGACGAAAATTCCGGTCGAGTACCGACCGTTGAACCAGTCCTCGTATCTCGGCGCGACCGACACCGTGAACGCCGAAATACGGCAGGTCGATTCGCGGGTACGACTGCGACGAACGCCGAATCGGACGGGATTCGGACAGCCGATGACCGTCTCGGGCGTCGTCGGTGCGGGCGGCAGGACGGCGGGGAGCGTCCCGGTCGTCGTCAGTGTCGGCAATCAGCGAATCGGCACCGCAACCACGGGACCCAGCGGGCGATTCAAATTCCAGACGCGGCTTCCGTCGGCGGTTCCGACCGGGAAACAGCGACTCAGGGCGACGGTCGCGCTCTCGCATCGGGCGCTGTCGAGTTCGAACACGTCCCGGAGCGTGTTCGTCGAGCGGACGAACACGTCGCTGTCGATTCACGCGACGCGAAACGGCAGTCGCGTCGCGGTGCACGGCCGACTGCGTGCCAACAACAGCACGGCGGGGAAGGGTCGCGTGGTTGCGCTCCGAGTGAACGGCAACCGCGTCGCGCACACGAAGACGAAACCGAACGGAAGTTACGAGACGACGATGCGCCTGCCGTCGTCGGTGAAACGAGACGACGACGCCAGCGTCGTCGCGGTGTTCAACGCGAACGCGTCGAACCTCGACGGGGCACGGGCGAGTGCCCGACTCGAAGGAACGTCGAGTTCGGCCGGGTTGCTCGACTGGATCTCGCTGCCGTGGGCGGGTGCGGCGCTGCTGACGCTCGTCCTCCTGTTCGGAACCGTTCTGGTCAGGGAGCGATGGATGGGCGACGGTGGCGAGACGATGACGGAGGAATCGGTTACCGAAGCCGAGGACCGAGACGGGACGGACGAGGAGGACGTGGGTGACGAGGCGGACGCTAATGACGAACGGACCGTGCAGGACGAACTCGACGCCGCACGCTCGCGCCTCGCGTCCGGCGAGTACGAACCGGCGGTCGAGATGGGGTACGCGACGGTTCGTACCTCCATCCTTCGTCGGTACGACCTCGACCCGTCGGCGACGCCGCGCGAGTTCCGACGGGAGGCGATGACGACCGTTTCCGACCGCGAATATCGAGTACTGGACGACCTGACTGCGTACTACGAGCGCGTCGTCTTCGCCTCGGAAGCGGCTTCGGCGGACTCCATTTCGGGGCTGCTCGACGACGTTGGCGACGTCGTTCCGCGCGAGCACGACGAGGAGGCCGACGATGACGAAGGGGGGACGCAGGACGATGGACGAACCGAGGACTGACGATTCGACGAATTACGATCGGTATCGGCCCGTAGCTAGCACGGTCGCAAGTACGCCCCGACCGAGTATACCTCGATTGCGTGACGATCGATATAGAGAAACGAATTTTTACGCGCCGTACTGTTCCATTTCGACGTTTTCAGATCCATTACGCCCGAAATCTTGAAGTCAAAAGGGATAGTGGACTGACACTCTAATGAGAGACTCGAACGATTACGTTGAACATCTCAGTGACATCGGGGACGGCATCGGGTGTACCGAGATCTGGGAGCATCTGAGTGACCGTCGGATGGAGGCAGACGCGGAAGCAAACGAAGATACGGACGCGGCCGGGAAGGGGGCCGAGCGATGACGATTCTCGTCACCGGAGGCGACGGTTATATCGGGTGGCCGACGGCGCTCCGGATCGCCGACCGAACCGACGAGCGCGTCATCAGCGTCGACAACTACGGGCGGCGTCGTTGGGTCGAGGAGATCGGCAGCCAGAGCGCGGTTCCGATCACGACCCCGGAGGAGCGAGTGGTCGCCGCGAGCGACCAGTTGGGGATCACGAACCTCTCGTTCGTCCGTGGCGACCTCGTGGACCGTTCGTTCGTGGACGAACTTCTGTCCATCCACGAACCCGAGACGATCGTTCACGTGGCCGCACAGCCATCCGCGCCCTACTCGCAGATAAACGGCGACCGGGCGAACTACACGCAGCACAACAACCTGCAATCGACGCGAAACCTCCTGTGGGGGTTGAAGGAACACGGGATGACCGACACCCACTTCATCGAGACGACGACGACCGGCGTCTACGGCGCGCCCGACTTCCCGATTCCGGAGGGGGGCGCGACGATGGAGAACGAGGGGAAGCGTGACGAAGTTCCGTTCCCGGCGATGGCGGGAAGCTGGTATCACCTGACCAAATCACACGACGCGGCCAACCTGCGGTTGGCACACAAGCAGTTCGGGGTTCCGATCAGCGACGTTCGGACGGCCATCATCTACGGCACCGAAACCGAGGAGACGAGGGCGTCCGACGCGTTGAAGACGCGGTTCGACTTTGACTACTACTTCGGCACCGTCGTCCACCGCTTCTGTGCACAAGCGGCCGAGGGCTACCCGCTGACGGTGTACGGGAAGGGCGAGCAACGGAAACCGTTCGCCAGCCTCGAAGACACCGTGGAGGGACTCGCGCGCCTCGCGCTCGCCGACTCGGCCGACCGATCCGACGATTTCGCGGTGTACAACCAAGTGACGCGAGCCATCAGCATCGTGGAAATCGCCGAAACCATCGACTCGGTCGCCGCGGAGTTCGATTTCGATACGTCCGTCGAACACTTCGAAAACCCGCGCGAGGAGGACGAGACGCACGCGATGGAGATCGAAAACGACCGCTATATGAGTCTCATCGGCGACCAGCGACAGACGTTCGAGGAAGGTGTTCGGGACGTGTTGGAGACGCTCGCTCGCCACAGCGACCGGATCGAATCGCACGAGGACCGCTTCGTTCCCGACGTGCTGCTGAGCGACGGGACGGCCGAAGCGAACGGCGAATCGGACTCGGTTCCGGCCGAGTCGGACTGAATAACCGTTTTTAACGTTCCCCTGACTGCCCACGGGAGCCGACAGAGTTGTACGTGTTTCCGTCGAGTGTCGTCCCGATGACGCTCGAACATCGACGGCAGTTCATCTACGGGCAACTCGGATTGATGCTCATCGCGGCGGCCTGCCTGTCGATTCTCGGGGTGCTCACGGTCGAGACGTTCTTCCTCGTCTCGCTCGTCGGCCTGTTGATGTTGCTGGAACTCACGTCACCCGCACACGTCCGGCCACGGTGGCAGTTACGACTTCGCTGGATACTGCTCGCCGGACTGGTGGCATTCGGGTACGTCGTCGCGATACACGTTTTGCGGACATTCTAGTCGCGGTCGGTCCCGATCAGACGGTTTCATCGACGCGGTTGTACAGCGACTTGCCGAGGAAGCGGGCGAATTCGGCGGGATCCGGACGGGTGTAGAGCGTCCCGAGTTCATTCACCGTTTTCGGTTCGAACGTCGGTTCGTCGAGGCGGCGAACTGCCTCGGTCAGCATCGGGCCGGACGCCCAGTAGAGACGCTCCAACACGTCGCCCCACATCGTGCAGTCGCTGATGGTGACCTCGTCCTCCACGACGATGTGCCCCGCGTCGAGTTCGTCAGTTATCCGTTGAAGCGTCACGCCCGCCGTCTCTTCGTCGTGCAGGAATTCCCAGAACCCGGCCGGGCGGCCGCGATACCGCCGAAAATTCCCGTGATGATAACTCAGCACACCGTGGTCGGGAGCGGTCAGGGCGTCGCCGACGAGAATGTCGAACCCGTAGCGGATGGCGAGGTCCGTGTGTTCGTCGAGGAGCGAAACCGCTTCGGGCGGGAGTTCGTTCCCCAACCCGTTCGTCTCCACGGGCTGACATCGGTGGTACGTCACGTCGTTCGCGTCGATAACCTCCGAAACGTGTCGGCGTTTCCTGTATTCCGGTGGGTCGAGCGTGCGGCGGATCATCTTCACGCCCTGCATCGACGTCCAGATACCGTCACGCCGCGCGATTTCGAGATACCGTCTGTACCCCGGCGGGTCGGCGTTCTCGATGATCGTCGTAACGGTCGCATCCGTTTCCGCTTCCATCCGTTCGATGGGGCGCGCCATCCACTCCTCCAGCATCTGCCCGTCGAGCAGAAGTCCGACCCGCATCTCAGACACCCCCCGCGTAGCGGTCGGCACACTCCTGAAGGGTCACGACGTCGATGCCGCCTCGTCGCTGGAACTGACCCGCTCGTCGCAGAAATTCCCGTATCAACAGCCACTGGTCGTCGTTCGACATGTTGAACAGGTGAGTCCACAGATGAACGTGCGAATCCTCGACGAGCGCACGATCCAGCGCCGATTGCAGGTAGCGCTGGTGAATCCGCCGTCGAACCGGCTTCGGAATCGGGCGAAAGCCGGGATGGGTCGGATGACGACCCTCCGGCAGGAGCGCCGTCGTCAGCGATGGCGCCTTCGTACTCGGCACCTCGACGATTCCGTTTCGTTCCCGCGGTTCGGCGACCGGATGTTCACGGCGTAGCATGTACCACGCCTTGCCCGGGGCGTGGTCGGGCAGTCCGGCGATCGGAATCCGAATCGTCCGAATTCCGTGCTTTGACAGTACGTCACGCTCGACGGTGTGGTGGCGTGGTGCCACGAACGAGACCGGTTTCTGTAGGTCGTTTCGTTCGTACAGGTCCTCGACTCGGTCGAGTTCCCAGTCGAGGTGGTCGTCGTCGAACTGTTCGGCCAACAAGTGCGAGTACGTGTGCGTGCAAATCTCGTGGTCCACCTCCGTGTCCACGATTTCCTCGACCAGATCCGGGGCGTAGTACCTCGGGTGGGTGTCGACGGATGACTCCGGTCCGACGGGCCACCAGTCGTCATCGTACGGGTCGTCTTCGGGTGGGATGTACTCTGGATGGAGGAGGTAACCGACCACGTCGAACGAAATGGGTACGTCGTATTCGTCACACGCGGACAGGAGTCGCCGCAAAGCCTGCGTCTCGTGCGAGCGCCTTTCGCTGATGTATCCGGGGTCGGTTTCGAGTCCCTGTTCCCCCCATTTTAGTTCCAGTTCGATACTCATGCTTACTGTTGCCGTCATGAAAGGAGATACACGGCATCCACTGGAAAAGAGATTCTGGCTCATCGAACGTTTCAGTCTTGAAACTGGTCGCAGCCACTCGAATTGCCGACGGAAATTCCTATTCGTCCACGAAAATCGACGTGTACTCCGCCATCATCGACTCGATATCGAACCCGTCGATCATGTACTCCCGAGCGATTCGTCCCCGTTCGGCGAGGTCGGTCCCGGCCAACGATTCGATACCGTCCGCGAGCGCGGACGGGTCGTTCGGCCGAACGACTCGACCACCGCGAACCAGATCCGAGACGCCGCCAACGTCGGTGCTCACGACCGGCGTCTCGCACGCTTGTGCCTCCCGTATCACCGCCGGTGGTCCCTCCGCCAGCGACGCGAGGACGAACACGTCCGCCGCGATGAGAAACGGTCGCACGTCGTCCTGGTAGCCCGCGAACGTGACGCTTCCCGTGATTCCCCGTTCCGCGACGAACCGTTCGTATTCGGCCCGTTTCGTCCCGTCGCCGACGAGCGTGAGGTGGTACGTTCGACCCTCCCTCGCGTCCAGTTCGGCCACGGCTTCCAGCAGGTTATCGACGCCTTTCACCGGGTCGAGGCGACCGACGTAGACGAGTTCGACGGTATCCTCGCGGTCGAAATCGGCCGGTGCCGTCGCGTCCGGCGAATAGTAATCGAGGTCGATTCCCGTCGGGATGACCGACGTCTTTCCCTCGGACGCGAACCGAACCAGTCCGTTGCGGACGTACTCACCCTGTCCGACGACGTGGTCCGCGGCCGCGAACGTCAGTCGCCCGACCGAGTGGGTGTACAGTTTCGCCACCCAGTCCACGAACCGGTTTCCGTAGAACCACTCGACGCCGACGAGGTTGCTCACGACGACGGTGGTATCGACGCCGAATCGACGGCCGAGCAGCGCGCCGATCGAACAGACCGGGTAGAGATAATCGCCGATGACGAGTTCGTCCAGCGTCGGAATATCCTCCTTCAGCAGGCGATAGAATCCCGGCGTCGGAAGGGTGTAGCGCAGTTCCGGGACGAACCGCGCGGGATAGTACTTCACCGTGATGTTCGGTCCCTCGGGCGGGTTTCCGCGACCCTTCTCCGGATGGTAGAACACCACGTCGTGTCCCGCCGCTGCCAACCGCGGCGCGAGCAGTTGCGGGTCCGGTCTGACCAGCACCGTCGGATTCAGCAGTCCGATCTTCATCTGTCCCCCTAATCGGCGGTGTCGACCGGCAAATAGGTTCGCTGAAAGTTTCACTACCAGGACGAATAGAAAATGGCCGCACCATCCGAACATCGTATTGATTCCTCCCGATCCGAACACGTCTCGAAACCTCACGAATTCCCCGTGCGGGCCGATAGATTCGTAAGTGTCTCCGTCGCGTACTGAACGGACTGTCGATGAATCCTCGTCCCGCCGTTGCCCGTCACCCAGGAGACGTGCTCAAAGTCGTCGTCATCGTCGCGTGCTGGGTGCTGTTGGCGACGACGCTCGTGTCTCATTTCGGCGGCAGACTGTCACCGTATCTCCAAGCCGGTGTCGGAATCGTCGTTCTGTCGTTGGCCGCGTACGCGGTTTGGGCCCCGTCACGGCCGTCGTTCCCGGCGATCCGACCCCTTCTCGCGGCGATAGTGGCGTTGGGCGTCTACTACCGTGCCTCCATCGTCTCGTTTCCGAGTAGCTACCTCGGGATGGACCCAGACAAGTTCGCCACGGTCATGGTCTCCCTGATGGAGACGGGGCGGGTCGCGGGGCTCGACTTTCAGTTCTACGGGAAAGCGCCCACGTTTCTGCTGTCGGGTGCGCTGACCGGGAAGATACTGGGCGTGGGGGACCTCCGAATTTTGGACGTGTACGCCTACGTCTTCGGGATTTTCTTCCCGCTTCTCGCCTACGTCATCGCGCGCCGACTGTGGACTGACCGCGCCGGAATCTACGCGGCGCTGTTGGTCACGGTCGGCGCGACCTCCGTAATGTACGCCGTGATGCCACTGGCACAGACGCTCGCGGTCGGGTTGTGGCTCCCGTTCCTCTACGTCCTCGGGCAGTATCTCCAGCACAAGCGCGGACGCGACCTCGCGCTGGCGTTCCTCTTCACCATCACGCTGGTGTACACGCACAAGATCACGACGCTCCTCGTCTTCGGGGCGGTCGTCGGCAGCGGCGCGCTCATCCTGCTCAAATCGGGCGATTGGCGGGACCAGCCAGTTCGTCGGGCGACGACGCCCTCGACCCTGTTCGTCCTCACGCTCCTTTCGGGCGTGCTCGTTCTCGTTCAACTCACCGTCATCACGGACTTCATCACGGGCGTCATCGGCCGACTGTTGCTGGCACTACAAGTCGCGTCCGTGACGACGGTTCACGCCGTTCCGAAGGCGGCGAGACCGGTCGCGGCCGGGACGATGTACTTCCTGCTTCGCCGGGCGTACGGACTTTCGTTGGTTCCCCTCGCTGGAATCGCCTGGCTCCTGCTGGCCCGCAAAGCGGAGTCGGACGACGAGTGGACGCTGCTGGCCGGTATCGCGGTCTGTATCGTACTTACCGGAGTCGGTTCCGTGAGTGTTTCCGCAGTGAACCCGTCACGGATGTACTTCTACGTGGAACTGTTGTTGTGCGTCCTCGTCTCGATAACCCTCCTCACGCGATACGCAACCGGGCGGCGACGGCGAACGCTCGCGGCCGCCGTCCTCGTGCTGTTGCTGATGTCACAACTCGTTTCGCCGTTGATCGTCCCCGACAGTCCACAGAGCGACCGACAGTACCTCACGGCCGAGGAGGTCGCCGCGAAGCGGTTCAGTTCGCACGTCCCTGCACAGATCGCCACCGACCAGTACTACGCACAGGAGTCCGTGAACCTTCGAAATCCGGGTGACCAACGGGTGTACGTGGCCGCGGACGAGAACTTGATGAACGACACGGCGTTTCCCAGCAGAGCCTACGTCGCCTACCGTGAGAAGGCTCGCGTGTATCGACTATACGGCAAGATGAAAGGCAGGTGGTCGCTCACGTACGATCCCGAGGTCGGATTGGACCGCCACCGCGACCGCGTCTATGCGAACGGCGGCGTCGTCATCTACGATTGAACGGGCGGCGTCTCCGATCGAAATACGCCGTCGATACTTACGATCGACGTTCCACAGGTGCTCCGACCGTCTGTAGCTTTCCATCCATCCCGTCGAGCATCGCCAACAGTTCCGTTTTCGAGAGCTGTCGTGCGTCCTCGGACGTGTACTCGCCCGCGAGCGAACGTCCCGCGTCATCGTCGGGCATCGATCCCTCGTTCGGGTAGAGGATGAAGCGGGTGTCCTCCTCGACCGCGTGTTTCACCTCGTCCTCCGAGACGAGTTTCTCGTGGTAGCGCTCGGTCGGTCCGGAGCCGACGATTCTCGTCGGAATCTCCTCCGGGCGATGGCCGAATTGGGTCGCGTACTTCTCCCGAAGCGCATCGGCTAACGTCCCCAGTTTGAACGCGGGCATCTTGCGGACGACGACTTCGCCCCCGTCGGTCGTTCCGTAGGTTTCCACGACGAACTCGGCCGCGTCTTCCGGTCGCATGACGAACCGGGTCATTTCGGCGTCGGTGACGGTGATCGGTCCGCCCGCTCGAATCTGTTCGATAAACACCGGTACCACGGAGCCACGCGTCCCGAGCACGTTTCCGAACCGGACACAGCCGAATCGAGTGTCTCGACTGTTCTCGTTCGCTGCGACGCTCAGTCGCTCGGAGAGCAACTTCGTTGCGCCCATCGCCGAGACGGGGTTCGATGCCTTGTCCGTACTGACGGCGATGACGGCTTCCACGTCCGTTTCCATCGCGGCGTGAATGACGTTCTCGGTTCCCTCGACGTTCGTTTTGACCGCCTGAAACGGATCGCGTTCCACGATTCCGACGTGTTTGAGCGCCGCGGTGTGAAAGACGACGTCGATACCGTCCATCGCTTCCACCATCTCGTGGAACTCACGCACGTCCTTGTACGACGTTTTCAGTTGGCGTGGATACTGACGTCCGAGTTTCGTCTCCATCCAGTGGAGTCGTCCCTCGTCGTTGTCGATGACACGAACCAGTTCCGGGCCATCCTGCAACACCCGTCGAACCAGTGCCGAACCGATCGAGCCACACCCACCGGTAATGAGCACTCGCTTGCTACTCAGTGTTGTCATATTTTCTCTCCCGATTGTCAAACCACTCACACTAACTTATCGATTGTGCCCATGCCCGAGACCGCGTTCAGGCTCCGATTTGTCTAATTACTACCGATCTGTTCTTGAAATATGTCTCTGTATCGAACATACAATTCCGTCTGCGAGTACTGCTGTTCGACGTGTCGTCTCGCCGTCGATCGAAGTTCCTCGGAATCGCTGGTGACGACGGACGTGATCGCTTCGGCGACTTCACCCGGTTCGTCCCGCGAGACGACGCTTCCGGCGGCGACGATTTCGCGTGCGCCGCCGACATCGGTGGTGACGACGGGCAGTCCACAGGCCTGTGCCTCCATCAATACCGTCGGGAACCCTTCCGAAACCGACGTGAGTACGAGCACGTCGGCGTCGCGGTAGTACTCCCGGACGTTCGACCGAAAGCCCTCGAATCGGACGGCGTCGCTCAACTCCAACTCCTTCGCCAGCGTCTCGTATCGTTCCCGCTCCTCGCCGTCACCGACGATGGTGAGGTCGTAGTCGGTACCCGTCTCGTCCCGTAATCGCTTCACGCTCCGAAGGAGCAGCGGGATGTTTTTCACGGGGGCCAACCGCCCGACGAACAGCAGGTTTACCCGTTCGTCCGCGTGCGTTCGACCACCCACCTTCGTTCGGTCGTTCGCATCCGCGTTCCCACCCCCGTTCGCTCGCTCACGTTCGTTCACGCCCGCTCGCCTGTCCGCATCCTGTTCGTTCACTCCCGCTCGCCCGCCCGCATCCCCCTGTTCGCCCACGTTCGCTCGCTCCCGCTCGCGGCCGTCGGCTGTTTCCTCGGCGGCCGTGAAATGGTCCACGTCGATGCCGTTCGGAATCACGGTGATCTTTTCGGCGGGCGCGAACCGCGTCAGTTCCGTTCGCATGTACTCGCCCGGGACGACGAGGTGGTCGCTGAGTGCGAACGTACACCGGCCGACGGTGTGGGTGTAAATCGCCGCGATGGAATCGACGACGGACTGTCCGTACGACCAGCGAACGCCGACGAGCACGTCCACACTGACGATACAGGGAGTGCGGAGCAGGGCGGTGAAGAGCGTCGTGACGAGACACGGCAGGTAGATGTAGCTCGTCACGAACGCCACGTCGGCCCGGCCGATCAGCGAGAACAGTTGGGTGAAAAACGACGGCAACGGGATCGGATACCGGACGCCAGGAACGAACCACGCGTCGTAGAACACGTAGTCCGCGTCGTCCACCGTCTCCATCCTGTCCGCGGCTTCCTTCGGGATGACGACGGAGACCCGGTTGCCGTCGTCGGCCAACTGCTGGGTCAGCATCTTCGTCTCCGGCCGCGGCGTCTTCGCCGGATTGACGAGCACGAACTCGTTTCCGCCGTCACTATCGCCGTCGCTTTCACTACCGCCGTCCTCCCCCCACTGAACCATACCACGGACGACGGCGGTTCGGTACAAAACGCTAGGGCGTCGGTGCACGCTCGTCTCCGTTGGATTAGACGCTCACGTCCGAGTGGATAACGTAATTCGCGTAGACGTAGAGGAGCACGAGCGGCAGATAGGCGGCGAAAATCCTGTCGAGGACGACGACGCTCGCGGCCAAGCCGGGTGGAACTCCCAACGCCACGAGCACCGTCGTCCCCGTCACCTCCGTGATTCCGATGCCGCCGATGGAGATGGGGAGCACGGTGACCGAGTACACCAGCGTCGGGATGAGTAGGTAGAGCAGCGGCGACAACTCCAATCCTTGACTCGTGCCGATGACGCCGAACCGAACCCCCGAGAGCACGACGAACGACAGAAACAGCAACCCCGCCGACTTGACCTTGTTCGGCGAAAGGATGTCGTGTTGCATCTCGGCGGCCGACGACAACAGTTTCGGCGCGCGGTCGGAGATGAACGACGGGAGGTCGACCCACGCCAGCAGGAACACGCCGACGGGAATCGAGAGGTACGCCCCGGCGCTGACGAGCAGGACGAGGGCCAGTCCGCGTTCGAGGTACTGAACCAGCAGGAACAACCCGGCCAGTGCGACGAGGCCGTTTATCGCGGCGATCATCTGCAGTTGGACGCCCTTGATGACGAACGCCCGCCGTAGTTTGATTCCCGTGTACTTGTTCAGGATGAGCGGCGTCGTGGCGAGCGTCCCGAGTCGCGTCGGCAGAAACGAGTTGACGACGAAATCCACCGTATCGACCTTGAATATCGGCAGGAACCGTATCTTCTCGTACTCCTCGTACAGCAACTGCAACGACCGAGACGTGAGGAAGATTGGGAGCACGACGATAGGGACGAGCAGCACCAGATAAATCGCCTTCATCTGGAACATCGTTTCGAAGGCCTGTTCGACGGGGAACTTCCACAGCAGGTACCCGAACGATCCGACCGAAACCAGCACCTTCAGGACCGTGATGACGACGCTCCACCGCGAATCCGTGTCGTCGTCGGACGCATCGGTATCCCGCTCCTCGTCGGGGTGCTCGTCGCCGTGTCTTCCCTCGTCGAGTTTTCTCGCGTCGGGTCCTTCCTCGTTCATGAATCACGTTCCTCCGGAAATCATCGGAGATACGACCCCACGAGCGTTCGGGCGATGCCGATGCCGTACCCGAGTTTCGGTTTCTTCGTCGTGCTCGCCTGCCGCCGTTCGACAGTCACCGGAACCTCCTCCAACCGAAACCCGTTCTTCCGTACTTCGACCAACAACTCGACCGCACAGAAGCGCTCTTCGACCCACGAAATCCGGTCGAGGGTATCGATGGTGACCGCTCGAAAGCCGTTGGTCGAGTCGGTGATGGAGGACTTCGTGAGGACGTTGATGAGCGTCGTGAACGCCCAGATGCCGCCGCGGCGAACCGGACCGTTTTCGGAGGAGTCGGTTCCGAGATAGCGTGATCCGATGACGTAATCCGCCTCGTCGGCGAGGACGGGAGCGACGAGGCGTTCCACCTCGTCGCCGCGGTGCTGACCGTCCGCGTCCATCCCGACGACGATGTCCGCCCGTCGTCGTCTGGCGATTTCGAAGCCGGTTTTCAGCGCACCACACTGTCCCGTGTTGACCGTGTGTTCGACCACCAACGCGCCCGCGCTGCGGGCCGCGCGGGCGGTCCCGTCCATCGACCCGTCCGAAACAACGAGCGGGACGATGTCGTGGTCGAAGAGCGATTCGGGGAGCGATTCGACCACCGCGCCGACCGTTTCCGCCTCGTTGTAGGCCGGAATGACGACGTAGATCGAGTTCTCGTCCGTGTCGTCGGAAACGTCTCGAATCGCCCGCTCTCGAATCAGCGAGTTGAACTTCCGCTCGGTCCGGACGCTCCTGCGCCGAAGCAGGACGGCGAAACCGAGCGTGACGACGAGGGCGAGAACGGCCACCAGTTCCGCGGCACCCACACCACGCAGAAGCGTACCGATCTGCGGTGCGACTGCGACGACGAGGATGACGAATGCGCCGAGTAGCGCCGCTCCGAGTTCGTATCGCTCGAAGCGGGTTCGGTAGCGTTCGAAACCCACACCGAGCACCCCGACGAAGAGGACGAGATAGACTACCCGAGGAATCATCGTTCACCACCAACCACGTACCTCCCCATAACCATTGACAATTATCTAACCATTTCGGCGCGGTAATTCCAAAATTCCCGCCCGGCAGAAAGATCCGGTTTCTGCCAAACCGTTAAGCGACGAACCGTCGTAGCGGGCGGAGATGGTCAACGACATCGAATCACGTGACAAGGTGTTCGAGTGGGCGCGACTCGTCAACACCGACAATCTCGAACTGGGGGAGAACGTGGAAATCGACGACTTCGTGCTGGTGAACGCCGGCGACGGGACGTATATCGGCGACAACTCGTGTCTCCACTCCGGGACGAAACTCATCGGCGGCGGCGAGTTTTACATGGGAAGGAATTCCGTCGTCACGTACAACTGCGTCCTCGTGACCGGGTACCCGAAATTCACCTCGCACATGAGTTCCGGCGTTCCAGCCGACGAAAAGGACCGGGTTCAGGGGACGATACGCATCGAGGACGAGGTGTTCGTCGGTTCGGGGTCGGTCGTCATGCCCGACGTGACGCTCGGCGAGGGGGCCGTCGTGGGCGCACTCTCGTACGTGGACGAGGACGTGCCGCCGTGGACGATTCGCTATCCGGATGGCACTGAGATGGCTCGTCCGCAGTTCGAACCCTACTGACCGTCGGAGGGCCGTTCCGCCGCAAGGGTAATGTTACTCCTCGTTGACAACTGACGCAGAATGGGGGGGAAGATTTCGGTTGCGGAGCCAATCCTGGGGGAGAAAGAACGGGAAAACATCGAACAGGTGCTCGAATCCGGTCGGTTTCTACAAGGCCCGTTCGTGGCATCTTTCGAGGAAGCGTGGGCCGACTACGTCGGAACCGACCACGCGGTCGCGATGAACAGCGGGACCGCCGCGATTCAATTGACGCTGAACGCGCTCGGATTGGAACCCGGTGACGAGGTCGTCGTGCCGAGTTTGACGTTCGGTTCCACGGCGACGGCCGTCGTCCACCAAGGCGGGGTGCCCGTGTTTGCCGACATCGAGCGCGACATCTACACGCTGGACCCGGCGGACGTGGAACGCCACATCAGCGACCGAACGCGGGCACTGCTTCCGGTCCACCTGTACGGCCATCCGGCGGAGATGGACGACTTGCTCGAACTCGCCGAGGAGTACGACCTCGCAGTGGTCGAGGACGCCGCGCAGGCACACGGCGCTCGCTACAGAGGGGACGTCGTAGGCAGTATCGGTGACGCTGGCTGTTTCTCGTTCTACGCGACGAAGAACATCACGACCGGCGAGGGTGGGGTCGTCACGACCGACGACGCCGAACTCGCGGAACGGCTTCGTCTGCTGCGAAGTCACGGAATGAAGTCGCGGGACGAACACGAGATGCTCGGCTACAACTATCGGATGAGCGAACTCAACGGCGCGCTCGGCGTCGCACAGGTCGAGCGCCTGCCCGAACTCAACGCTCGACGCACTCGAATTTCGGAGCGCCTGCGCGACGAACTCGCGGACGTCGAATGGCTCCGCCCGGCGACGATTCGGGAATACGTGGACCACGCGTACTTCTGGGCACCGTTCGAGGTGCAGACGGACGAGATCGACATGTCGGGAAAGGAGGTCTGGCGGGAATTGAGGGCGGCGGGCGTCGAAACGCGCCATCGCTACACGAAACCGCTGTACGAACAACCCGTGTTCCGTGAACATCGCGGGTTCAACAGCGAGTTTCCGTGGTCGGAAAACGAACACGAACACGAGTACGACCAGTCGCTTCCGGCCGTCGAAGCGGTCGCCGGGAACGTCATCGGCCTACCGAACCACCCGAACCTGACCGACGACGAAATAGACCGCGTGGTCGAAACCGTCCGGAACTTCCCCGAGGACTACGCGGTGGGACGATGAGCGCGGACGCTCGAAAGCCGGATTCCGAGGGAAATCCGACGGTCAGCATCACGGGTGCGGGTGGCTACGTCGGCAGTCGCGTCGTGACGACGCTTCGGGACCATCATCCCGACTGGGAACTCCGCGCGTTCGACAACTTCTATCGCGGCGAGGTTCATCGAATCGGGGATATCGAGGTGGAGTATCTCGACGTTCGACACCGGGAACGACTCGAATCGGCGTTGGCCGGGTCGGACGTCGTGATCCATCTCGCCGCCGCGAGCGATGTGGACTCGTGCCGGGACGACGCCGAGTTCGCGCTGGAGTCGAACGTTCACGGGACGACCAACGTCGCGTGGTTCTGCCGCAATTCGGGTGCCGGACTGGTGTTCCCGTTCAGCATGGCCGTCCTCGGCGACCCCGAGGAGTTCCCGATAACCGTGGACACGACGCGGCGGCCGATGAACTGGTACGGCGAGACGAAACTGGTCGGGGAACGAACCATCGAATCGCTCGCGGCCGGGTCGTTTCCTGCACACCTCTTCCTCAAAGCCAACGTGTACGGCGAGCACGCGGTGGGGGACCGTCGTATCTCACGCGGGATGGTCGTCGATTTCTTCGTCGGGCGCGCGTTCGCCGACGAACCGCTGACGGTCTACGAACCGGGGACTCAAGCGCGAAACTTCGTCCACGTGATGGACGTGGCGGAAGCGTATCGGCGGAGCGTCGAGCGGTTGTTGACCGCCCTCGAAAACGGGGGAACCGGGGTTTCGAAGTACGAGATAGCGAGCGACGAGGAGTGGACGGTGATGGAACTGGCCGAATTGGTTCGGGAGTCGGTCGCTGACGAGACCGAGAGGGACCCCGACATCGAACTGATCGAGAATCCGCGCGGCGACGAGACGCTCGTCGCGGAGTTCTCGGTGGACATTTCCGCCGCGGAGCGGGAACTGGGATGGGAACCGAGCCATTCGATGCGGGACACCGTTCGAACCCTCGTTCGGCGGGGCGAGTGAAAGCCGATGACCGAGAATTACGAGTCGGCGACGGTTGCGGTCACCGGCGCTGCAGGGTACATCGGGAGTCGGGTGGTCGAAACGCTCCGAACGGCCCATCCGGAATGGGAGGTTCGCGCGCTCACTCATCACGGAGGGAACGGGTACGGCGTCGATACGACCGTCGATGTCCGAGACAGATCACAAGTGGATACGGCCCTCGACGGTGCCGACGTGGTCGTCCACCTCGCGGCGGTAAGCGGCGTGCAAAACTGCGAGGAGAATCCGACGCTCGCCTACGAGGTCAACGTACAGGGGACGAACCACGTCGCGTGGTTCTGCCGACGGCACGAAACGGCGCTCGTCTTTCCGTTCAGTATGGCCGTGCTCGGAACGCCGGAGGAGTTCCCGATAACCGTCGAGTCGCCACGGACACCGATGAACTGGTACGGCAGAACGAAGGTTATCGGGGAGCGTGCCGTCGAGACGTTCGCTCCGGACGCGTTTCCGGCCCACCTCTTCCTGAAATCGAACGTGTACGGTGAACACGTGGTTGACGGAAACCGAATCTCCAAACCGACGGTCATCAATTTCTTCGTGGATCGGGCGATCTCCGGCGACTCGATTCCCGTCTACGAACCCGGAACGCAAGCGCGAGATTACGTTCACGTCCACGACGTCGGGGACGCGTACCGCCGGAGCGTGGAGCGGTTGCTGGCGGAGCGTGCGACGGGACGAACGGGCACGGAAGGATACGAAATCGCGAGTGGAGAACAGATGGGGGTGCACGAAATAGCCGAACTCGTGCAGGAGACGGTCGCGGACGAAACGGGTACTGCCCCCGACATCGAACTGGTCGAGAACCCGCGCGGCAACGAGACGCTCGCCACGGAATTCCCCGTGGATACGTCCACCGCCGAAGCGGAACTGGGATGGAGGCCGACCCGTTCGGTGCGGGACGCCGTCGAATCCCTCGTCCGTCGAAAAACGTCGTAGGAGCGTGATCAACCGGTGACGTTTATCCAGAGATGCGTCCGTCGGTAGGCGTTCTTCGGCGTTGGTGACGCTGGCGGCGCGCCGCGATACAGGAGGAACTGAAGTCGCAATCGCTCGCCGGTCATCGTCGGCGAGATGGAGCGGTTTTCGACGGCCGTTTTCCCGCCCGCGACGGAGACGTGAAACCGGTCGAGTTGCCGTTGGGCGGTGACGCGTGACCCTCCGCGCGCTCCCTCGTTACCGTTCACCCGCTGTAGCAGGACCACGACCGTGTAATTCGTCCGCTCGTACTCGTGGTTCCCGATACCTACTCGGAGCGATTGTGACTCCCCCGCGGTGAAGTTCCGCGGATACGCGTCCGCGACCGTCTCGCCCGTCCCGTTTTTCGTGCCGATGTAGAGTTCGGTGAACCGCTCGTCGGGGCGGGGGGTCGTCGTCGTGTAGACGATTCCTGCCGAAGCGACGACGAGGCTGACGACGAGAACGAGGTTCAACGGTCGCGTCCACGTCCTCCCCGTCGAGACCGTTTCGTAGAACGCTCCGAACGGAACCGAGAACCGCTCGGATTCCGGAACCGACCGGCGACGAATGGCGGCGACGATGGCACAACCGACCGTGAACCCGCCGATGCTCACGAGGGCGGGCACGACGTCCAGTCCCCACGGCGAATAGCTGACGAGGTAGCCGATGAGCGGGACGACGGCCAAACTGGCCGCGATGGACAGGACGAAGCGCTCGACGCCGTCGATTCGCCGTGGGATGATACCGTCGCTCGAATCCTCGTCGCTCCCGGCGGATTCCGGAAACAGGGCCGCAATCACGGCGTATCCCGGCAGGAAAAACAGGAAGCAAAAGCCGATTCCCCACCGGGCGAGCGTCCAGAACCCGCGTCCGGCGAGGACCACGACGGCGGTGAGGAACACGAGCGCCACGACGACCACGAGGTCTGCGGGAACGCGCCGTATTCGCCGTGGAACGAGCAGTCTGAGGTCGGACCTGTCCATTATTGGCTCCGTTCGTATCGAATCGTCACGTCGATTCCGTACCGTGAACGTCGCTCGACGGTTCGTTCCCGGCGACGTTCGTCCGTGGAAGAACGATGTACGATGACGAGGTAACTAAAGATTTGGGTCGTCGGACTACTGCTTACGATGCAGGCTCACAGTGGACGGGAGGAACTGGCTGACGCCGGGTGCGCCGTCCGCCAGCCAAAGGACGGTGGCGGCGACGACGAACGGCAGTTCGAGCACGAAGTCGCTGGACACGCCGCCCGTCGAAAGTGCCACGGGGTGTGACTGCGGGAGCGAGAGTGCGGGCCACAGGAGGAACGAGGCCTGTCCGTACTGACCTGCCAGCACGGGTTGGAGCACGTCGGCGAACGGATGCGAGAGGTAGCCGACGGCGAACGCCGCCCAGAGGTTCCGGGTTTTCGTCCGGCGACAGACCCAGTATGCGACGGCGAGCACCAGACTCGCGGTCACCAGCGAGTGTGCGAGCGACCGCCCGGTCGGGAGGACGCCGAACCACCACGCGAGCGGTTTGTCCACGATGTCAGGAAACTGCGTTCCGACGGCGAGCACGACCACTTCGAGGCCGGTCGGTGGACGGTCCGTCCGCGTCCGTCGAACCCCCGAGTAGGCCAGATACCCCACCGCCAGATGTCCCCATGGCCACATACTGGGTGACTCGGCGGGAAGTCGCTTAACCGCTCTGGGGTGGGTGTGAATCCGGAAAAACGGAGTCGTCTAACAACCTTTCTTGAAGCTGTACATCTTGTAGAGCGTCGTCGCCCGCTGTTCGAGGCTCTGCTTTTTCTGGGACGGCAGGTCGCTCGATTTGATCCGGTCCAGGCTTCGCTCGTAGGTCGATTGAAGTTCGCTACAGGACATCGAATCGAGTTGCGATTGCGAAAGCTGTCCGGTCTGCATGAACGTTCCCGTCTGTGCTCCGTTCGCCGACGGTGCCTGCCCGACGGTCGTTCCGGCCATCCCGGCGACGAGTAGGCCGGTAGCGAGCAGGACGACGAGCGTGTGTTTCAGTGCTGTTTTCATGATATAACGGGAGTCGGAACTCCCTCACGAGGGCGTCACGGAATCCGTACATCAACCCACGCCATCGTTCGTTCGCCGCCATTCCGTTTTCATCGACGTAACGAGGGTTTCGCCCGTCGACGCCGACCGGCCACTTGTCGGAAACGAAACACACGCGAACGTACGGAGAACAACTGCTATGAAGCGTCGAGTACCGGCGTCGAAACGGTGGAAACGCGCCGAAACGTCGCGGCGGTTCCGCCGGTTCAGCATGCGGGTATCGGTATCCAGGTGAGGTAGGCTATCGATACTGCTGGCAGACGGATTTTACCCCTTCGTCGAGAGCGATTTCTGGCTCCCAACCCGTCTCCGCGTGTATTTCGGAGTAGTCCGCCATCGTATCGTGGACGTACACCGAATCCGGAATCGGATTCTCGACGTACTCGGGTTCGATATCGGTTCCGAGCGCCTCGTTAAGCAGTTCGACGAGGTCGTTAAACGAGACCTGCTCGCCGGTTCCGAGGTTGTAGACGCCAGTGAGTTGGTTCTCCGCCGCGAGGACGAGGCCGCGAACGATGTCGTCCACGTGGGTGAAGTCACGCGTCTGCGTCCCGTCGCCGAACAGAACGGGGCGCTCGCCGTCCGCCATGTCGTCGGCGAACTGCGCGATGACGTTCGCGTAGTTCTCCTTGTGTTCTTCCGCACCGCCGTAGCCCTGGTACACCGAAAAGAACCGCATTCCGGCCATGTTCATGTCGTAATGGTTCGCGAAGTACTCGGCGTACTTCTCGCGCGCGAGTTTCGACGCTTCGTAGCCGGTGTTGACGGTCACGTCCATGGTGACGGGTGACGGTTCCGTCCTGTTCCCGTAGATGGACGAGGTGGAGGCGTACACGACCGTGTCACAGCCGTCGTCCCGCGCCTGTTCGACGGTATTGACGAAGCCCTCGACGTTCACCCGCGCGCCTTTCGTCGGGTTCTCCTCGTGCATCTTGTACGAGGAGAGTGCGGCGATGTGGAACACCACGTCTACGTCCGTTGGAAGGTCGTCTTCGAGGACGCTCCGTTCGTGAAATTCGACACCGTCGTCGAGGTTTTCGGGCGTTCCGAGGTAGCCGTCGTCGACGACGACGACGTCGTTCTCTTCAGCGAGGCTGTTTGCGAGGTTCGAGCCGATGAATCCCGCACCACCGGTAACGAGGACGCGTTTATCAGTAAGTTGCATTTGTGGAGCGCTAATTGAGTTCACTCAGAGGCGTTACTTATAATAAACGGATATTGGAGTTCGGAGGCGCGTCATTACTGACATCCTGAAATGCGATCTACGAAACGTTCCCGTCTTTCGTCAATAAATACTACCATGTCTAACCTTGTACTCTTTTTTTAATATGGAAATATTTGTATATTTGGACGTAATAGCTAAGTAGACCCGAAAGATATCTTCTGAGAATGATTGATCGTGTCATTCGGCGCATTAAACGGGGGAACATTCCAGATAGGTATGCAATAGGGAGACAGATCAGTCGCACCTATTATCAATACGAAAACAATAACGAATATAATACGGGGGGCATCGACGTGTTTGCCGAAGACTGGGATAATCTCATTATCCTCGACGCCTGTCGTTACGACTCTTTTAAACCACATGCAAACGATTTGGATGGGGTATTAGAATCCAGGATTTCACGAGGGAGTATGACACGAGAGTGGGTTCGGGCAAATTTTTCCGACCGCGACCTACATGATGTCGTCTATGTAACTGCAAACGGAAATTATGCACATATACGCGATGAGATCAATTCCGAGCTTCATGCGCACAAAGGCGTTTGGCAAAGCGAGTTCCGTGAAGGCGATGAAAACACGATAGCCCGACCTGAGACGCTGACAGAAGTCGCTCTTGAGGCGGCCAACGAATATCCGAATAAGCGACTCCTTATTCACTATGTTCAGCCACACTACCCGTTCATCGGCCCGTTTGGACGTGATCACTTCAACGCTACTGACGAATTGAACGAGATACCCAAAAAATATGGGTTACAAAACGGGCTCGTTCAGCGAGCCTATGAGGAAAACCTAGAGATCGTAGTCGAGGATGTGAAAACCCTACTTCCGGAACTTGAAGGGAAAACTGTGATCTCAGCTGACCACGGCGAATTGCTTGGTGAACGGGTATTCCCGACACCAATTCGAATCTATGGTCATCCTGACGGTGTTTATATGGACGAACTCGTCAAAATCCCGTGGTTCATCGTTCACGGCGACAATCGAAAAGAGATCACCTCAGAACCACCGACAGCGGTCGAAGAATACGATGAATCCGGAATTGAACAGCAGCTACAAGACCTAGGTTACGTGATATAAACAACGATCTCGCGGTCGGTTACGTAGCGGAAACGCGGTCCCACTACATCGGTATTCATGAACGATACCTCATCTCAATTCCGAGTCGTTCATCGGTTTCTCACTACAAACGTCATCGGGGAATTACTCGGTACGAACGGATTATTTTGCGACGCGTCGTGCCAGTTGTTTTGCTCCCGTGAGATTGACACCGAATCGGTTTTCAAAGCCTTCCACAAGCGCCAGTTCTTCCTCCTCAATCCCTCCGAGGACAACTATTAGCAGGAGATAAATGGCACAGAAGAGTACAAATGCACCGATGAGTTGAACGAGCGTGACGTCTCCAAGAAGGATCCAGGAACCGCCATACGCGATTCCAGCTGCTACTAAAGCAGCGATCGTTGTTCGAAACAATGATCGTCCGAAGGGATGGATTCCGATAGTACGATACAGTTGTATGAGATAGAGACTGTTCATCATCAGATAACCAGCGGTAGTTGCGATTGCTGCTCCGAAGTACGAATATTTGGGTATCAGAACGAGATTGAGTGCGACATTCACCATCGCAACCGTGATATTATCGACCATTATCAATTTCGTTTTCCCGATGGAAGTCAACGCGTTTCCAGCTGGACCGGCGACGGCGTGAGCGAGGAATCCGATCGAAAGGAGTGCGAGGGTTAAAGCTCCCGGTGAGTACTCCGCACCGAATGTGTTACGAATCACGACATCCGGATACAGTACGAGAACGAGGAATAACGGAACTGTAGCTAGGAAAACCCATTTGGAGACGACTTGATACATTCTCCTCATCTCGGTGAAATCACCGTTCGAATGCAGTTTTGAAATTATCGGCATGAAAATAAAGCCAAAGGAGGTCAGAACCACGGCAAGCATTGCCGCGATTGGGTACACCGAGTTGTAGATTCCGATGTCTCCCGTCCCGGATGAAAATACTCCCAACATGAATATATCAATATTTGACAAAATCATGTTCATCGTAGCGGTGATCATGATCGGCGCTGAAAAAACGAGTAGCTCCTTGTGCATTCCAACTGGCTTGATATCGGCCAGTAATGGCGTTCGACGATATAGGTAGTATAGACAGAGCATCGCCGCAATACCGTAGGAAAGTGCATACGACCACGCGATACCGACGGCTCCGAGTCCCAGGAGTATCGCTCCAATTATCATCCCGAAACGCGAGACAGGAACGGCGATGTTCTGAAGATACACCTTCGGGAGTGAATCTTCCAGACCGCGCACGCTCCCGATTGTAAGCTTCACGAAGGCCATGAACGGAACGGCGAAGCCAAACGCACGAATGATTGGACTCAGGTTTGAATCGTTAAATACGGTACCTGCTATCGTGCTGGAGAACAGGAAAATCAGACAACCGGCTATGAAAGCGAACGGAAGAACGATCTGAAAGCCGGATAGGAGCACACCGCGTCTGCGTCCGTCATCCTCGAACCGCGGGAGATATCGACCAATGCCTGTATCAGTCCCCGCAAGAGTGAGGACAGTTACCATTGTCATTAGCGTGATTCCGAGCGAAACCCCTCCATAATCGACCTTCCCGAATGTTCGGGCAATGAGGAGCTTCGAACCGAAATTGATACTCAATTGGAGAATCATTCCACCGAAGAGTATCGCTCCGGACGATGCGAGAGTTTGTGAGATCTTTTTGACTTTCTCTGTCATTGTGTGTGGAGGATAAGTGGTTTATATCTGTGGAAGTAGGAATCGGAGTAGTCGGTTCACAGTATTCATCCGATTCTAGATTTTACAGAGGACCTCGTTACGTTTTTCGCTGCATCAAGTATCAATGTTGTTGCGATACTATTTGTATCCCAGCGCCTCTAACCGATCGTCGATCGTATCGTCCGTTACGTCTTGCTGATCTTGATTAATGGGTGGTTCGCTAGTAATCGTTTTGCGGGATTGGAACGGATATTCGAACCACGGTACAGTTACCAAGGATTCGGCAGTTGCAAATTTCGGATGAGCATATCGATGTGGACTTGCCGAAAGTACTCGATATGCCGATTCGTCTAGCAGATTTCCGTGATCGGAGGTTATGACGGTTTTCCCATCGAGCCGTTCGCAAAGATCCTTAATAACCGGAAGAATTGTCTTCAAATTCTCATCGTACGCGCGCTTCAACGTCTCAAGCGATAGTTCCCCGTTTCTCACCTTGAACCAGACTCGTTGACCGGTTTCATCACTCGATTCCTTTCCGAGAGCACGCTCTCGGGCGTGACTGTTTCCGCTTAAGGTACCGATTTCTTCTCGTGCAAACGGCCCGATGAAGGGGTGGTGCGGCTGCATAAAGTGGGAAACAACCCGTTTGTCCGGATACTGATCCGCCATTTCTAGCGTTGCTTCTTGAATACTCTCCGGAAGAACTGTACCATGTTCTTCATTCCAATGCTTCTTCCAAGTCTCTTCTAGTGCATGGAAGGAATCCCCCGCGTCCATGGACACGAACGGATTCCCCGTTATGTATACCGTATCGAGAAACGTTCGTCCCGTATAGTTGTTAGCGATAAATTCGCGTGTTGCGGATCCCGCTGAACGCCGCGAATGTAATTCTCCAGGGAAATCCACCAATCGCTCAAACATGTCATATCGGCAAGCGTCTAGAATAAGGAGATTATCCCAATCTTCGGCCATCACATCGCATCCGAGTACCCTATTTTCTACTCGGCCAATGTGTTGGCGAGCCTTATACAATAGTTTCTCAGGATTATCGATTACTTTTTTTACTTTATTCATGTTTTCCAAGTAAAGGTGCGAAATCGGAATTCAATCACAGATAAACACAGGAGGTGTATAATACTTATGACGGCGTGACGGTATATAATCCCTGTTAATGCGTTGAGTCCTCGTAGAAGACTGATCCTATGGGATCTATTTTATTGCCTCTTTCCTTTCTGATACTCTCCGAAGATCGCGCCTCCTAATATCCAAAAGATGAACGTGATTTTCATATTGTATATCTGGGGGTTCCAAAACCCGAACGCTGCGATACCGACCAGTCCAGCGAGAACGCCGGAGATTAACAATGGGTCGGTTGAGTTCATATTTAGAAGCTTCCAACCGTAATAGCCGATACAGATTAATGCACCCATATACAGACTGAACCCTACCAATCCGGTTTCAGTCAATAACGCAAAATAGGTATTGTGTATGAGTCGAGGATGACTATATCCATTGGGGACCGGAAGTCCATAATCCTCGGCGATATGTACGAAATTAATACCGCCGATTCCGAAGATAGGGTGATCGGCAAACACATCGAAAGCCACACCGTACTGTTGGAATCGAGTTCCTAAGTTTGCAGTCGAAAAGAATGGGATTGAAACTTTCTTTGTGGTGTTGTTTGCAGTTGTGACCGACTCCTCCGGCTTAACCGGCGCTGTTTTACCACCTTCTGACATCGCATTCCTCTCATACGATGATACTTTGCCAATTTTTAACGCCGTCTTCATCTCAGCCGATGCTGATTTACTACCTTTTGATGTTTTCTGCGACGTTACGCCAACTGATTCACCACTAGCCAAATTGTGCGTCGTCGAGTGAGAAGCGATCTCTATCGGTGATGAATTAGAACTCATCGGAGTAGAGAACGAGTTACCAGTCACGTGCGAGGGAATGAGAACGATTAACAAGAGGAGAAGAACTAAACATGCTCCTTTAGTTTTTGTTCTCTTCGGGAGTGAAATCGTCAACACATCTTTAGAACGAAGGTAGAAAAGCAAAGCACCATAACTGAGCGAGGAAAGTATGAGAGCACCTCGTACCGAATCCGCTGCGGAGAATCGGATTACAGAGACTAATAAGACGAGACTGAGGAGGAGAAGGTTGCGCCGTGCACCATCTTCTCTCATCGCCAGGCTCGCGACAATTGGGATGGCTGTTGCACAGAAGATCGAGAGTGTGAACGACATACCCGTAAATCCGGCTACGTATGGTCCTATGCTAAAGCTACCCACCAGTGGGAGTGACATCCAAACGCGTTTGTACGCACCTCCCTCTCCGAGATAAGACAGACCAAAAGAGCCCTGATGAAGTAGTTGGGCGACCCCGACAAACGCCTGGCCGATAACGATGAATATAAAAATAGTCACGAGTTGCTTAATCGTGAGAATATCCTTCCGTATCGCCATTTCAACCAACCATACGACCGCAACGATTTCAACTGCGTATAGGACGAAAAAGCCAGTCGGTATGAATTTCGCTCGAACACCAAAGATTGCTGAAAGTACGGTGGCTACGACAAACCCTCCGAGAAGATATACTGGTACTCCCGGTGAATCGTGATACCAACCAGCTGCTACAGCGAGCAAACAGAGAAATATGAGCGGAAAGTGAACTAACAGAAATCGTCCGACAATGGCGGTTGGATATTTATTTGCAGCTGGCAAAAATGGGATATCCGCATTAAACGTGGCTAGGACGATAAGCGAAATGAAGCCACCAAGTAGCCAAGCGTCTCGTGTTACCACCACGGCTGCAAACACCATGCCGACGATTCCGACTCCGACAAGCAGCGGAAGTGGGAGTGGTATGCCGGAGGATTTAATGACAAACTGGAAAAGTGGCGCACCCAACAAGAGTCCAATAATGAGAGTGCAAGTGAGGAAAATTATTTGAAACCAATCATTGGAAATAGTCGTTTTGTTCCGAGATCCAAGTAGCCCCATATTGTCTCACAGACAAAGCGAGTCTATAAATATATTCCAGGATATCCGAATATGTTCAAAAACAAATCATACTATAAAACCGTGATGGTGAATCATAGTGAATATACAACATTAAATTGATTATTTTAAAATTCGACAGAGATATTGTCCAGTCGGAACTGGCTCATCTGCTGTCTCGTGGATGCTCTAATCACTATGCATAGGGTATCTATACACTATTGTTCAGCAATAATCTCGAAACAGCGGTTCTAACGTCGACTAAAGCGGAATAACCGATGAAGAACGGCGGCGAAAATAAAAGTTAAGCGTATCCCAAATCCTCTAAGCGATCTTTGATTTCGTCCGGGACGTCGTTGTTCTTCTCAACGTCACGGATGTCCAACTCTTCGCACAGTCGTTGTATTTCCGCGCTGACGTCCGGTGTTTGATCCGTACCGGTTACGTTGATCCCGGATTGTGTTTCATACCCATAGTAATCTCGGTGAGCGGCGTATCCGCGAAGGTCCTCGTTATACCGCTCGACGTCGTCTGCATAGCCGTTTTCCTCCAATTTCTTTTC
The DNA here is from genome assembly GCF_024136975.1 of Haladaptatus sp. AB643. Classification (NCBI taxonomy): domain Archaea; kingdom Methanobacteriati; phylum Methanobacteriota; class Halobacteria; order Halobacteriales; family Haladaptataceae; genus Haladaptatus; species Haladaptatus sp. AB643. Next base: position 44,004 of record NZ_JAMYJW010000015.1, read on the forward strand.
GCTCCACGAAGTGAGTCCGTGATACTCCGTTAAAAACGACTCCTCGGGGAGATCATCGAGAAGGTTTCGTCCACGTGACTCACCTTCGATACCGGCGAGCGTTTGAACCGTTCGATGAACGTCGAGGATGCTCACGGCACGGGCCTCGCTCCCGGAGAGGTCGTTTCCCGAGATAACCAGCGGTACATGCGTCAGTTCCGGGTACACTCCGTATTCGTGCCCCCACGAATCGTGTTCACCGAGGAGTTCGCCGTGGTCGGCTAACGTAATCACGTAATCGAACTCGGAGGAGAGAAGATCGAATATTTCCTCATATATGTCGGAGAGGTAGGTGGCACAGTCGTCGTACGCTTGCTTCGTTTGGCTAGCGTCGACCTCATCGATGCTGATATCACCGACGGAGCCGGTCAGATCGGGCTCTTCGACGGTTTGGTACTCGGACGGGACACGATAGGGTTCGTGTGCTTCCATGAGATTGAGGAAGAGAAACTCTCGGTCTGCAAACTGCGTCTCCTTGAGCCATTCCAACGCTTCTAACGAACCTCCGTACTCGGTGGGATTTCCACCATAACGAAGGAGGTTGATTCCGGTCACCAGGGAGGGGATCGTTGCGGAATCGTCCTGAATGCAGGCGTACAACGCCTTCAGGTATTTCTTGGCACCTGCATCGTCCGTATTTCGATTGTAATTTCGCCAATCGAACTGGTCATCGTCGTTGAGATGCTCCATCTTTGCAGGTGCACCGAATTCGGTGAAACCACGATCGAAGTCGAAGTGACCCGAAACGTTTGTGTTCGCGCTGAACGCGCGCGTTTCGTATCCTGCTTCCTGTAGCTGTTCAGCGATTGTGGGTTCGTCCGCGTCGAAATACATATTCTTCGCGTGAACCCCGACTTCGCTCGAATACAACCCGGCGAATAACGAAGCATGAGCGGGAACGGTCCAGTTGGCCGTGGAATACGCTCGTTCGAATCGTTTTCCGGGAAGCCAGTCGAAGTGTTTGTCAAACGCGTCTTTCCGGAGGGTATCGAGAACTACAAGTGCAATGTTTGTCATTTCTACCTCGGATATCGATTAAATCACCCTACTCTCTGATCCACCGTTTAGCTTTCCATCTCCAACGGGCGTTAGTTATCTACATACACTACATCAAATTAAAAACTGGTTTTTGAATCAAGAGGGTAAAACCGCCTCACACCGTCTCACAGAGGGCCAAATCGGCTAAATCGGGGACGTTTCTCTCTGTTTGGAATATTGAAATGTGTCGTTTTCATGTGTGTAAATTAAACACAACTCATCTCCCGGTCACAAGTCTGATGGTCACACCCGCGAAACGGGTAGCACGACAACAATTGGTGAGTACATAATTCACATGGCTACTATCGCTGTGATCCACCCGGACTTCTCGGTAAAGGGCGGCGCGGAAGCCGTTTGCATGAACGTATTAGAATCATTGCAAGAATCGCATGACGTTACCCTCTTTACTACACATGCTCCGGATTTCGATGAATTGAATCCCTACTACAATGCGGATGTTGGGGATATCACGGTACGGGTACCCACTTCCAGTGTATTGCTGAGCCGGACGATTGGCTCCCGTCTCGGTCTGTTAAAATATGCGGTTCTGAACCGCGCCGTTCGGGAATCGTTGCACTCGTTCGACCTCGTGATTGGAACCTTCAACGAGTTAGGAACGGACACCGGACCGATCCTCTACTTCCATCATCCGGTTTACTCACAGCCGAAAGTTGCGCTCGATGCGAGGGATCGAAGCGGCTCACGGGATTTTTACAAGGAGATCTGTCAGTATATCGCTGGTGTAACCGACGGACGGATGAGGGATTCGATGGCGCTCGCAAATTCAGATTGGATGGCCGAACTTGTGAAAGAGGAGTACGATATTCGGCCGAGGACGGTGTATCCCCCCGTAGATACGGAAGAGTTCGAATCGCTTCCGTTCGATGACCAGGAGACCGGTTTCGTTTCGATCGGTCGATTCGCACCCGACAAGAACATCCTTCGAAACATCGAAATCATCGTTCGTCTCCACGAACGTGGTCACGACGTTCATCTTCACCTGATCGGTCCTCCCCACATGTCGGACTATCAGCAACGAATAGAAGCGAAGGCTGGGGAATACGATTTTATTCATATAGAGAACGAGGTGAGTCGGGAGGAACTAGTCCACCTGATCAACACACACCGATACGGACTACACGGAAAGGACAACGAACATTTCGGGATGGTCGTCGCAGAGATGGTTGCAGGTGACGTTCTCCCGTTCGTCCCCGATAGTGGCGGTCAGCGTGAAATCGTAAACAATCAATCCACTCTCCTCTACGGCACCGTCACGGAAGCCGTGGAAAAGATCGATACCGTCCTCTCGAATTCGGATCTCGAACGGGACCTTCGAGCGAATCTTCCATCGGCTACCGAGCGATTCGGTCGAACTCGTTTTCGTAACGATATGCGGGAGGTCGTCGAAGAAGAACTCGATAGTACTCACAGCTGATCACCACGAGATGAACCTTAGTAAACGACTGACGTTCCAGTTCGAAGGTAGAATCTATTATGGAGCCACATCAGAAAATAGGGATCGATGAAGATCGGCATTGACGCGCGAACACTCGTCGGGAACATCTCGGGAGTTGGCAACTATCTCGTTAACATCATTGAGTCCGGTGCCTTCGCGGGACAGACACTGTATGCATATTACAACGACCGGACGGACGAATCCCCGGTATCCATCGAAACGCCGGAGGATACCACGCTCGTTTGGCGACCGATCAGTGCCCCTCGTCTGGCGGATGATTTATTAGGTCCTGCCGCTCCCGCCTGGTGGGTGAACGTAACGTTGTTACGAGCACTCAAGCAGGATCGAATAGACGCGTTCTTCGGACCTAACTTCGTCCAGCCCATCCTATTCGACGGACCGAGCGCTATCGTCGTCCATGACATGATTCACCGGACCTATCCGGACGCACACCCCCGGTTGTATCGTATTTACCTCCAAGCATTTCTTGGCAGAGCAGTGAAAAAGGCGGATCGTGTCATCACGGTTTCACACCACTCCGAACGAGATCTCCGGAAGTATCGGGATATCTCACCTGAACGGATCTCTGTAGCACCGGGGGCAGCGAACGACCGATATCGACCACGTGATCTATCGTCGGAAACGTGCGATCGCCTCCAACGGAAGTACGAACTACCCGACCGGTTTCTCCTGTATGTCGGAAACATCGAACCACGGAAGAATCTGGTCACGGTTATCGACGCGCTATCAATGATGGACGACGAAGAGCGCCCTCCTCTCGTGATCGTCGGCAAAGAGCAACTCGCAGACGAAGAGTTCAAAGCGGTGTACCAACGGTGTGGATTCAAGGATCAAATCACCTTTACCGGTTACGTCGCGGAAGAAGATTTGCCCCTCCTGTATAACATGGCACAAATTTTCGTCTTCCCTTCACTTTACGAAGGGTTCGGGCTCCCGGTCTTGGAGGCGATACAATCCGGTACACCGGTCATCACGTCGAATACCTCGTCGCTTCCGGAGGTAGTGGGGGATGCAGCGATCACCGTCGATCCTCGGGACTCCGCTACGATCAGCCAAGCGATCCACGATCTGTGGGAGGATAAGGGCGCACGAGAGGAGTATCGAGAACTCGGCCGGGAACGGGCGACCCAATTTTCGTGGCAACAATCGGCAAAAAAGATCGAACAAACTTGGGACTCGATTTTCTGAATCGGCATCACTATCGCCAACTCTTAACTTATGCTCTCAACAACAATCGAACGATGATCGCACTTTTAGTGTCACTCGTCTTTATTCTCGGCATATTAACGATACTTTACACCTATGTCGGGTATCCACTCGTCCTCATCGTTTTATCGAGGTTCGTGGACCGAAACGATCAGAGGGATAGAACCGTCCGTCCGTCTGTTACTATGATCGTCGCTGCTCACAACGAAGAAGCAGTTATACGAGAAAAAATCGAGAATACACAGGCCATCGAGTATGCCGGTGGGTTTGACTGTATTATCGTCTCGGATTCAACCGATAGGACGGACGCTATCGTCGAACAGCACACCGGGTCTCGGACGAGACTCCTCCCTTTGGAAGAACGACGTGGGAAAAGTTATGCTCTCAACAGAGCAGTTGCTGAGGCGACCGGGGACGTTCTAGTGTTCTCCGACGCCAATACGATGTACGATTCCGATGCCGTAACCGAATTAGTTGCACCACTCGCTGACGACGATGTGGGACTGACGACAGGGTCCCTTCGGTTGGTTGACGCCGAGGGGGAGAGTACGGAGAGCTCGTATTGGAAATACGAACTCGGGATTCGAAAACTCGAATCAAAACTGGGAACGACGGTGAGTGCCAATGGTGGTATGCTCGCGCTACGGCGGGATGATTTCGAACGAATTCCGGAGGCAGCGCTCACGGACGATTTTATCGTGGTCCTACAGCAGGCGAAAAACGGTCGTCGGATCGTATTCGTCGATGCGGCGAAGGCGACCGAACGGACGACGGGAGACTTATGGCAGGAGTACAGACGACGGATCAGGATTGGTGCCGGTAACTACCAGTCCCTCGTTTGGTATCGAACGCTACTCTCCCCTCGCCACGGTCTCGTCGCGTTCGAGTTTTTCTCGCATAAAGTTCTCAGATGGTGTTTGCCTGCGGTGTTATTGCTCGTCCTGCTGTCGAACGCCGCCCTCGCATTACTCGTTCCGTCCTTGCCCGTGATTACGCTACTGGCGGGACAATTAGTTTGCTACGGAGCGGCAGCCGTCGGAATGACGAGTCCGCGCGCACGGTCTTCGACGCTGTTCGGAATTCCGGCGTACTTTCTCAGTATGAACCTCGCTTTCGCGTCCGGGTTCATTCAGTTCTTGTCGGGCACTTCCATCGATATTTGGACATCGACCAGGGATGTCAACTGACCATCCGTCCGCATTCGTCAGTCGATGATCGATTCCAAACCAACGGACAGAGGGACGGTTGCCTCGTATCCCAGCTTTTCACTCGCATTCGAGATGTCAGCTTCGCTCTCCTGGATGTCCCCCGGACGGGGGTCCGTGTGGACGATGTCGGACGACGACCCGGAGACGTCCCGAATCGTCTCGGCGAGTTCGTTTATCGTGACGCTCGTGCCGGTGCCGACGTTGTACGCTTCGCCGACGTGGTCGGTCGTCGCGGCCAGTAGATTGGCCCGTACGACGTCGTCAATGTGGACGAAATCGCGCGTTTGCTCGCCGTCGCCATCGACGGTAATCGGTTCGCCGTTCGTCGCTTGGCGCTTGAAGATGCTGATGACACCGCTGTAATCCCCGCTCGACTGGCGAGGGCCGTAGATGTTGAAATACCTGAGCGCGACGGTCTCCAATCCGTACAGTTCCTCGTAGAGGCGGGCGTAGTGGTCGAGCGCGGATTTCTGCAAACCGTAGGGCGACGAGGGGGAGAACGGTTCGTCCTCCGAAACCGGAATCTCGGTCGGCTGCCCGTAAATCGCACAACTCGAAGCCAGGACGACGCGGGCGTCGTGTTCGCGCGCGCGTTCGAGCAGCGCGAGCGTCGCGTCGAGGTTCACTTCGTTCGCCGATATCGGGTCCTCGACGGACTGCTGAACGCTCACGACACCCGCTTCGTGGAATATCAGGTCGACATCTTCCGTTGCACGTCGGAGGGTCTCGGAATCGCGGATATCGCCTTCGATGAGTGTCGCGTCGTCGTTTACGTTGGAGCGCTTCCCGGTGCTGAAGTCATCGAGGATTCGGACGTCGTTCTCCCGAACGAGTGCATCGACGAGATGGCTGCCGACGAATCCCGCACCGCCGGTGACGAGGACGGTTTTAGAGGCTGGTGTATGGACCATTCACCTTTGTATGAATCTCCCTCTTTTAAATCCGTTTCCTATGTCGGATAGTTTTCACGATCTCTGTGGTGGTACCGGTTCGACGGATCGGTGGCTAATCGACATAGCAACGACGGTACGAAGTGGCCTACGCGGACGAACTAACCGCTTCTTCGTCCGAGAGTCGCTTCTCCGCCTCGTCGCGGTCCTCGGGATAGCCGACGTCGATGCGCCATCCATCCATGCGAATCGCATCGATGGTACGACCGCTCCTGATGAGGAGGTCGATGGCCTCGCTGATCTCGTACTCGCCGCGGTTCGACGGTTGGACGAGATGGCAGGCGTGGAAAATCGCCGGGGAGAACGTGTAGAACCCGGTCATCACGAGGTTCGATGGTGGGTCCTCGGGCTTTTCGACGACGTCCGTGATTTCGCCGTAGTCGTTGGTGTCACAGACGCCGAATCGACTTGCCTCCTCGTACGGTACCTCTTCGGTGAGGAACGCGGCATCCGCTCGGTCCTCTTGCTGCCGACGAACCACGTCTTCGAGGTTCGCGTCGAAGATGTTGTCGCCCAGAATCAGCATGAAGTCGTCGTCGATGTGTTCCTCGACGGTCAACAGCGCGTGTGCGAGTCCCTTCTGTTCCCGCTGATGGGTGTAGGTGATCGGAATCCCATCGAACTCGTCGTCGTAGTAGCTGATGATGTCTTCTTTGCGATAGCCGACGACGACGATGAACTCCTCGGCGCCGAGTTCGGCGAGTCGCTCGAAGCAGTGAGTGACGATCGGTTTGCCGTTCACCTCGACCAAGCCCTTCGGCTTGTCGTTCGTGAGGGGTCGAAGACGGGTACCCTTGCCAGCCGCCAGGACGACAGCTTTCATACTTCTTAAGCTGAATTCAAGACATAAATACCTTTAGACGAATAATACACTAAGTTTCAAGGAAGCTGGAGTTAGTACCCTTGTTAATGGAACTTAGCATCGTGGGGAGCGGGTACGTGGGAACGACCGTCGCCGCCTGTTTCGCCCACCTCGGACACTCGGTCACCAACATCGACATCGACGAGGACATCGTCGAACGGCTCAACGACGGACGGGCCCCCATCCACGAACCCGGATTGGACGACCTCGTCGCCGAGCACGGTGGAACCCGACTCACGGCGACGACGGACTACGGTGCAGTCCGCGAAACCGACGCGACGTTCCTCGCGCTACCGACTCCGTCCCGACCGGACGGCAGTATCGACACGTCGATCATCGAGGCGGGAGCGCGTTCGCTCGGCGAGGCGTTGGAGTCGAAAGACGACTATCACCTCGTCGTCGCCAAGAGTACCGTCGTTCCCGGAACGACCGAGGACGTACTCGGGTCCATCATCGAGGACGCCTCGGGCAAGACCCGAGGGGAGGACTTCGACGTGGCGATGAACCCCGAATTCCTCCGTGAGGGGTGTGCGGTGGATGATTTCCTCGGTCCGGACAAAGTGGTCCTCGGAACGGAGAACGAACGTGCGAACGAACGGTTGTCGGCGGTTTTCGAACCGCTTATCGTATCGTCCGATCCCGCTGTGGTCGAAACCGGTATCCGCGAGGCGGAGATGATCAAGTACGCGAACAACGCGTTCCTCGCCACGAAGGTTAGCCTCGTCAACGAACTCGGAAACATCTGCAAGGAGTACGACGTTGACGCCTACGAGGTCATGGACGCGATCGGATTGGACGACCGTATCGGCGAGCGATTCCTTCGCAGCGGCGTCGGATGGGGTGGAAGCTGTTTCCCGAAGGACACGGCCGCGTTGGTCGCCGCCGCCCACGAGAAGGGATACGAACCGTCCCTCGTCGAAGCGGCCATCGAAGTGAACGAGAAACAGCCCAAGCGGTTGCTCGAACTGCTCGAAGACCACGTCCCGCTTCAGGGCAAGCACATTGCGGTGCTCGGACTCGCGTTCAAACCGGGAACCGACGACGTTCGTAACTCCCGTGCGATTCCGATCATCGAAGGGTTACAGGACGGCGGCGCGACCGTCGTGGCGTACGACCCCGTGGCGACCGAAAACATGCGCGAACACTTCCCCGATATCGAGTACGTCGATTCCGCGCGGACGGTGCTCGATGGGGCGGACGGGGCGCTCGTCGTTACCGATTGGGACGAGTTCGCCGCGTTGGACGACGAGTTCGATTCGATGCGGGATCAGGTCGTCGTGGACGGCCGTCGTATCGTTCAGCGCCGCGAGGGAATCGTCTACGAGGGTCTCACCTGGTGATCCCGAACGGGGTTCGTTTCGCTGTCGGAATCAGTTACTGACGAACGCTTTTTTCGAATCTCGGACGTTCGGTGTCGTCACCGTTATTGCAGGGGAATCGTCTCTCCCGATTCTATATTCCAGTATCAATTTAAATATTCGAAATTCTGTCTCGTGACACGCATGTTTAACACAATTCCAGTATTCTTGGAGAAAACTACTTCTATCGGTGTTGTAATGAATACCCATGAGATCGTACGGGATGCCAGTCTCAACGAAAAATACGCTTCGTATCGTAGCCGTTCTGTTGATCATCACCCTCTTGGTCCCAGTGGCGTTTACAGCCCTCACGACGAATAAGGCGCTCGCAACGGACGGGGAACTACGGGAGAACGCACAGAACGTCACGTTCATCTCCACGCAAGGAGGGTCGACGCACGTCTACAAACACGCCGGTAAACTCGTGGCCGTCCAAACCGATACGAAACGGCTCATCTGGAAGCACGACAAGTATCGCCGGTACATGGATATCGATCCGATCGGACGGGATCGTATTTTGTTCGTCGCCGGTGAACAAACCGGCCCGAACCAGTTTCAGCGCGTTGCCGTACTGATGAACTGGCGCAACGGCACCGAGTTGGAGAAGTTCGATGTTCCGTTCGATACGCACGATATCGATTATCTGGGGGGCCACCGTTATGCAATCGCTGATAAGAGACACGACCGAGCGTATATCTACAATTCCCGAACGAACCGGACGACGTGGGAATACAAATTCAAAAATCACTACCCGAAGAGCGCAGGTGGCGGCAGGACTCATTTGAACAACATCGCGCTGGGCAACAACGGTACGTCCGTCGTTCTCAGCCCTCGCAACTACGACCGAGTCATTCAGGTCGATAAAAAAACGAAGAAGACGGACTGGACGCTGGGACACGAGGACGATTACGACATTCTCTACGAGCAACACAATCCGCTCGTCCTCACGCGTGACCCGCTGACGGTGCTCGTCGCGGACAGCGAGAACAACCGGATCGTCGAGTACCAGCGGTCGGACGGAGAGTGGAAGCTTACCTGGGGCTATCGAGGCGACCTCCTTTGGCCGCGCGATGCGGATCGACTTCCGAACGGAAACACGCTCATCGGCGACACGCTCAACGACCGAGCCATCGAGGTCACCCCGGATCGAAAGATAGTCTGGGAGTATCACGTCGAGCGCTCCGTCTACGACGTGGAACGGCTCCAGTACGGTGACGAACCGACCGGGCCGACCATGGCGAGCCAGCGTGACAGGTTTGACGAGGTCATGCCGTCGAAGGAGGATTCCAAGTTGGCCTTCCTGTCGTCGTTCGAAAAGTCGTATCGAAAGTCGTTCCAAATACTCACGTGGGTGCTCCCGGACTGGGTGACCATCCGCGAGTACGGGTTCCTCCTCTCCGCGACGATGTTGGCCCTCGGTTGGGTCGCCACCGAATCGCTGTACGCCGTTCCGCTATCGCGACTTCGGGACGCCACTGTCGTCGATCGATTCGCTGCGAGTACAACCCGGCTTCCAACCGCTCGACTCGCGACGGGTGTCGCGGCCGCTGCTGTACTGATGGGTCTCAGTCTGATCGTCCTTCTTCCGGTTTCCGGCGGGCAGACGACCCTCTATCTCGGTCTCGGACTGCTGTTGCTGACACGGGGAATCGGAACGCCGACACCGTTTGACGAGGTAATCCCCCGAAGGATCAGAGCGGCGGTAGCAGTCGGTGCGTATCTGTGTTCCCTCCTCGGTGCGGTCGGGTTCATCGCGCTCGCGGTCACCCGCCCCGATTCCGGCTTGGTGTATGCGGGCTTCGCGGCGCTCCTCCTGTTGGCGACCGTGAATCGAGCGAGATAACGAACGGACCCTTTTCGACCCGTCTTTTTCGAAATACGCTTCCTTCGTCCACTGAATCGTGTGTTCCGCCCTCCGGAAAACGAGCGCGTGACACGTCCAGTGGTACGTGGCGTCATCGGCGAACGACGAGCGACGAACGAAAGGGGGTGACGCCGTCGTAACCGGTGCGGAGTTCACGCTAACAGAGCTGATGCGGAGTTCACGCGAAAAAGACTGCACCGGGGAATGAGCGGTGATAAAGACTCGTGGAAACGACACGAGAAGTGGCGACTTGTCGTCGAACTACTGCTCGTCTTCGCCACTGACGAGGTCTCCAACGTCCCTGACCACTCCCCACAGCTGTCGAACCACGATTTGTACGTCGAACCAGAACGACTGCCGTCGGATGTATTCGATGTCGTATCGGAGTTTCTTGGCCGGTTCGTGCCCAGTTGCGTCGCTGATCTGTGCGAGACCGGTCAAACCGGGCTTGATGAACCATCGTTTTCTCCATTCGACGACGCCCGTTTCGATATCGGTGTCCAGTTCCGGTCGCTCCGGCCGGGGACCGACGACGCTCATATCTCCCGCCAGAATCGACCACAGTTGTGGAATCTCGTCCAAGTGAGTCCGTCGGAGGATTTTCCCCACACGCGTGACGCGAGGGTCGACTTCCCCCTTGTCCTCTTCGCTTAATTTTGCGCCCGTTCCGGCTTCCGCGTCGGTAACCATACTCCGGAACTTGTACACCTGAAACGTGCCGCCGAACTCCGCGGTTCGTGCCTGGCTGTAGAACACGGGACCGGAGCTGTCGAGTTTGACCGCCAGCGCGATGAGTCCGAGGAGCGGGGCGAACAGGAGGAGACTGCTGGCTGCGAACAGAATGTCGAACGACCGCTTCAGGAGGTAATCCTGCCAGTCCCACGGTTCGAGTGCGATTTCGATGAATTCGTCGTCTTCCGTCGCCTCCGCCTTGGTGAGAACGCTGTCTATCTGTCTGCGGGGTGCCTTAGCGGTGACGCCGTGTTTGTAACACGTGTCGAGCGCGCCGAAGAACTCAGCTCGGTCGGTGGTCGAGAACGCCAGGATGGCGGTATCGACGCTGTTTTCGAGCAGGACGTCCTCCAACCGGGAAAGTCCGCCGAGCCGTTCCACGCCCGCCAACGGTTGTTCCGTGCCGCCGTCCGGGGCGACTTGCTCTCGTTCCCGCTCCGTGATTTCGGCCCCGCTCAACGGCGAAACGTACCCCAACACGGGTGTGTTGATAACAGTGAGAACGTCCCGAATGTAGCGGATGTCGTCCCCGATGATGATGGGACAGTCGGTTTTAATGGCTGGTCGTCGGCGGATGGTAACGAACAGAAGCGGGAGGAGAACGCAGAGTAACGCGGCGACGATGATGAGCGTCGAGCGCGGGAGCCGATACGTATAGTCGAAGTAGCCTATCGTTGCGAGCCCGAGAACTGCGATGAGGAGCCGTTTTTCGGTGACGAAAAGGGTGTCGAGTATCCGCCGCGGACGCGGCTTGTACATCGGGGCAAGGCACGCCGTAACGACGAAGACCGTGAGGACCCCGGCGATACCGATCTGCGTCGGTGGCAGTTGCACCGCCTGGAGCTGGTCGATTATCGGGAACGTGGTCGTTACGAACCCCTGTATCGAGGAGCTATTGGCGACGATGACCGCAACGGAGACGAAAAGGATCGTTCCCGTGATACTCGTGAAACGATAACGAAATCCGGAGGGCATTATTTAACTGACGTAGGTATTACAAAGTCATAAATGCTACGTCCAATTAACGCTTGTAATCATTTTTGGATCTATTATAATAAATAGAGTAGTTATTTGATAGATATTCATATGTTATTCTTCGTTATGATTGGACGGGTTGACTCTCGTCGGCTTTATCAGCGTCACGAAACGGGAGGTCGGATGTACTCGGTAATCTCTCCCTACACATCCGTAGAGGAATCATTACAATAGTGATCATCAGCGTTCATCATAATTAAGACATGAACGCGAACGTGGATACTACTCGGTCTTCGGGGTATTACCCGTTCTGGAAGGGATACCTCCTTGCAGGGATCTTGTCAATCGTTTTGTGGCTTCCCTTCATTGGTCTCCTCGTTCTCTAGGGGCGTGGAAGCGGGTGGACCGTCGGACGAAAATCGTGATTTAGATATTACATAAATACTATCTTGGATGAACCGAGATACTACAACGAAACGATGACGAGGGATGAAGCGTTGATTGCCATCGGAATCATTCTCGGCGTGTTCGGACTCGGGTATACGATAATCGGAATTTGAGAATCACAGGGTAAAGAGGAACACGCCACCGAGGACTGCGAGCGTTCCGATACCGACGCACACGGCCCAGAAGGACACTCGTTCGACGACCCGTAGTAGGGCATCGATGGTGAGGTAGCCGATAACGGCACTGGTTCCGATAGCGATGACCGCGGCTTTCAGTGAAACGGTCGGGAGCGCCCCCGTCTTGAGGACTATCAACATTCCGGCACCCGCCGCCGCCGGAATGCTCAGCAGAAACGAGAGGCGAAATGCGTTCACGCCGTCGTATCCCCGGAAGAGGAGCGTTCCGGCGGTCGTCCCCGACCGTGAAACGCCCGGAAGGATGGACAGGCCTTGCATACTTCCGACGAGCACTGCATCCCGCAGCGTTGGCGTTTCTCGGTTCCCCAGTTCGAATCGGTCGGCGGTGCGAAGCAGAATACCGGTTCCGATCAGCAGGACGCCGATGAGCGCCACGAATCCGCCGCCAGCGAGGTCCGAGACGACTGCGTCGAGGGTTGCGTACGCGAGGATGCCGACGATACCCGACGCGAACGTTCCGACGACGATAAACGACAGTTCGGCTTGCCGTTCATCGAACGCCGAACGCGGACGCCACGTCGGAAGCGATTCGAGGACGCGTTGTATCTCGCCGCGATAGTACACGGTCGCCGCGATAGCCGTTCCGAGGTGCAGAAAGAGCGAAAACTGAAGGGCCGCTTCCGGTTGTTTTCCCATCGCACGGAGAAACAGAGTGATATTACCCTCGCTCGATATTGGTAGCCATTCGAAAATTCCCTGCAGAATACCCGTTACAAATGCAATTACGAGGGAGGTATCGACCATTACGTGGGAATATTTGTCGAGGACTATAGGCGATTCGGTTTCTGTCGTTTCCCGTTAGTTCGACGAAGATACACAATGATATACTGATTACCTGTTCGATTAAAACTTCAGTGTGGGTCGAGCGTGCCATCTGTCTACTTAATGACTGTCCATGTTAACCCTACAAGAGATAAGTCTGTGAACGTAAATTGGTACTATAGATGGCGATCGCAGGCCCTAAGTTAGAACTCCCAGAATCCGCCGGTTTCTGGACCGCATTCCTCCTTTCGGTACTCGTTTCCCTGTTCCTGTGGGCCGTAATATTTCGATTACTCTAATCCTTTTACCAATCTTGAATTGGTGTTGGTTTCGGAGAAGTATCGAATAAACAAGATCGTGGTTTGAATTCGCTCAGTCTCGATAGCCGCAGATGAGATAGCCGAACACGAGCGCCGAGAGGACCGACCCGATCTCGGTGTTGAATAGCGTGTACGCTTCGAACATCTGATGGACCGCGAATCCGAACGCGAACGCGAGCATCGCAACGTCGACGCTGTCCCGCCGGACGATTCCTTCGAGGATGCTTCCCCCGACGAGTGTGAGGTACGCGAGCCCGCCTACCACACCGACCTGGAGGAATATCTCCACGTATGAGTTGTGCGGGGAGCGTCCACGCATCCTCTCGACGGAAATGAACGGAGCGATGACGTCGTGCGTGTTGACGACCCCGTATCCGATCGGCGACGGAGCGTGGTAGACGGCCCGAACGCCGGCTTTCCAGAGAACGAATCGGCCGCTCGCGTCTATCGGCAGTACCGAGAAGAGAATCCCACCGAGGAACAGAATCGTTATCGCTCCCAAACCGACGACGGTGAATGGGAGACTTCTACGGTCGAAAGCCAGGTATCCGACGTAAATGATAGATGCCAGGCCGAACGCGAGCCACGATGATCGGGAGTAAGAGAGGACGAGGGCGACGACGTTCAACAGCAGGAGCGGTATCGCCACCGAGGCCGCGACGTACCGCCTGTGTCGTACGGAATCGCTCGCCAACACGAGCGCCCCGAACGCGCCCGCGAAGGCGACGATTCCGGTGGTGTTCGGGTTCGCGAATATCGACTGGAGGAAATGGGTTTGACCGAAGAGCGGGAGGCCGAACGTCGCTTGAAACAGTTGGATTTGCAGCCACGACAGTTGGTAGTCCCCGATCATGTACGCCGGAAGACCCACCACGGCAGCGAATGCGGAGATGAGCGATACGGCCCAGAGGAAGACGTTACGATTGACGTATCTCGGCAGGAAAAAGAGGCTCAGTCCGAAGATGAGCGCCACGTACACGACGAACGAGGCTTTCGTCGATCCGGCACTCATTTCCTTGACGTGATAGAAAAACACCCCAAGCAACACCGAATACGCGCCGATGAACAGCGCCCGACTTCGAACGAACTCCACGAGGCGATGGCCGAGAATCGGGTACAGAACGTACAGTAAGAAGACGAAAGCGACTTGGAAAGTCCGTCCGTCCGGCGGGATGTATTTGTTGTGTTGTCGCAGGAGGACGAACGTCAGCAGTATCAGTACGCACACTTGCGCGATATGTAGCCACAAGTTCCGGTCCCGGTTGTAATAACTGTACATGAGCAACAAAACCGGAGCGAGGTAGAGATAGAGCATGTCGATATGAAACGACCCGTACTGTTCGGGTGCGTTCGGCACGCGAAGGAGAACCACGACGAAGAGGAGTGGTATCAAAAGCAGTTGGAGCAGGGCTATCGGTTGAAACTCGTCGGTAAGGGGATTCAGGGAGACAGAAGTCTTTCGTTGGTTACGGATACTCATTGGTTTGATCCTCGCTATCGGTACTACCGTTGAACCATAGCATAAAAAGAGTATTTCTTTGCCTTTTTATATAATTTAGGAATAACTAAACATGACACATCTCAAATATTCGATTGTGAACACAGGAACGAAGGCGTACACCCGGAGGTATCGCTCATCGTGGAAAACCCCCTGTTTGTGCTCACTTTGATGAGTGAACGTCGATGGAGATGTGTATTCCACACAAAGTTAATCCGGTCTGTCGTCCTGTTTTCACACGATGTCGAACGAACTATTCGATTTGGAAGGGGAAGTCGTGGTCGTGACCGGCGGAACGCGGGGTATCGGGCTCGCCATCGCGCAGGCGTTCGCCGACGCTGGTGCGGCCGTCGTTCCCACGTCCCGTAGCGAGGAGGCCGTCGATGCCGCCGTCGAGGACGTCCGAAATCGTGGCGCGGATTCTCTGGCGTCGCCCGTCGATGTCGCCGACGAGGACGACATTACGAAACTGTTCGACCGCGTGGAGTCGGAACTCGGCGGTGCCGATATCGTCGTGAACAACGCCGGATTCAACCCGGACGACGCGCTCGGTAAGCCAGAGGACATCTCCGCAGACGCCTTCGATTCGGTGATGGACGTCAACCTCCGCGGTGCGTTCCTCTGTTCGAAACACGCTGCAGAGCGGTTACACGAATCGGGCGGGAGCGTCATCAACATCGCCAGTGTCGGCGGGATGGTCGGCCTCCCGCGCCAGCATCCGTACGTCGCGTCGAAACACGGCCTCGTCGGACTCACGCGCAGCCTCGCGCTCGACTGGGCACCGACCGTCCGGGTGAACGCCGTCGCTCCGGGCTACGTCAGCACCGACCTCACCGAGGGCCTCGAAGCGAACGACCGACTCCGACAGTCGATCATCGACCGAACCCCGATCGACCGCTTCGCGGAACCCGAGGAAATCGCCGCACCGGTCCTCTTTCTCGCCAGCGACGCCGCCTCGTTCGTCACCGGAAGCTGTCTCACCGTGGACGGCGGCTGGACGGCGCAGTGAAGGGGACAGGAGTTCCGCCACAACTCCTATCCGCTGGTCGCTGGTATCCGACGGTATGGTTCGACTCTCTTCGACGGTGATCCTCGCCGGTATCGTCCTGTTGCTCATCCCGATTCCCCCCATCGCGACGATTCTCGGGATACTCACCCTCGCCCTCGGAGCCGTGCTTCGATTCATGTTCGACATGTAGTGGGGCGAGGCGCGTTTCCCCGTTATCGTGAGGCGCGATTTACCCGGTTACCGTGGCGTCAATCCGACCGCGTCCGCGAGCAGTTCGTGTGACCGGAGTTCGTCTTCCTGGTTCGCGAACTGGTTCTGCACGATGACTTCCTCGACACCGGTTTGATCGGCCATCTGGTCCAACAGACCGCGGACGGTGTCGGGACTGCCGGAGATTTGGCGCGGCCATTCGTGCGGAACGATGGTGTCCGGCGTTGGGTCGGGGACGCCACCGAGTTCGTCGATAGCCGTCTCGACCGAGTAGATCGGGTCCTCGCTCACGCGGCCCTGCTGCAGTCGCTGTCGGGTCGCCTCCGGGACCGCGCGAAGCCGTGCCGCCTCCTCGTCCGTCTCGGCACAGGTGACGTTCACCGCGATCATGCCGTACGGTTCGTCCGGTCCCGCACCGTTCGGCGACGGCTGGAAGTGGTCCCGATACACCTCGAACGCCCGGACTGCGGGCTTGGGTCTGATGAACGACGCAAAGCAGTAGCGCAGCCCCAATTCGCCCGCGACCGCCGCGCTCGACGGGCTGGAGCCGAGCACCCAGACGTCCGGAATTCCGTCGCGTGAGCGCGCGACGGACAACTGCTTGAAGGGGTTGTCGTCGTCGAAGCCGCCGTAGAGGTACTTCGTCACTTCGTCTATCTTTTCGGCGTGGTCGTTCGGGTTCCGCTGTTGGCTCCGCTCGTTCTGGAGCGCGAAGTCCGAGACCGGATTCCCCGTCGCGCGTCCGAGTCCGAGGTCGATGCGGTCCGGGGCGAGCGCGTCGAGGACGCCGAACGTTTCGGCCACCTTGTACGGGCTGTAGTGATTCAGAAGTACCGTCCCGGACCCGACGCGGATATCGGACGTTTGGGCGGCCAAATGGGAAATCAGCACTTCGGGCGTCGTACTGGCGAGCCGGTCGGTGAAGTCGTGGTGTTCGGCCACCCAGAATCGAGAGTATCCGAGCCGTTCGGCGTGCTGTGCGCGTTCGAGCGTGTTTTCGAACGCCTCCGTCGCCGTGCCGTCCTCCGGAATCGGCGCGAGGTCCACGAGCGATAGTTCCATACTCGGGATTACCGCGCGAAACGGATAACCGTGACTTCCCCGGAAGTTTCAGTGTCGGAGTTCAGTTATCCGATTACCGGGAAAACAGCTGTCGGAGGCGGTCCAGCAGTCCAGTCGATATCGACAGTTCGCGGGCGATTTCGTTCACCTCCTCGTCGGAGAACTGCGAGTCCCGACGCGCATCCGCGACCCATTTCTCCCACTCCGATTCCGAGAGGGTCCCCCGCGAATCGCTCTCCCACTGGTCTTCGAGCGCTTCCCGGTCGGCGAAGGGAATGTCCATTCCACTGTCGCCCCAGTAGAGCGGTGCGAGTTCGAACTCGTACTCGTCGTCGTCCACGAAGCGAACCCGATATGGGTAGCCGTTGTAGAGGATGAGGTCGTCCTCCGTGACCGTCTCCCCGTTCGGAAGCCGTAGCGTGCGTGTCATCTACTTGCCGACGAGTACGTGAGCGAGACTTTTGTTCGTTCGCATGCGTGACCCGACCACAACTCGGTACGATCCGTTCCCGGAACCCCGCCGACCGTCCATGCGACACGGAACGCATCCATCGGATGGCGTTGCTACCAGTGGCAGAGCTAGGTTAATGTGTGATTGAATGCATATATTCGAAAGCGATTATTTCTGTGATGAATATTGCCCGTATCCCGTTTTTGTACCGTGAAAATATTTGGAAATTATGATCCCTCAAGGTGGGGTTTCTACACTGTGTACGGTCGTTGCTACTCGTTTCAGTGGTCACCGACCGACGCAACTTGAACTGGATTCGAGCATTCGGACCATCCAGTCCGAGCTAAGCTTGGCCAGAAGCGGTGGAAGGTGTGAATTTCGTCCAAACCCGCCCTGACCATACGATATGATCGGTTCAGATCCCTAAACTGACAATATTATGGTCATTTGCAGCATCAATAAAATTCTTGAAAGATGATCCGTAGATCGTTGATGGAACCGGAAATCACGTGCATTCGCCGACGGGTGGTGAGTTAGTTTCACATGCAAGCCCAGGCCTTAGACGAGTTCGACCGCTGCTAGATAACGATGTTCGGACCACTCACTATCGGGAAGAAGGCGGCAAAGTTCGGCTACAAACGATACGGAATTCCGGGTGCGGTCGCCGCCGGAGGGACCGGTGTCCTCGGATATATCGCCGTACGACGCGCCGTCAAATCGGTCGTGAAGCGGAAGGATGTCGGCGGAGCCGTCGATGCGGGTACGATACAGTCGGCCGTCGAGGAAGACGGACTCGACGCTGTCACCGACCGTGAAACGCTCGAATCCGCGATCGACGAGGAGAAGCTCGGTTCGGCCATCGACATCGAAGACGTCCAGACGGCGACGGAGGAGGAGACGGACGAAATCAACGACGTGCAGGCGGACGAGGGAGGCGAAAAAGAAGAAAATAACGACCCGAACTCGGACGACAAATCCGCTGACGAATCGTGAACGCGACCTTCGGTCGACGGTGGACTCGCTCAGTCGGTACGCTTTTGCGCTTCTATCGTCCTACTGTCTACTAATGACCGACGGCGGAACCAAAGCCGAGGAAAAGGTGCCGAACAGCAAGGTTGCGCGGGTACTCCGCGAGTACGATCTCTCGGGCTTCGACGAGGAACTGGTGCATCGTTGGACCGCGGACGGAGAAGAGCGACGTAGCCTTCGACAGTTGGCCGACGACGTGAACCGGGAACTGGTTCGAGTCGCGATGGAGAACGCCGGAATGACGATTCTCGACGGCGACGTGCCGAACACGTATCGACTCCTCACCGACGACGACGTGAGCGCGGGGATGCGAACCGAGGCCGAAACCACCCTCCAGCGCGAGGGCGTGGACGTCGAGCGCCTCCGTTCCGATTTCGTCTCACATCAGGCCGTCCACACCTACCTCACGAAACGGCGCGGCGCGGAGAGTCCCGACACGCCGTCCGACGAGGAATCCGTGGAACGCGGCGCGGAGACGATCCGACGACTTCGGAGTCGGACGGCGGCCGTCAGCGAGAAGACGCTCCGGACGCTTCGGGACACCGACCGGATTTCGCTCGGTTCGTTCGACGTACTGGTCGACGTTCGCCTGTTCTGTGAGGACTGCGGAAAGCAGTACGATGCGGTCGAACTGATTGAATCGGGCGGTTGTGACTGCGGAAACGACGAAGAGGCGTAGCTTCTCTCGTTTTCCCGATACCGTTCTCCCAACCTTCAGTGGCGCGTCCGGCGGGTTTTATAATTCAGCGGTTTGATTACACGGTTTGATGACCGGTACCACACTCCATCGAAGCGAATGCATAGTCCGTATCGAGACCACCGCCGCGGCAATCCCGGAGGTGAACTGAATGGAAGAGATCAGCACCGACGACGCGCCGCCGAGCATCGGCCCCTTCTCGCAGGCCATCCGCGACGGGAACCGGATTTACGTCTCCGGTCAGGGTCCCGTCGACCCCGAGACGGGCGAAATCGTCGAGGGCACCATCGGCGAGCAGACGGCGCACACGCTCGAAAACATCGATGCCGTCTTACAAGCCGCCGGGCGTTCGCTGGATGACGTGGTCAAAGCGACCGTTTTCGTACAGGACATGGACGATTACGACGAGATAAACGAGGTGTACGCCGACTACGTTTCCTCGCCGTATCCGGCCCGAAGCGCCGTCCAAGTCGAGGATCTGCCCATCGATATCGGCGTCGAAATCGAAGTCGTCGCGAGCGCTCGCGGGGAGGAGTGATGAGGAGGTGATGGGATGAGAGCAGTCGCAGTTCGGCGCGGTGAACCCGGCCCACAACTCATCGACGTTCCGAAGCCGACCCTGGAATCGGGAGAGGCACTGGTCCGGACCCTCCGGGTCGGTATCGACGGCACCGACCACGAAGTCATACAGGGAAACCACGGCGGCTATCCGGATGGAGAGGACTATCAGATTCTCGGCCACGAGGCCGTCGGCGTGGTCGAGGACCCGAACGGAACCGACTTCGACGCGGGCGACCTCGTCGTCCCGACGGTCAGACGACCGTCGGGCGAGCCGAACGAATACTTCGAACGCGGCGAACCGGATGTCGCGCCCGACGGAACGTACCTCGAACGCGGTATCGTTGGCGCGCACGGCTACATGTCCGAGTACTTCACCAGCCCCGAGGAGTACCTCGTCCCCGTCCCCGACGAGTTCGCGGAGACCGGATTTCTGGTCGAACCGATCAGCAACTCCGAGAAGGCCATCGAGTACGCCTACGCTAGCCGCTCGGCGTTCGAGTGGACGCCCGATTCGGGCCTCGTCCTCGGCAACGGTCCGCTCGGGTTGCTCACCTTGGCGATGCTCGTGACCCACGACGATTTCGACCGCGCCTACTGTCTCGGCCGCCGGGACCGCCCCGACCCGACCATCGACATCATCGAGAGACTCGGCGCGACGTACGTCGATTCGCGGGAGATTCCGGTGGACGACATCCCCCACGCCCACGAAGCCATCGACTTCGTCTACGAGGCCACGGGCTACGCGCCACACGCTTTCCAGACCGTCGATGCCCTCGCGCCGAACGGCGTCGCCGCCCTGCTCGGCATTCCGGGCGACCACACGTTCGAAATCGACGGTGGTCGTCTCCACCGGGATATCGTGCTCCAGAACAAGGCGCTACTCGGTAGCGTCAATTCGAACGTCCGTCACTACGAGATGGCTAAAACGTCGCTCGCGGAATTCCCCGACTGGCTCACCGACGAACTGATAACCGGCGTGTACGACCCCGAAGACGCCGAAAAGGCGTTCGAATCCGGCCACGATGTCATCAAGACGGTCGTCGAATTCGACACGCTGTAACGTCGTTTAGGGTCGAACTTCGTTTCTTCGTCGGCAGTGTTTTGAGACGAGTGTCGGATGGGGAATCTCCGGGACGGGTGACGGTAACCTGACCGTTGGGGAGTCGCCAATCCAATCGACCGCCAAAATTTCGCCAGTGCGATCAACCGACAGGGCGGGACTAAAAGGGGCCACCCGCTCGCGTTTACGTGGCCGTCTCCGCGAGCAACTATTCCCGTGCGGACAGTGTGGGGAGCACGAGAATATCTCGTGGAGCGGCCGCGAGCGGGTGGGGGGCTTTCGAGGACTTGGTCCCCGTTCAGTCGGTGTCGATAGCACCGCAAATTCTCAACAGCAGCCACAGCAACAAGCGCAGACACCAACGTCAAACACCGCAGTTGCTAGCGTTAATGGGACTGCACAGCAACCGCACCGCCAGCACACGCCACGGAGGTTGGGATGGAATAGAAAGCTCTCAATCGCTCGCTACGAGCTGAATTTGGTTGGTTTGTGATTTCAACGACCGAGCGGGAATGAAGACCGCACCGCCCTCACCCTCCCAAGCTTCCTCGGTCACTTGCTCGCGGAGGCTGATAACACTGTTTTGCTCGCTATTTCTCGACTTGCGCGACGATTCGTTCGACGGCGTACTCCGCCTCCTCGTCCGTGAGGCACATCGGGTTGACCGTGAACTCACCATCCGTGAGCGCGTCCGCGCCGACGAAGACCCGGGGTTCCTCGCGTCGCAGGCCGCCGACCACGTCGGTCGCGGTGACGCCCGCGAGTTCGGCATCGACGCTGACGACGACCTCCGGCGCGACGGCGGTTTTGTCGTCGGCCGTGAGATGCGTTTCGTATCCCGAAACGGCGTCGAGTTGCTCGGCGATTCGCTCCGAGCGGTCGAGCCACTCCGAAACGCGGGCGTCGTGGTCGTCCTCCACGAAGAGTTGGAGGGCGCGAATCAGACCGACGAGTTCCTCCTTGCCGACCTTCATCGGACGACCGATTCCCTGTCGCGGGACGCCGCCGAGTTCGTTCGGATTCACGAGTTCGGGGGCCGGTTCCCACACGTCCTCGGCCGCGTGCATGTCGAGGTGTTGGGCCGCGACGGACTGGACGAGGTCCTTCCGTCCGGCGAGGATGCCGGTCGTTTGCGGGCCGCGAATCGCCTTCCCGCCGCTGAACGCGACGAGGTCGGCACCGGCCTCGATGAAGGCCGAGAGGTTGCTTACGGGTGGGAGTTCGGCCGCCGCGTCCACGATGACCGGAACGCCGTTGTCGTGAGCGATGTCACAGACGACTTCGAGCGGCGGTTCGGTGTAGGACTTCTCCATGTACGCGACGGCGGCCGTGTTCTCGGTTATCGCGTCCGCAATCTCCCACGGTTCGACGTTGCGCGACCCGGTTCCGAGGTGGCGGTCGTTCGATCCCACGTCCACGATGTTCGCGCCAGCGGCGCGGAGCGCGTGGTCGTAGCCAGTTCGGTGGGTTCGTGGCATGACGATTTCGTCCGGCACGCCCTCCGTCTCCGGTAGTCGCGCCATCGCCCCGATGTCGTCTCCCGCGATGCACGCCGCCGCGCCGAGTGCGAGAGCGCTCGACGCGCCGCAGGTGACGTATCCCGCGTCCGCGCCGGTCACGTCGGCGATCAACTCGCTCGCCCGGGCCTGCAGGTCCGAGAGGCGGACGAACGCCGCTGACGCGCGGGCCATCGCTTCGACTGCCTCCGGTCGGATGCGACTGCCACCGATCCTCGTCTTCGTCCCCGTCGCGTTGACGACGTGCGGGACACCCAACTCCTCGTAGATGGTTTCGTTCGGCATACGAACGTCTCACGCGGCATGGAATAAATAGATTCGCCGTTCGCGTGAGGATTTGGTCGGGAACGCTAATTTCGTAATGTGAAACGAGCCGGGTCGAAAACAGAAACCCGAATCCGGAAGCTAACAGACACGGTCGAGAACGCGCTCCCAGAGCGTCGGGAGGCCGTCCCACGACAGTAGCCCTTCGGGTGCCCAGTGTGGCGCGCAGTCCGTCGCATAGGCGAACGAACTCCCGTCGCCGTAGTCGCCGATGGCGAGGAACGGGTCGTCCTGCACGGTCGCCCAGACTTCCGCTTCGGGTTTCGCAGTCGTCCGGTTGTAGCCGAGGACGTGCGGCCACTCGTCCGGCAGGTCGGCGTCCGGCACGCCCTCGTTTTTCGGCACCGCGCCGCTCGGCGTCTCCACGCGGTCGTCCCCCGCAGCGATTTCGACGGGAAGCACGTCGGCGAGCGGCGTCATGCCGTAGCGTGCCTGTCCGCCCTTTCCGGCGAAACTCATGTAACCGCCGATCATGCCGAGCGCGCCGCCGTCACGGACCCAGTCGGCCAGCACCGCACAGCGGTCGGCGTCGGTATCGCCCGCCGCGACTCGGTCGGTTATCTGGAGCGAGTCCGCGCCGATGTCGCTCAGGAGGACGAGGTCGTACTCGTCCAATTCCTCGGCCGTCCGCGGGAAGGACTTCGCGGCGACGTGACACGGTTGATAGGTCACCGACGCGCCGACCGATTCGAGCGTCTCGATGAACTCGTCGGCCGATTCGCCATATTCGCTGTCGTGCATGACGTTTCTCCCTTTGATTTCGAACTGCACGGTCGTCCACGATTCGCCAGCGAGCAAAACGTTCGTCATTGTTCCCGGTGTCAAACCCTCGGGGTATAATCCTATCGTTCGCGTCAGAACGGGAACAGTCGCGCCGCCTCGTCCTCGGTCAGCGGCGTTCCGTATTCGCTCGCCTCGAACGCCTCGGCGTACTGGACGTCCGTACCGTCCGGACCGTACCGTTCGACCAGTCCGTCGCGATACCGGCCAGCCACGTCCGAAAGCGCCCGGACGTGAGGAAGGCCACCGTTTCGCAACCAGCGGAACCGCTCGCCAGGGTCGTCGGGCACCTCGTCGATGGTCCCCTCCACGTACGGAAGCCACTCGTACATCTGGCTGTCGTGGCAGTCGAGCATCTCGAACTTGCGCTCGACGGTGTCGTCGATGTCGACCACCACGTCAGGCGAGAACGGATTGGGTCGGTCGAACGTGTCGCTCATGTACGCGAAGACGGGGTTCGATTCGAGCGCGGGCGTCTCGGGGCAAACGTTCGGAACGGCGACCATGTAGGCCGCATCCCGCACGAGTTGCGCCGTGTAGCGGTGGTCCGGGTGGTAGTCGTTCGGGCGGTGGGTAATCACGAGGTCGGGACCGAACTCCCGGATCCGTTCGATGAGTCGTTCGCGATTTTCGAGCGACGGTTGGAGTTTTCCGTCCGGAACGTCGAACAGTTCGAATTCCGCACCGGCGACCGTCGCGGACGCGTTTCCCTCCTCGCGTCGTCGTCGCACCAACTCCTCCCCCTGGAGGTCGTGGTGCCCGGCGGAACCGTCCGTCATCGAGAGGAACAACACGTCGTGACCGTCATCGGCATATTTGCACGCCACACCACCGACTTTGAGGTCGCAGTCGTCGGGATGCGCGCCCACGACGAGGACCCCCAGCGTCTCCGTAGTCATCAGTTGCCCGAACACGATTCCCTGACATAAGTTCTCCGGGCGATGGGTACGAAACCGCCGCTGTGGAGAGTTATTTGTAGGTGGGCTGTGAGGGTGAGATATGTCGGTTACGAACGTGTCAGCCATCCCTGTAGAGATGGGTGTCCAGCCACTCGAATCGGGACTGGGTCTCGCACCGTACGTGAGCAACCACGACCAAGTCGAATCCGTCACGCGAATGCTCGTCAAAGTCGAGACCGACGAGGACGTAACCGGGTGGGGGGAGATGCTCGTCGGCATGAAATCCGCCACGGTGACGAAGGCCGTCATCGACGACGTGGTCGCGCCGGAACTCGTCGGGCGCGAAATCGGCGACATCCGCGACTTCGTCGAGTCGTTTTATTTCCCATACGTGAAAGTCCGGCCGTTCCTGGGGGCCGTCGAAACCGCACTCTGGGACGCGCTCGGAAAGAAACTCGACGCGCCGGTGTACCAACTGCTCGGCGGCAAGACCCGCGACGAAGTCGATATCGCGACCTGTCTCGGCATCCTCGGACCCGAGGAGTCGCGTACCTACGCCCGGCGAGCGGTCGATCATGGCTTTTCCACGTTGAAAACGAAGGCCGGGCCGGATTGGCGCGAGGACGTAGCGCGAATCCGCGCGATGCACGACGAGGTGGACGGGGAACTCGAATTCCGACTCGACCCCAATCAGGGCTGGGCGTTCGAGGACGCGGTGCGCGTCGCCACCCGCCTCGAAGAGGAAGGTATCCTACTCCAGTATCTCGAACAACCCGTCCGCATCGACACCTACGGAACCTACGCCTCGCTCCGAAACCGCGTCCGAACCCCGATAGCGGTCAACGAGGACACCTACTTCCCGCGGAACCTCCGCTTTCTGTTGCAGGCCGACGCCATCGACGTGGCCGTCGTGGACCTCGTTCCGGCGGGCGGTATCCTCGCCGTCCGGGACCAGGTCGCCATGGCGGCCAACGCGGGCGTCTCGGTCTCACACCACTGCGGGTTCGACCTCGGTGTCAAGACGGCCGCGGTGCTCCACACCGTGGCGAGCACGCCCGGCATCAACCTCCCGCCGGACAGCACGTACTACGGCTGGGACGACTACATCATCGAGGAACCGTTCGAAGTCGAGGACGGCGCGTATCCGGTGCCCCACGGACCGGGCCTCGGCATCACGGTGGACGAGGAGAAAGTCGAGCGGTATCGGTGTGACTGAGAAGTAAAACATTCGAAATCAGTCGCCCTCGGCCGATTCGCTCGTCGCGGGACCCGCTTTCACGGGCTCTCCCTCCGCCAGTGGCGCACTGTTCCAGTACTCGTGATTGCCCTGCTGTCGGAAACACGCCGACCGGCGGCCGTCGCCGTCGTGATCGGCCAGGGTCGGACACTCCTTCGTACACGCCTCCCGCGCTTCGGGACAGCGCGTGTGGAACCGACACCCGGACGGCGGATCGGTGGGCGTGGGGATGTCGAGCGAACGGATCGGCGGGTCAGTGACGCCCGCGGAGCGGTTCCTGAGGTCCGAAGTCGCCCACAGCAGCACCTTCGTGTAGGGGTGCTGTGGGTCGTGGATTATCTGTTCGGGCGTGCCGATTTCCACGAGTTCGCCGAGGTACATGATGCCGATCCGGCCGTTCGCCCGTTGCGTGAGGTGTTTCGCGTTGGCGAGGTCGTGGGAGATGTAGAGGTAGGACGTGTCGAACTGTTCTTGTAATTCCAGCATTAGGTCCATCATCTCGGCGCGAAGGCTCACGTCGAGCGCGCTGATGGCCTCGTCCGCGAGGATGAGGTCGGGGTTCATCAACAGCGCCCGGATGAGTACCACGCGCTGTTGTTCACCGCCCGAGAGTTGATGCGGATAGCGGTTGGCGTAATCCTCCGCCGGGGCCATCCCGACGTATTCGAGCAGCCCGTAGATACGGGCGCGGCGGTCCGCCTCGCTCATCTCCGGTTGCCAGTGTTTCAGCGGGTCGGCGAGGCTCGATTCGACGGTGTAGTTCGAATTGAGCGAGCTACCGGGGTCCTGATGGATCATCTGGAGCGACCGGCGGATTTCGCTGGACGAATACTCCCCCTCGGATTTTCCGCCGCCGAACCATCCACTGGATTCCTTCGTTTCCCAGACGTCCTGGCCGCGGTAGAGTACTTTTCCCTCGGTGGGGCGCTGGACGCCGATGGCGGTCTTTCCGAGCGTCGTCTTTCCACACCCGGACTCGCCGACGAGGGCGACGATGTCGTTTTCGTACACGTCGAGGCTCACGTCGTCCACGGCGTGGACGGTTTCCGAACCGACGAGGCCGAGCAACCGTTCCTTCTCGAAGTGGACGCTCACGTTTTGTAGGGAGAGCAACGGTTCGCCCGTTCGGTCGGTCATCGTCGCTCACCTCCGTTGGCGTTCGCGTTTACGTCCGCGCTCACATCGGCTCCCGAGTCGCCGAGCGTCAACGGAATCTCCTCCCGGGCGTTTCGCCAATGGAAACACGCGACGTCGTGGCCGTCGGCCACGTCGTGCAGGTGCGGAACCTCGGTTCGGCACGTCTCGTCCGCCAGCGGACAGCGCGGATTGAACGAACAGCCCTTCGGAAGCGACACGGGGTCGGGACTCGATCCCTCGATACCCTCGATGTCCATCGCCCGGTCCGAGATGTTCGGCACGGCGTTGAGCAACGCGCGAGTGTACGGATGGGCAGCGTGGTCGAGGAGTTCGTCCGTTGGGCCGAGTTCGACGAGGTCGAAGGCGTACATCACGGCAAGCCGGTCGGCGAGGTCGGCGATCAGCGGCAGGTCGTGCGTGACGAACACCATCGTCAGGTCGTACTTCGCCTGTAGATCCTCCAGCATGCCGATGATGGACCGCTGCATGAGGAGGTCGAGTGCCGCCGTGGGTTCGTCCATGACGACCACGTTCGGGTCGAGGACGAGACCGAGCGCGATGAGCGCCCGCTGTTTCATCCCGCCCGACAGTTCGTGCGGATGCGAGCGGAGCACGCGGTCGGCATCGAGGTAGAGGTCGGCGAGTAATTCACGAGCGAACGCCATCCCCTCGGTGCGGTCGGCGTCGTGCGCGCGGAGCGTCTCCTCGAAGTGACTGCCGATGGTCATCGTCGGGTTGAACGCGCTCTGGGCTCCTTGGATGACGAACGATATCTCGTTCCAGCGGAGGGCGGTGAGTTCCTCGCGCGAGAGCGAGAGCACGTCCATCGGTTCGCCGCCGTCCGGCGGATGGTAGATGACTTCGCCGTCCACCTGTCCGGGTGAGACGATGGCATCGAGCATCGCGGAGGCGAGCATCGACTTTCCGGACCCGCTCTCGCCGACGATGCCGAGCACTTCACCCGCGTGAACGTCGATGCTGACGTCGCGGAGAACGCGGGAGTCCCCACGGTCCATGCTGAAGGAAACGCTGGCGTCGCGCACCTCCAGGATCACGTCTTCGTCGGGGGGCGTGCTCGCTCCCGGCGTGGATCGATAGTTGGTCGCCATGCTGGCTACCTCCAACGGCCGTCGGTTTCGTGCTTCCGGACGGCGTGTCGATGGCTTTCGCAAGCGATTCGATTCGGGTTCGTGGTTCGTGCGGTGTACATGGGTCGTATCGTGAATCGTGAAGTCATCAGTTGTACCCTATCAGTCGGAGTCCGAGGTGGCCGAAGATGGCGTAAACGAAGGCGCTCGTCCCCAGGATGGCGAGCATCCCGGAGAGGACGCCGTTCGTCACGAACGGGACGTACCCCGAAAGAAGAACGGCGAGCGCCCAGAAGACGACACCCAGCATGGTGACGAAGGCGATGAACGACTGGCGAACGACGAGCAACAGGGAGACGGCCTGCCCGTGGTCGGCTTCGACGCTCATTCGTCACCTCCGGTGCTTTCGTGGCGAGCACGCAGTCGGACGTTGAACACCCGGTCGAGCCCCTGTGCGAGCAGGATGAATCCGAGCGAGATGAGGATGATGAGCACCATCGGGATCAGCAGCCAGTGAATCTGGTTCGGGTTCGTCAGGTCAGCCTGATTGTACGCTTTCTGCATCATCAGACCCCAGTTCGGGTTCGATTGCGGGAGGATACCGAGGAAGTATAACCCGACGGATTCGAAGATGATACTCCGGGAGCTATTGGCGAAGTTGACCGAGATGTACGGCATCATGTTCGAGATGACGTCCTTCCGGAGGATGTGGAACTCGGATAAGCCCATGATCCGGGACGCTTCGGTGAACGACTCCTCGCGGATGCTCAGCACCTGCGAGCGAATCGTACGCGCCAACTTCGGCCAGTTGTCGATACCGAGGATGAGGCCGACGACGTACGGTTGCTCCGGTTGGTAGATGCTCGCCAGCACGATGACCAACGCCAGTCCGGGAATCGTGAGGACGACGTCGGTGAGCGTCATCAGCGCGGAATCGGTGCGGCCACCACGATACCCCGCCACCGTCCCGATTACCGTCCCGAGACAGACCGAGACCAACGCACCGGCCAGAATTATTTCGAGCATCGCCGGTGTCGAGTGAACGACCCGCTTGAGTATCGATTTCCCCATCACGTTGGTTCCGAGCGGATACTGCCAGTTTTGAAACGGCGGTACGAATATCGGCCCCTCCATCACGGTGGCTTTCGGCACGAGAACGATGCCGAACGGTTCGATGGCGACGATACCCACGGCGACGAATCCCAGGAGGATGAGCGAACCGACGAGCGCGCGCCAGTCGTCCAACAACACCGCGGTCGGCGCGTAAATCCGTCGTTCAAACGACCTGCGCGCTTTCTCCCGCGTCGTCAGTTCGGGGACGTTCGACATCTGCGTGAAGATGCTGTCGTCGATACCACCCCTGGACCGCTCGCTCGTCCCGCCATCGGTTCGTGCGGCGGAGTTCTCGGACTCCTCAGTAGGATTCACGGCTACTTCCTCCTTTGACGCGCGGGTCGATGACGCCGTAAGTCAAGTCGGCGATGAGGATTCCGACGAGCGTGATCGCGGTGAAGAAGATGAATGCCCCCATGATGACCGGGTAATCCCGGTTCATGAGCGCGTTGAACGTCACCAATCCCATCGCGGGATAGTTGAAGATTTTCTCCAGAATGATGCTGCTGCCGAAGATGCTGGCGATGCCCATCATGATGCTCGTGTAGACGGGCAACAGCGCGTTCCGACCGACGTAACGGATGGCGATTCTCCCCTGACTGATGCCGCGCAGTTGCGCGACCCTGATGTAGCCTTCACCCATCTCGCGGATGCAGTTGCCCCGGAACGCCAGCGCACCGCCGAACCCGGCGATGAACGACGACAGCACGGGGAGGATGGCGTGTTTGACGACGCCGACGATGAACGGCAAGTTGAGTCCGGCCGTCGTGTTCGGATCCATCCGTCCGCCGCTCGGCAGCCAGCCGAGGTAGAACGAGAAGACGATGAGCGCGAGGATGGCGACGATGTAGTACGGGACGGTGGTGTTAGCGATGGAAACCATCGTCATTCCGGTGTCGAACGGGCTTCCCTCGTTGTACGCCATCACCGCGCCGAGCAGCAAACTGACGGTCGTCCCGAGCGCGAGGCCGTAGATGCTGATGAAGATCGACCACGGCATCGCTTCGAACAGGATGTCGAAGACGGGCCTGTTCTTGAATATCGACCGCCCGAAGTCCTGATAGAGGACGATGTC
The DNA here is from genome assembly GCF_024136975.1 of Haladaptatus sp. AB643. Taxonomy (NCBI): domain Archaea; kingdom Methanobacteriati; phylum Methanobacteriota; class Halobacteria; order Halobacteriales; family Haladaptataceae; genus Haladaptatus; species Haladaptatus sp. AB643. The sequence goes on from NZ_JAMYJW010000015.1 coordinate 74,186, forward strand.
TCGAAGGTAGTCGTAGTACGCGACGTACCACGGCTGTGATGGGTCGATACCCGTATAGGTCCGCACCATCGCGTTGATGTGTTCCATCTGCTGGGCCGATGGACTGTTCCCCTGTTCCAGCATCTGTTGCATCAGATGGATCTTCACCATCTGAACCGGGCCGAACGGAAGCATCCGGTACAGAGCGAACGTTACTGTCAGCGCGAGGAAAAACACCAGCACTGACTGGCCGATCCGCTTCCAATAATACATCGTGTTACTGTGCTTGTGTTTCTCCCACCGCAATAAAGGTATGGGAGAGATTGTCTGGAACGGACCATTCATTACGGTCCTCGACGAGGGAACGATATGACACTCCTCAACCGAGTTCTCGACGTATTCGGACGCGGGGGCGACGATGACGCCGAAACGTACCAGTGTATCAGGTGCGGCGAGACCTTCGACCGCGAGTACTACGAGTGCCCCGCGTGTGGCGTGCAACACGGCGTCGCGCGTGTCGACGGAGGGTCGGACGAAACGTTTAATTCCTGATGAACGAGTGACCCGAACGAATGTCCCACAGGTTGACCCTCTTCGATTACGTCTGCTCGAACGCGGATAAGTTCGCGCTGTTGCTGGCCTTCGAGTGTCTCGCCGGTCTCCTCTCGCTCGCGCTCTTCTTCGGTTCCGAACCCGGAACGTCCCAACACGTCGTTTCCATCCTGAACATCGCGGGTGCGAGCGTGCTCGGGGCCGCGACGGCGGCGATTCTGCTGAAGTGCTACCGTACGTGAAAAAATAGCCACGTGGGTGACGGTTGGTGTGATGGTCGATACCGCCGTGACGACACGAGACCGATGGCGACGGTTCGCCTACTTCGTCTTGGCGTTGATGTGTCCCTTCATCAGGAACTCCATCGAGTTGGTGTAGTGTTCGTTCTTCGTCTCCTTTGCGTGTGGGTGGTCGTCCACCTTCCCGGTCGGGAAGTCGAACTTGTCCTCGTTGCCCCAGTACGCCCGCGTCTCGTCGTAGAATCCGATGTGAGGAACCTGCCAGTTCGTGTACCACATCAGCTTCCGGGTGAACTTCTTGACCTCCTTCGTGGACTGGGTCTGGGACATGATGTTGTCCCACTTGACGGGGTAGAGCGTCTGTTTCGCGCCGCCGTTGCCCATCTGGCCGACCTTCGTCGGATACTTGGGACGGATAGGTTGGTTCAGCTTCTTGCTCCGGTTCTGCGTGAGGTCCGGCGTCCGGCGGTCCACCTTACAGGACTTCGTCGGTTCCTTCGCGTCCACGACTTCGTCGAACTTCCCGATTCCGGCGACGCTGAGGGTAGAGTACGCGTTCGCCGGGTGTGAGGTGTCCGAGAACCAGTTGACCATGTCGAAGTCGTGCGTGTCCGTCCAGCGCTTCCAGAAGCCGCTGCTCGACGGGATGATGAGTTTGTTTCCGAAGCCGAACTCCTTGAGCTTCGGGCTGACGTAGTTCCCGATGGTCTCGTAGATGTTCCACGGCGGCGTGAGGTAGGTGAGTCCTTTGACCTCGTCGCCGCTCGAATCGGCCCAGTACTTGCCGTTCTTCGAGTACCCGGCGTCCTTGAGCACTCTCTTGGCTTTCTGGGGTTCGGAGTTGCGACCGTATCCGATGAGTTTGTTCCGGAAGCCCTCGCCCGCCCACTGGTTCGTCGCCTTCGTGGACATCCCGGTGACGGTGTCGCGCGGTTTGTAGTTCAACCCTTGCGTGCTCTTGATGACCTGCACGAGTTCGTCGTGGTCGAGGAGGTATGCGATGGCCCGACGAACGGGGCGATGTGCGAGGTGCTTGTTGTTCCAGTTCATCGAGAGCTTCACGATGCTGGAGGTGGGAAACCGATTGAACACGTCCACCTTGCTGTTCTGTTTGGCCTGATTTATCGTCTTGTCACCCATGTCGAGTTGCCCAGCATTGAGCGCCTGTATTGCCTTTTGCTTCTCGGAGATGAGATGCCAGTTGAACGTCTTCAGGTTCGTCCAGTCGGCGCGCGGGTGATTCTCGTACTTCTCGTGGACGGCGTTGGTCGGCGAGAGCTGTTTCGGTTTCCACATCCCGCAACCGAGGCCCTTGTCCACGAGGTCGTTCAGGGTGATCGTCGTCGACGTCAGGTCCTTCGTCACCTTCTCGACGGCGCTTTCGCCACCGGCGTCCTCGTACTGTTCGAGCCACGATTTGAAGTAATCGTGCTTGACGACGGTGGTGAAATACGGAGTCGCCGTCTTCTGGAGCGTGGGATTGGCCGGTCCCGACAGGGTGTGTTTGAGCGTGTGTTTGTCGACGACTTCCCAACTGTCGTCGGTGTTCTCCGGGCCGTAGCTGGCTTTGTAATCGCTGATGAGCTGTGCGGTGTGGACGTCCTGTGCGGTCACCGGTTTTCCGTCCCACCACGTGTAATCGTCCTTGAGTTTTATTTCGACCTCACAGCCGCCTCCCTTGAGGTTGATCTCGTCCGCGAGCCAGTAGATCGGGTCCCCGTTCGCGTTGGGGTACACCAGCGACTCCCACCACATGTAATCCATCCAGTACTCGGTGTTCTTGGTGTCCGTGAAGGGGTTGATGTTGGAACTACTCGGCTGCCAACTGACCGGCGCGCGCATGTTCAGTTCCGTCGTGACCGGCGAACCGCCGCCGTCGGTCCCGTCCGAACCACCGTCGGTGTTCGACATCGTGACGTCCTGGTCGTTGGGATTGTCGCCTGCACAACCGGCCAATCCCGCTATCGTCGCGCTGCCGCTGAGCGCCATCCACTGGCGACGTGTCAGCCGACTCCCATCGGGCTCGCCGCTAGAACCGTGGTTGCTGTTAACCATACTCGATTCGATATTAAAATGAACACAGAAAAAGGTTTGGGTTAGTGACTGTCCGGCGTGTGAACCCAAAACCGTTTGTACCCGGACGACAGGTGGGAGATATGGCTTTCAGTGCAGAGAGAAACGGCGACGTCGCCATCGTCACCGGGGCGGCGAAGGGTATCGGTCGCGCCATTGCGGAACGACTCGCGGACGCGGGAACCACCATCATCGTCGCGGACGTGGACCGGGAGGGAGGCGAGGAAACCGTCTCCCGCATCGAGGAAAATGGAGGTACGGCCGAGTTCGTCAGAACCGACGTAAGCGAGTCCGCCGACGTCGCCGCGATGGTCGAGGCGACGATGGAGCGTCACGGGAGCATCGACGTCCTCGTGAACAACGCGGGCGGGTCGTTCGACGACGGGAACGTCGCCGACGTCTCCGACGAAACGTGGGAACGGATCATCGACGTGAACCTGAAGGGGCAGTTCCTCTGCGCTCGGGAGACCATCCCCGCGATGGTCGAATCGGGCGGGGGTTCGATGGTCCACATCTCGTCCATCAACGCGAAGGTCGGCATCGGGTTAGCCTCCTACTCCGCCGCGAAAAACGGGATCATCGCGCTCTCCAGAATCATCGCGACCCAGTACGGCCGACACGGAATCCGCTCGAACGCCATCTGCCCGGGGAGCATCATCACCGATGCGTCTAGCGAGAAACTGACGACGGAGGGACCGGTTCGGGAGGAGTGGGTGAACCAGTATCCGGTCGGTCGGTTCGGCCGTCCCGAGGACGTGGCCGCCGCCGCGTTCTACCTCACGTCCGACGACGCGTCGTTCGTCACCGGCACCGAACTCGTCGTCGATGGCGGCCTCTCCGCGGGCCTCGACCAACAGTTGGAGACGATGATGTACGATATCGACGAATCGCCGACTAGAGACCGAAAACGGACGCGAAACCGAAAATAAACGCGAAACCGAAGATACTATCGAACCACGATTTTCCGGACAGAAGTATAAGTAGCCCGGCGAGAAAGCGGTGTTATGACCACCGAGTGCCGTCGCCTCACCGATTACGGACGCGTCTTCGCCGGTATCGACCGTTGGAACCGAACACATCCGGACTTCTCCATTTCCGACCGGTTGGTGTCACAGAACGTCTTCGCGCCGTTCGACGGGATGGACGTGACGGCGTGGGGCGGGTTCGAGGACGGCGAACTCGTCGCCTTCGCGCTCGGAAAACGGCTCACGGAAGCCGTTCCGGACTTCGCGGACGGAACCGTGGGGTGGATCAGTCTGTTCGCCGACAATTCCGATGACGACACCCACATCGCTTCGAAACTGCTCGCCACGGTCGAGCGGGACATGGCGGAACGGGGCGTCACCCGACTCCGATTCGGCGGTGACCCCGGGCAGTTTCTGCCGGGCGTGCCGACGGAATTCGATACCCTCCGTGAATCCCTCCGCGAAGCGGGATTCGCCCCCGACAGGACGTATTTCGACCTGAAAGGGGACCTTACGACGTACGAATCGCCGCCGCGAATTGCGGACGTCGATTCCGCGTGGACGAACCTGACGCTCGAACGCGTCGGCGCGAACACCGAACCGTTGTTCGCATTCCTGTCCGACCAGTTTCCCGGTCGCTGGCTGTACGAAGCGCGGAACTTCTCCCGGGTTCCGGGCGGTGCCGACGACTACTGGCTTCTTCGAAACGACGGGGAAACGGTCGGATTCTGCCGAGCGAACACGCCTGACTCGGGATATCGCGGCGGCAACGTCAACTGGGCGAATCGCCTCGACGGGCGCGTCTGTGGGATCGGCCCACTCGGAATCGACGAGGCGTACCGCGGCCGTTCGTGGGGTCTCTGGATGATATCCACGCTCGCCGAACGCTACCACGATGCGGGCTACGATCGTATGATCATCGACTGGACCGACCTCGTCGGCTACTACGCCAAACTCGGCTTCGAACCGTGGATCGCTTACGAGTCGTTCACGAAGGAACTCGACCGGGAGACGACGCGATGACCGAGCGCATCGTCATCGGTCTGATGTCTGGAACGTCGCTCGACGGCGTGGATGCGGCCTGTTGTCGGATTCGCGGCGATGGAAGGGACAACTACGACGTCACGGTCGAATCGTTCGTCACGGAATCCTACGATTTCGCGCTCCGAACCCGAATCGAGGCGGCCTGTTCGGACGCGGGAACCATCGCCGAGGCGTGCACCCTGAACGTCGCGCTCGGAACCGTCTTCGCGGATGCGGCCGACACGGCGGCGTCGGCCGCGGACATCGACCTCGGGGACGTTGATGCCATCGGCTCACACGGTCAGACGGTCCGACACGAGCCTGAACCGCGGAAAATGCCGGGAGGAGAGCAGCGGTTGCGTTCGACGCTCCAAATCGGCGACGGGAGCCTCATCGCCGAACGCACCGGCGTCACGACGATAGCCGACTTCCGCACCGCCGACGTCGCGGTCGGCGGCCACGGTGCGCCGCTCGTCCCGTTCGCCGACCTCGCGCTGCTCGCCGACGACGAGTCGTTCCGTATCGCCCAGAACGTCGGCGGCATCGGAAACTGCACCGCGCTTCCACCCGGCGCAGGACCGGCGGACGTGACGGCCTTCGACACCGGTCCCGGAAACATGGTCATCGACGGCGTGGTCGAACTGCTCACCGACGGCGAGCGAACCTACGACGAGGACGGGAAAACCGCCCGCGAGGGGACCGTCGATGAATCCGTCCTCGCCGACGCGATGGACGACGAGTACTTCCGCGAAGCGCCGCCGAAATCGACCGGGCGCGAACGGTTCGGCCGTGAGTACGCACGTGAGTTCGTCGCCGCCTGCCGCGAACACGACTGCTCGGACGCGGATATCGTCGCGACGGCGACTGCGCTGACGGCCCGCTCCATCGCCGATGCCTACCGACGATTCGTTTCCCTGTCACCCGATGAAATCGTCGTCTCGGGTGGCGGCGCGTTCAATCCGACGCTGCTCGACCTACTCGACGCGGAGGTGGACGCGCCGGTACGAACCATCGACGAGTACGGCGTCGGTGCCGACGAGAAGGAAGCCGTCGCGTTCGCCTTGCTCGCCGCGGCCGCACTCGACGGCGTCCCGAACAACGTCCCCGGCGCGACGGGCGCATCACGACCGGTCGTCATGGGCAAGCGCTGTCCGCCGACGGATCGATAGGGCCTGGCGACCCGTCTTTTTCCGAGTGCTCGGCGTCTCCTTTCTATCGATCGACAGCTTTCGGTACCGTCGAATCACCAGCGAGACGATTCGTCGGGGAATCGAGGTCGAAGCGGAAGGTATGTGGAGAGAAATCGTCCCGGAATCGGTTTCGGACGGTCCGAAATTCGTCACGAAAATACAGTGATGACGAACGGCGGCGAGAGGTACCGAGCGTCCCGCCGAGACCACCATTACACGCTTATGCTCGTAATGCTCTCTGTGAGCGAAAATCCATCGAACAGCCCATGTTGTTTGTTCACACCGAGTTGAGGACGGATTTCGCCCCTTCCGAATTCGGCGGGACGTGTGAATGAACGCCGAATGGTTCGAGAACGCCAAATTACGGTCGAGAACGCCTAGACAACCCGTTTCGACTGAGTCGAAACGGGTAGAGATCTACCGCTTTCGGCGAGTCCTCCGGGCTATCGAAACGAACGACAAGCGTCGACGAATAGACGTCGACGGATAAACGCCGACTGAGGAAAAGAATTCCTTACGCGGAATCCGCGACGCCCGGCAGGTCGTGGAGTTGGGTGAGCGATTCGATTTCGTATGTCGGTTCCTCCGGGAGTTCGTAGCCGTTCCGGTGTTCCCGACGGATGAAGGCCGAATCCAACCCCGCTCGGTGGGCGGCACGAACGTCACACGCGCTGTCCCCGACGTAGAGTCCGTCCGTCACGTCGAGGTCGTTCATGGCCTTCTCGATGTAGTACGTCTCCGGTTTCGTCCGGTCGAACCCCTGGACGGTCGGGTCGCGGCCGTACACCGCCTCGAACAGGTGCGCGAGGTCGAAGCGCTCCACCATGTACTCGATGGTCGCGTGCTGGTTGCTGCTGACGAGACCCATGTCGTGATGGTCGACGAGGTCGAAGAGGACCGAGCTATCGTCGTAGAGCACCCGCTCGCCGCGGTCCATCATCCCGGACTGAAGCGCCGACGCGTTCTCCTCTCGCTCCGGCCAGAACCGTGCGAAATCGATGTCGTGACGGGCACACGCTCGTCGCATATCGTCCATCGTCGCACCGGCGATGAAGGCGTTCAGGTCGTCGTCCGATGGTGAAACGCCGAACGCGCCGAACGTCGCTTCGACCGCCTGTCGATAGATCGTCGGGTGGTCCGAATGGAAGTCCAGCAGGACCCCATCCACGTCGAACAGCACCGAATCGTATGTCATTGAATACTCCCTAGCGGCGGAGAGGACAAATAGGTTATTCACCGAATTTCCGCGGACCGAGGGGTTAAGTCGATGCCCCACCCTCATCCGGCACCATGGAACGCTCGATAGACGACGGGTCGCTCGAAGCCACCCTCACGCGGGGAATGAACGAGGGTACGTATCCCGGCGCGGTGGCCGCAATCGGGTCGGCGGACGGTATCGAACGGATAGCGGTCGTGGGCGAGCGAGACCCCGAACGGGGGAAGGCGATGACGCGCGGGACGACGTTCGACGTGGCCTCGCTGACGAAACCGGTCGTGACGGCGACGACGACGCTCTCGCTCCTCGAAGCGGGCGAGATCACGTTGTCGGACGAACTCCGGCGACACGTTCCGAACCTCGACGGTCATCGACGCGGCGGAATCCGACTCCTCGAACTCGTGACCCACAGTTCCGGATTCCAACCGTACTCGTTCTCCGAGGAGTGGAGTTCGGTCGAGGACGTGTTGAACGGCCTCCGGAATCGGTCGATACTCGAAGCCGAACCCGGCAGTCGGAACGAATACAGCTGTCTCAACTTCGTCTATCTGGCCGCGGCACTGCGGGGAGCGACCGAGCGCTCGTTGGGCGAACTCGCCGAGCAACACGTCTTCGGTCCCGCCGGAATGAAGGATTCGAGCCTCGGACCGTTGTCCGATACCGGAAACGTCGCCGCGACGTACGACCACGACTACCGCGACCGGATTCTCCGCGGCGAAATCCACGACCCGCTCGGTTGGGCGATGGACGGGGAGAGCGGAAACGCGGGGCTATTCACGACGATGGACGACCTCGCGCGGTTCGCACGGGCGTATCTCGCCGCCGACGGGACGCTCCTCTCCGCGGCGACGGTCGAGCGCATGCAGGACGACTGGTTGCCCGGTCTCGACACCCGTCACAGCCTCGGGTGGCGACTCGCCGACGAGACCTACCCCGCGCCGAACTGGTCACGCGTCGGACTCGGCCACACGGGGTATACGGGAACGTCGTTGTGGCTCGACCACGACCGCGACAGGTTCGCGATTCTGCTCACGAACCAAGTGTACGACGGGAAGGGAACCGGTCTCATTCGATTCCGCGAGCGGTTCCACGCGATGGTCGCCGCCGGACGGTTCGACTGAGTTTCCCCCGCCGACCGGGCAATATTTAATACACGGCGCGAACGTTGGCTGGTATGGTCGCAGTCTGGAGTTATCCGTGGCGTCTGCTCTCTCAACAGCCCGACACGACGAGGCGTGAACTCGCCGAACTGGGCGTGACGGGCGTCAACGTCGCCGCGCACTATCACTCCATCCGAACGCTCGATCCGCGTTCCTCAGGCACGCTGTTCGAATCGTACGAGGGGGGGTGCTATTTCACACCTGACTCGAAGCAATTCACCGACACGCCCATCGATCCGCCCGTGAACGACATCGACGGTCACCCCGACCCGTTCGGGGACGTCGTCGAACGGTTGACCGACGGTGGTATCGACGTCAACGCGTGGCTCGTCTGTTTTCACAATACGAAACTCGCGTCGGAGAACCCGGAGTTTCGCGTCGAGAGCGCGTTCGGCGACGCCCACGAGCACGCGTTCTGCCCGTCGAATCCCGAGGTTCACGCGTACTTCGAAGGCGTCGTTCGCTCGCTCGCGGAGTACGATATTTCGGCCATCAACCTCGAATCGATCGGTTTCCCGAGCGTCTTCCATCCCCACGGTTCGACGTTCGGTCACGCGAAGAACCAGGTCGTCCGCGGACCGGACGAGCAACTATTGGTCTCCCAGTGTTTCTGTTCGGCCTGTCGGGTACGAGCGGCCGACCACGCCGTCGATTTCGACCGTGCCCGCGAAATCGTCCGGTCACTGGTACGTGACGTTCTCCGAACCCCGGAACAACAGGTCGGATCGCTGGCGCAACTCGCCGAGGAGGAACCCGTGCTCGCGGACCTCTTCGACTTCCGCGCGTCGGTCATCGACGACTTCCTCTCCCGAATCGCGGCGGCCAGCGGCGACGTGGAGTTGACCTACTCGGCGGCGGACGGACTCGGCCGCGACCCGAACGACGGGTGGCCAGCGGGGGTCGTCCTCGACCGGATTCGGCCGCATCTCGACCGAATCATCGCGCTCTGTTACACGGACGACCGGGACCTCGCCCGGCGGCGAGTTCGCGGGTACCGAGACGCCGTCGAGATGCCGGTCGATGTCGGAGTCACTCTCGACCCTGACGTCATCGGTTCCGAGGACGAGTGGCGGACGTTCGTCGCAGAGGTCGGTGAACTCGGCGAGGAACTCCACGTTTACAACCACGCGCTCATGGGTGAGGCCCATCTCGACTGGCTGAACGCGGCGGTCGTCAAGCCGGAGAACTAGTCTCGACTCACACGGGGTTTTTTAAGGAGATAACGCATTGCCGAAGATATGGTTACGCTCGGCGTAGAACGGTTACTGGACGACTGTCCCGAGACGGTCGACGGCGAACGCCTCGGACTCATCACGAACCCGTCCGGTACCGACAGCAACCTCAACACGACGATAGACCTCCTCGATGCGCGCGACGAGTTCGACTTGCGCAAACTGTTCGGGCCGGAGCACGGCCTGCGCGGCGACGCGCAAGCCGGTGTGAAGGTCGAAGACAGCACCGACGACCGAACGGGATTACCGGTGAAGAGCCTTTACGGCGAACAACGGCGGCTGAAACCGGAGATGGTGGACGATATCGACACCATCGTGTACGACATGCAGGACGTCGGCTGTCGGTTTTATACGCTCATCTACACGCTGGGATATGCGCTCAAGGGAGTCGCAGAAGCCGACAAGCGGATGGTCGTCCTCGACCGTCCGAACCCCGTCTCGCCGCTCCCGGTCACCGGAAACCGAATCGACGCGGAAACGTCCTCGTTCGTCGGCGGCTACGAACTGCCCATCGTCCACGGGTTGACGGTCGGCGAGTTGGCGACGTACTTCAACGGCGAGTTCGACATGGGTGCGGACGTGGAAGTCGTCGAGATGCGCGACTGGTCACGGTCGGATTGGTTCTCTGACACCGACCTCCCATGGGTGTACCCCTCGCCCAACATGCCGACACCGGGAACCGCGACGCTGTACCCCGGAATGTGTTTCTTCGAGGGGACGACCCTCTCGGAAGGACGGGGAACGACGAAGCCATTCGAACTCGTCGGCGCACCGTGGATCGACGGGGACGAGTGGGCGTCGGAACTGTCCAGTCAGGACCTGGACGGCGTCGCCTTTCGGCCAGCGTACTTCTCGCCGACGTTCTCGAAACACGAACGCGAGAACGTCACCGGCGTGCAGATTCACGTCCTCGACCGGGACGCCGTCGATCCCGTGATGGTGGGCCTGACGGTGCTCGCCTCGGCGTTCACGACGTACGACGATCCCGAGTGGATCGCCTACGACGACGAGTATTTCATCGACAAGTTGGCGGGCGGAAGCTATCTTCGGGAGACGATCGACGACGCGGACGGTTCGACCGCCCCCCGCGAAATCGCCGAAACGATCGTGAGCAGTTGGGAGGACGACCGCACCGAGTTCCTCGACGCACGGGCCGAGTACCTGCGGTACTGATAGCCATGACGAGCGCACCAAGCGAACCGGAATCACCGACATCGGCATCGACATCGACGAACTCGCCATCGAACGTCACCGGACTGGAATCGGCGGTCGCGGCCCTCTCGCTGGAGGAGAAGGTCGGCCAACTGTTCGTCGCGGGGTTCGACGGCCTCACGCCGACCGGGGAAATCGAGGAACTCGTCGCCGAACGGAATCTCGGCGGTATCATCTACTTCAGTCGAAACGTCGAATCGCCCGAACAGGTTCGAACCCTCTCACGGACGCTACAGGGGTTCGTCCCGGAGGAACTGCCACCGCTGTTCGTCACTATCGACCAGGAGGGCGGCCGAGTCGCACGCCTCTCGTGGGGGACCGAACTGCCGAGCGCCATGGCGCTCGGCGCGGCCGACGACCCGGACCTGGCCGCACGGGCCGGGAACGCCGTCGGACGGGAACTGCGTTCCCTCGGAATCGACATCGACCTCGCGCCGGTCCTCGACGTGAACAACAACCCGGACAATCCCGTCATCGGCGTCCGGTCGTTCGGCGAACGACCCGAACACGTCGCGGAACTGGGTGCCGACTTTGCGGGCGGGCTTCAAGACGCCGGTGTCGTCGCCTGCGGAAAGCACTTCCCCGGCCACGGCGACACGGCGGTCGATTCCCACCTCGATTTGCCGGTCATCGACCACGACCGGGAGCGCCTCGACGCGGTCGAACTGTTGCCGTTCCGGCGGGCCATCGAGGACGGCATCGGGGCGATAATGACGACGCACGTCGCGTTTCCGACCATCACGAAGGACGCGGAGCGACCCGCGACGCTCTCCCGAAAAGTCGTCACGGGACTCCTTCGGGAGGAACTCGGCTTCGATGGCCTCGTCCTCACCGACTGCATGGAGATGAACGCCATCGCCGACAGCGTGGGTACCGCTGAAGGCTGCGTGCAGGCCGTCGAAGCGGGATGTAACCAGATATTCGTCTCGCACACGCCGCGCAAGCAGCACGCCGCCATCGACGCCGTCATCGACGCCGTCGAATCGGGACGCATCCCCCAGGAGCGAATCGACACCGCCGTTCGGCGGGTGTTTCACGCCAAGGGGGCGTACGATGCGGGGTACGTCGGCGACGAGGAGGAGTGGGAAACCGCGGCCGCCGACTGTCAAACGGTTGCCCGAACCGTCGCGGAGCGCGGGGCGACGCTCGTCCGTGACGACGCGGACTCGCTCCCGCTTTCCGAGGGCGACCGCGTTTCGGTCTACGAGTTCGAAGGCGGCGACGGGACCATCGCCGAGGAGTCCCACGACAGCGGCGGCGAGTTCGCCTCGGCACTTTCGGACGTGGGAATGCCAGTCGATGCCACGGTTCTCAGGGACGGTGAGTCACCGGGAACAGGAGTAGAAACCGACGGCCTGACAGTGGTCTGTACATCCGACGCGGCCTCGAATCCCGAACAGGCGGACGCCGTTCACGACTTGGTCGCGGCGGGTGCGAACCCCATCGTCGTCGCGATGCGAAATCCGTACGACCTCTCGGCGATGTCGGAGGTCGGGACCTACCTGACGACGTACGACGACACACCGACCTCGCTCGCCGCCGTGGCCGACCTGTTGGTCGGCCGCGGCGAGTTTACCGGCCGACTTCCGGTGACGATTCCGGGCGTCGAAACGGAGCGATAGACGGTCGTCACCGCGCCTGATCGGAGACGTTTCGAAACACGTCGGCAACCTCGTCGGCCAACTTGCTGAGGAGTTCCTCGCCTTTTTCCGCGGTCGCCAGTTTCGGGTCCCCGATGGCTCCCGAATCGGAGTACTCCTCGAACGGGCGGTAGGTCGAGAGCGGGCCGCCGACGTGGAGGTCCTGTATCCCGCGGTCGTACGGTTCGTCCAAGTATTCGGCGTCGGCCTCGTCCATCTTCACGAGTTCGGGATGTAGATGGCGCATGAGCGACGTTTCGAACTCGCCGCCGTGGGACATCCCGCCGACGTCGCTCTCCCGAATCTCGTCGATGAACGGTTCGGCGAGTTGGAAGTAGGTCAGTCCGGCGACTTCCACTTCCTCGTGTTCCTTGCCGACGATGCTGACGGCGCTCCCGATAGCGTTGCCGTTGCCACCGTGACCGTTGACGAAGCAAATGCCGTCGAAGCCGTTTTCGAGCGCGGTGTCGGCCACGTCGGAGAGCAGGTCGAGCAAGTCGTCCAGTTCGAGCGAGATGGTGCCCCCGAGCGAGAGGTGGTGGGGCGAAAAGCCCGACCACACCGGCGGCGTCACGAGGAGCGGTACGTCGTCCGCGGCGCGCTCCGCGCCCGCGTGGGCCACCGCGTCGGCCAACAGCGTGTCGGTGGCGACGGGGAGATGGTGGCCGTGCTGTTCGATACTGCCGACGGGGACGACGACGACCGACCCATCGGCCGCGCCGACATCGCGGATTTCGCGTCGTGTCTTCGCCGCCCACGCGACGGGAGAGAGACGCATCGCTGCAGTCATGGGATACACTGCTCGTATCGGCCGTATAACGGTTTGGGTTCCGTCAAGACGGAACGGCGACGCCATGACGAGTCGGTCGAACGGTGCCGAGACTATAATTCAAACGGATGGGAATAAATTTTATTATTTTGCATTTTCTATAGTGAAATATGACGGGAGAAAAACGGAGGCACGATGGAATCGGACGGAAACTGACGACGAACGCGTCGAGGCGAACGTTCCTCAAGGGAACCGGTGCGATGGTCGTAGCAGATGGAATCGCCGCTAGCGGGGCTGAGGCGGCGAGTGGCGGCAATCGCGTCGTCGGGTACTATCCCTCGTATGCGGGGAGTTACACGCCTTCGGACGTTCCGTTCGACGAACTCACGCACTTGAACTTCGCCTTCCTCGACGTGGCGTCGGACGGGACGGTCAGCGTCGGTAGTTCGTCGGACGCGGACCTGCTGGACGAACTGGCGACGTACGACGACACGAACACGGTGTTCATGCTCTCCATCAGCGCCGGATGGTACTCGGGGACGTTCTCGGACGCCGCATCGACGGCGACGCGACGCCAGCGGTTCGCGAAGACGGCCGTCGACATCATGGAGGAGTACCAGTTCGACGGTCTCGACCTCGACTGGGAGTACCCGGACGGGTCGATTCGGTCCGCCGACCCGCACAACTTCTCGCTCCTCCTGAAGGCGTGTCGGGACGAACTCGACGCGCGATTCGGCCCGTGGACGCACCTCTCTATCGCGGCATCCCCGAACCCGAACATCGTGGACGACGCCTACGAGGTGGGAACTATCAGCGACTACCTGGATCACGTCAACGTCATGACCTACGACTACCACGGGGACTGGAGCAGCGAGACCAACTTCAACGCGCCGTTTTTGGCCCCGAAGTCGTCGTCGGATTTCGACGTCAAACACCACATGCAGTATTGGGCGGGGAAACCAATCGCGAAGGACAAACTCGTCATGGGAATGCCGTTCTACGGACGGTCGTATTCGGGCGTCGCATCGGACGACGACGGACTGTTCAACTCGTTCGAGTCCTCGAGTTCGGTGACATATTACGATATCAAACAGAACATCGAACCGCAGTCGGACTACGTGTATCACTGGCATTCGACCGCCCAGGTTCCGTGGCTCTATTCCGCGGCAGAAAACACGTTCGTCTCCTACGACGATGCGGCGTCGATCGGAAACAAATCGGAGTTCGTGAAGAACAACGGCTACGGTGGGACGATGTGTTGGGAGCTTTCGCAGGACACGAGCAATACTCTCGTCTCGACGATGGACGACAAGATGAACCCGTAGTCGGTTTTCGTTTCCGATTTGTGGTATCGTTTACGCATGTGCGAGTTTCAACTCGATGATGTTCTTCGCCCTGAGGAGGTCGTCGAGAAGCGAACCGTCGGGGTCGGCGTCGATCCTGCTCGCCGGACCTGAGACGCTGATGGCTCCGATGACTTGGCCGTTCTCGTTCTTGATGGCGACCGCCACGCATCTGATGCCGGGCACGCGTTCCTCGTCGTCGACCGCGCGTCCGTTCTCGCGGACGCGCTCCAGTTCGGTGCGGAGTTCCTCGCGGTCGGTGATCGTCTTCGGCGTTTCGGCGGGCAAGCCCAGTCGATCGAAGATCTCGTTTACCCTGCTTTCCGGGAGGTACGCGAGGATCACCTTTCCCAAGGCGGTCGCGTGGAGTGGGACGCGTTTTCCGGGATGAGTATCGAGCGGGATGGCGTCGCCGCCGCGTGCGTTGTAAATGTACACGCCGTGGCCGCCCTCCTCCACGAGCAAGTTCGCGGATTCTTCGGACTCGTCGGCCAGTTTGTCGATCTCCGACTTGGCGAGTTCGTACACCTTGCGCCGCGAGCGGGCGTACTCCCCGAAGTCGAGGAACTGGAGACTCACGTAGTAGGTGTTGTCGTCCCTGACGATGTAGCCTCGCTGCACGAGCGTCCGGAGGTGATTGTGGACCGTGCTGTCCGGGAGGTCGAGATGGGCGGAAACCTCGGTGAGACGGGCACCGTCGAGTTCGCGCAGGGTCTCGATGATGTCGAACGAACGCGCGGTCGTCCTCACGGGGGTCGGTGATTCTCGAGTCATTGCCCTCTACGCTTCTTCGTTTCCCGGAGGACCACTATATAATTTCCTTCGAAACGGGGTGTGCCCAATCGGTCTCCTCGATTTCCAGCGATGTTTTCGAACCCATCCTGACCGCTGACGACCTCCCCGACTCGCGATGATGAACCGGTTCCTAATATCCCCTATTTAAGTCATTGAAGTTGTTTACGCGACAATAATAGAAACAGTCAGGGAAGAGTCATTTCTTTCGGCGATGGACCCGTCGGTACTCGACCGAAGACGATCGCATCGTGGGGACGGACCGAAAACGCGACTACAGAATGTGAACCGCTGTAGTTACTGGACCCGTTCGCCGGGATTCGATTCGACCGGTTCGCCGACTGACCGGCGTTCGCTCATCTCCTCGACCGACAGGAGACACGAAATCCGATGATCGGAACCGGGTTCCGTTTCCTCCAAGACGGGCTCAGTCTCCTCGCAGACTTCCCCGATCTTCTTCGGACAGCGGGTCTGGAACGGACAGCCCGACGGTGGATTCAGCGGACTCGGAACGCTTCCTTCGAGCAGGATGCGGTTGCTCTTCCGTTCCGGGTCCGCGTGTGGCACCGCCGAGAGGAGGCTCTCGGTGTAGGGATGGAACGGGGCCGAGAAAACCTGTTCCACGGTGCCGACCTCGGCGACCTTTCCGAGATACATCACCACGATGCGGTCACAGATGTGTTGCACGACGCCGATGTTGTGCGAGATGAACAGGTACGAGAGACTGTACTCGGCTTGGATCTCGTTCAACAGATTCAGTATCTGTGCCTGGACGGAAACGTCGAGCGCCGAAACCGGTTCGTCACAGACGATAAGCTTCGGTTCGACGGCGAGCGCGTGCGCGATGGCGATGCGCTGTTGTTGTCCGCCGGAGAACTGGTGGGGGTACTTGTGGATGGAATCCGGCGAGAGACCGACGCGCGTCAGCAACTCGCGCGTTCGCTCCCGCTTTTCCTTGCCGGTCGCGATGTCGTGTTTCTCCATCGCCCGCCCGATTATCTGCCCGACCGTCTTCCGCGGGTTGAGCGAGGATTGCGGGTCCTGGAAGATCATCTGCATCTCGCGGCGCAGGCTCCGGATTTCCGAACTCCCCATCTCGTGGATGGGTTCACCTTCGAAGTACACCTCACCGTCGGTGGGTTCGAGGAGCTTCAACGCGGTGCGTGCGACCGTCGATTTGCCACAACCGCTCTCGCCGACGAGACCCACCGTCTCGCCCTCATAGATGTCGAAATCGATGCCGTCGACGGCTTTGACGGCCTGTCGTTCGAGCGTCGGGAGGCCGCCGTCGGACCGCGAAAACGTGAGATTACCCAAGAACCCGTCCCCAGCGGGGAAATGCTTCTTCAGGTTCTTCACCGCGAACAGCGGCTCGCCGCTTCGGTCGATTTGCTTCCGTTCGTGGCCCGATCCTTCGGCTTCGTACCCCTGACTCAGATCGAGGTCGTTCGCGTGGATGCACGCCGCACGCGACGTCGTCCCTTCGACCGGAGCGAGTTCGGGGTTCCCGCCGGTTCGACACGCCTCGGTCGCGTACGCACAGCGCGGCGCGAAGTTACATCCCTGCGGCAAGTCGGTGAGGTCCGGCATCGCCCCGTCGAGCGTCGGGAGTTCGTCGTACTGTACGTCCGCTTGGGGAATCGAATCGATCAAGCCGCGCGTGTACGGATGGCGCGGGTTCTCGAACAGGTCGTCGAGTTCCGCGGTCTCGACGAGGTTACCCGCGTACATCACCCCGACGTGATCGCACGTCTGGGCGACGACGCCGAGATTGTGCGTGATCATCAGGATGGCCATACCTTTCTCGTCCTGTAGGTCGTTCAGCAGGTCGAGGATCTTCGCCTGGGTCGTCACGTCGAGTGCCGTCGTCGGTTCGTCCGCGATGATCAGATCCGGCTTACAGGAGAGCCCGATGGCGATGAGGACACGCTGGCGCATCCCGCCGGAGAACTCGTGGGGATAATCGTCGAACCGCTCCGCCGCATCCGGAATCTCGACGTCCCGCATCACCTCGATGGCCTGCTCGCGCGCCGCCGGTCGGTCCTTGTCCTGGTGGTGCATGATCGTCTCCACGATCTGCTCGCCGACCGTGAGCACCGGGTTGAGCGACGACATCGGGTCCTGCGGAATGAGCGCGACCTTGTTCCCGCGAACAGCGCGCATCTTCTTCTCGGAGAGCGAGAGCAGGTCCTCGCCGTCGAAGAGAACTTCGCCACCGGTTATCTCGCCGGGCGTATCGATGAGTTGGAGCAGGGAACGGGCGGTGACGCTTTTTCCGGCACCGCTCTCCCCGACCAAGCCCATCGTCTCGCCCGCATCGAGGGCGAACGATACGTCGTTTGCGGCGACGACCGCCCCGTCCTCCGTGAGGAACTCCGTCCTGAGGTCGCGAACTTCGAGGAGGGGTTGCCGTCCGCCGTCCGTGTTTTCTCGGTTCATTCTATCGAATCCACCTTGGGGTCGAGAACGTCTCTGAGGCCGTCACCGAGCAGGTTGAACCCGATGACGGTGACGGCGATGGCGATACCGGGGAAGATGATGATCCACGGCGCGGTCTGCATGAAGCCGCTTCCATTGTTGATCATCAGCCCCCACGAGGGCGTCGGTGGCTGTGCACCGAGCCCCAAGAACGACAGGCTCGCCTCCGCGAGCATCGCGAAGGCGATGTTCAGCGACCCCTGCACGAGCAGCGGGGCCGAACAGTTCGGTAACACCTCGCTGAAGATTATGTAGGGGTTGCTCTCCCCGCGGGCGATGGCCGCCTCGACGTACGCCTCGTTTCGCTCGGACAACGTCGCGCTCCGGGCGACGCGGGCGATGTACGGCGTGTAAACGAACGCCAACGCGATGATGACGTTGTCGAGCTCCGGCCCGAGAACGACCAACAGGGTCAGTGCGAGGAGGATAGGCGGGAAGGACATCGCGGCGTCCATGAACCGCATCAGCAGTTCGTCGATGATCCCGCCGTAGAAACCGGAGACGAGTCCGATTATCGTCCCGATCAGGAGCGCGCCGGTGATGGCACCGAAGCCGACCTTCAGCGAGATACGGCTTCCCATCACGACGCGGCTGAAGATGTCCCGACCGAGGTCGTCGGTGCCGAACGGATGGTCGACCGACGGTGGCTGCGTTCGGTCGGAGATGGACGTCTTCTGGATCGAATACGGTGCGATGACCGGCGCGAAAATCGCGACCACGATGAGCGCGACCACGATAACGAGACCGATCATGGCCTTGGTGTTGTTCCTGAATTGCCGGGCGAACCGCTCGAACCGCTCCATCCGCGCGGAAGAAGTCGTCGAGTTCGACGTTGAGGTCGCCATTATTCACTCCCCCCGTAGCGAATCCGCGGATCGAAGTAGCCGTAGAGGATGTCCGCGGCGAGGTTCGAGAGCATGTACATCACCGCGACGACCAGGATACAACCCTGCAACAGCGGGATGTCGCGGCTCTGGATGGCGGTCAGCATCAGTTTGCCGATGCCCGGCCAGTAGAACACCTGTTCCAGCACGACGACGCCACCGAAGGCGTAGCTGAACTGAAACGCGATGACCGTGATGACCGGGATGATGGCGTTCCGAAGCGCGTGTTTGAGGACGATGACCCGCTGGGTCATGCCTTTGGACCGAGCCAGCTTGATGTACTCCTCCGACATCACTTCGAGCATCGACGACCGGGTCATCCGCATGATGTACGCGGTGAGTGCGAATCCCATCGCCGACGCCGGGAGGATGAGGTGGGTTAGCGTTCCCATTGGGTCCTCGCTCGGCGGGACGTATCCGCCGGTCGGGAGGACGTTCAGCCAGACGGCAAAGACGAGGATGAACACCAGTCCCCACAGGAAGATCGGAATCGACACACCGATGAAACCGAACATCGACGCCAACAGGTCCGGCATGTCGTTCTGTTTCACCGCGGCGATGACGCCGAGCGGCAGCGCCAGAACGACCGCGATGACTGTCGCTGCACCGGCGAGCAGGAGCGACCGCGGCAACTTCTCTGCGATGAGCGAGATGACGGGGTCGCCGAACCGAAGCGACGTCCCCATATCGCCCTGCAGAAGCCCGAGCACCCAGTCGATGTACTGGACGTACAGGGGCTTATCGAGGCCCATCTGGGCTTGCAGCGCGTGAATGGACTTGTCAGTCGCGTTCGGCCCGAGGATGAGCAACGCGACGTTTCCGGGCAGGATCGTCGTCACAACGAACGTTATCAGCGTCACGAACAGGAGGGTTAACACCATGAACCCCAACCGCCGCAGTAGATAATCAGACATCGACATGGTGTCCCTCCATCTTATTCGTCCAACCAGTTGTCTTCGAATCGGAGCGTCGAACCGTCGGCCGTTCCGATCTTCCCTTTGTACTTCTTCGAACCGGCGTACAGGTTCGCCTGCCACCAGAGCAGCAGGTGACCCGCGCGGTCCTCGTGGAAGATTTTGGTCGCTTTCTTGTACAGGTTAGCACGCTTGTCCTCGTCGTACATGTGCCGTGCCTTCTCGACCAGTTTGTTGTACTCGCTGTTGTTCCAACCGGTGAAGTAGAACGCTCCATCCGGGTGGAGGAACTTGTAGAACGAGACGTCCGGGTACGTCAGCGCGAGGTACGAACTGGTCGTCGCCTCGAAGTTCTGCTTGCTGTACACGTCCGACAGCCACGTGCTCCACGTGATCTTCTGGATGTTGAGGTTGATTCCGGCATCGGATGCCTGGTCTGAGATGACTTTCGCTCCCTGCACCTGCGTCGGGTAGGACTGCGGAATCTTGAACGAAACCGAGAAGCCGTCGGACATTCCCGCCTTCTTCAGGTGTTCCTTGGCCTTGTCGAGGTCGCGCGGACGCGGCTTGATGTCCTTGTCGACCCACGGACTGCCGGGTGCCGCAGGCGTCGCGGTCGTCTTACCGGTGCCGTACAGCGCTGCCTCGGCGATTTTCTCCTTGTCGAGCGCGTAATCGAGCGCGAGACGGGCGTGTTTGTTGTTGAACGGCTTCTTGTTGCAGTTCAACCCGAGGTAGACCAACGCCTTCGGGAACTGCTTCTCGAAGCGGACGGACGAGTCGTTTTTGAGCGACTCGACGTCCTTCGGCGGGACGCCGTTGATGAAGTCGTACTCACCCGCACGGAACGATTGAAGGCGCACGTCGGGGTCCTTGATCTCGCTCTTGACGATCTTGTCGAGGAACGGGCCGTTCTCGTCGCTGGTGTTCCAGTAGTCGTCGAACTTCGTCATCGTGAACGAGGTTTCGACCTCGCGACTGTCGTACTGGTACGGGCCCGTCCCGATGGGTGTATTGATCTTCTTCTTCTTCGCCTGTTTCTCGGGGACGATGTGCATCTCACCGGTCGACATCCGCGAGAGGAACGGCGCGAACGGTTCGGACAGTTGGACGACGAAGGTTTGATCGTCCGGGTTCTTCATCGAGTCCACGAAGTCGAAGAAGCCGGTGGCGAGATAATCGCCGTTGGCGATCCGATCGAAGGTGGCGAGCACGTCCTTGGACGTCATCTCGTCGCCGTTGTGGAACTTCACACCCTTTTCGAGCGTGAACTCCAGTTTGGTGTTGTCGTCGGACGTCGTCCACTTCTTCGCCAGATGGGGCTTGAGCGAGTAGTCCGGAGCCAACCGAATGAGCGGTTCGGTGATGTTTTCGAGCACGCGGTTGGTCGCGGCGGCACTTTCGAGGTGCGGGTCGAGTCCCTGAACCGGAACGGCACCGCCCCACTGGAGCGTTCCACCGGATTTCGGGCTTCCGTCGCCGCCTCCGCCACTGCCGTCCGACCCGCCGGAATCGTTCCCTCCGAGACATCCCGCGAGCGCGACCGGAACGCCGGCCGCCGTCGCGGCGAGGAATGCTCGGCGGTCGACGCGTCCGTTTCCGGCCGTGTCGCTATTTTCAACAACATCGCGGCTATTGCTATCGCTTGGCATAGAATATCGAACTCAGTTACCCGTCATAAATGTTGTGCATTACGCGGATATTTAGTTGAAACGTGAAAAAGGCGGACCGATATCGGTCTGGACGACGGTGGAAACGGCGTTGGAATTCGGAATCGTCCAGTCACGCACGATGAAGTAGGTGATAAATCACGAAATATATACGTTCGATATCAGTTTGGGAAACAATCAAATAGGAGGGTTGGACAACTCCCGGAAGAGGCATGCAAGTAAGCGAGGACCGACTGCGGAGTGATATCGAAACCAACGCGGCGTTCGGATCGGTCGCAGTCGAGAAGGGCCACAGTCGGACGGTCCTCACTGGAACGGAGGCGGATAGAAACGCACGAGAATACTTCTGCGAGCGGTTGCGGGACGCCGGACTCGCCGTTCGCATCGATCACGTCGGAAACATCGTCGGCCGGTGGACGCCCGAAAGCGCCGATCCGGACGCCGCACCGGTCGCCGCCGGGAGCCACCTCGATTCGGTGCCGGAAGGAGGCATCTTCGACGGTCCGCTCGGCGTGTACGCGGCGTTGGAGAGCGTCCGAGCGATGCAGGATTCGGGAATCGAACCGACCCGTCCGGTCGACGTCGTCTGTTTCACCGAGGAGGAGGGCCAACGGTTCGACGGCGGCCTGCTCGGTTCGGCGGTCGCCGCCGGGGAAATGGCTCCCGAGACGGCCCTCTCGTTGGAAGACGATGCGGGCGTGACCCTCGAATCCGCCCTCGACGACATCGGCTTTCGCGGGGATGGGCGGGTCGCGGCCGACGAGTGGAACGCGTGGCTAGAACTCCACATCGAACAGAGCGAGCGCCTCGAAGCGGCGGACGTTCCCGCAGGCGTCGTAACCACGATCACGGGACTCTCCCGCTGTGCCGTCGGGATTACCGGCGAGGCGAATCACGCAGGATCGACGCTCATGCCGGACCGGTCGGACGCGCTCGCTGCCAGCAGCGAGTTCGTTCTCGATATCGAAACGGCCGCGGACGTCGAAACGGATTCGGACACGGCAGTTGCCACCGTCGGTAAACTCGACGTGCGACCGAACGCGCCGAACGTCATCCCGGGACGTGTCGAACTGAGCCTCGACGTCCGCGACATCGAGCAGGAGTCCATCGAACACATCGTCGACCGCGCCAGAACGAGTCTCGATCGAATCGAGACCGAGCGCCCCGTGACCGCCGAGTTCGAGCGCCCGTGGAACCGCCACCCGGTACCGATGAGCGAGCGCTGTCGAACCGCCCTGTGTGCCGCCGGGGACGACGCGGGTATCGAAACGCTCGAACTGCACTCCGGCGCGGCCCACGACACCATGCACGTCGCGAACGTCACGGACGCTGGCTTGCTGTTTGCCCCGTCACGGGACGGGATTTCCCACAACCCGTTGGAGTGGACCGACTGGGACGATTGTGCCGCCGCGACGCAGGTGCTCGGCGGTGCGCTGAAGCGACTCGCCTGCGAATAGTCCCGTTCCAGTTCGTCGGACGAACGGTCCCGTACGTCACCGAGACGCGCATCGATACCGTGTTCAGGCGGTTTTTCTGTCGATTCACGGAGACAGTGGGAGCGCTATCCTCGTCATACCGGGCTATCGGACCGGACGAATCCGATAGCTGGAGAATTCGAATTCGACCGACACTCGAACAGTGGATTGCATCTATCGAGAACATCGGATGAATTCGCGACTGGCTATAGAGCGCCCATACGCCGTGAATTACGGGAATATCATTTGTCCGTTCGAAATACTGTAAAAAGATACGGTGTCGAAGCCTGAATGTCAAGAAATGGTTTGCACGTATGGAGAACAGTTGTGGACGAAGTCGAAACGGTCTATTCACCGGAAAACGGGCTATTCGAGGACTGAGGGAGGATATATAAGAAATTCAATCATTTCCAATATCGATAAAGGTCGTTTACTGCTATTGGTTTTGCTCGCCGGAAAACCCTGCACCATATACAAACACTATTACGGTTGGATTCGGTATCCTCTCACATGACCGATCGAACGGAAACGGGCTCGTCGCGCACGTTGAAAACGGTGACGCGAGCGTTCGACGTGATACAAGCGCTGGAGGAGTTGAACGGGGCGGGAGTGACGGAACTGGCGGAGCACCTCGATATGTCGAAAAGTGCCGTGTACAACCATCTCGCGACGCTTCGTGAGAACAAATTCGTCGTTCAGGAGGGAAGCACGTACTCGCTGTCGCTGCAGTTCCTCCTCCTCGGTGAGTACGTTCGTAATCAGAACAAGTTGTACAGTATCGGTAAAGAGGAGATAGAGAGCCTGGCCGACGAGACGGGGGAGTACGCCCATCTCGCGACCGAACAGCACGGGCTGAGTGTGAACCTCTACAAAGTCAGAGGGACGAAAGCGGTGGGGAGCAACTACCAGACGAGCAAACTACAGAAGCCGGATTATCTCCACTTCTCCGCGACCGGAAAGTCGATCCTCGCATCGCTCCCGACCGAGCGCGTGAACGGGATCATCGACCGCTACGGATTGGTTCGCAAGACGAAGAACACGATCACCGACCGCGAGGAACTGCTCGCGGAATTGGAGGAGATTCGAGAGCGCGGATACGCCTACAACGACGAGGAGGAGATAGAGGGACTCAAAGCGATCGGTGCACCCGTGTTGGACAGGGAGGATCGCGTTCTCGGAGCGGTCAGCGTTTCCGGCCCGACCAATCGAATGAACGAAGCGGAGTATCACGATACGATGGTCGAGAAAGTCACCAACGCGGCGAACGTCATCGAGGTGAACATCAACATGGCCGAGCAGGAATCCGACCATCCGAACTTCATCTGAGACGCGGACCGATTCCCGTTCTTGACCGATATTGCTACGAATACGGCCACGAAAAAAGCATGACATGATCTCCGTTACAAAATTAGGGGTGTAATGGGCTGTAATGGGTGGACGGTAAAACGGGTACGGCGGTGGAGACGGAGGTGGATACGGCCGTCGAAAACGATCCAATCCGACCAACTACGGAGATGTTTCTTTCACGAATCAGTCGGTAGCCGATGTCGATTAGCAGTAATTATCGAAGAATTTTGTTATCGGATTATATAGGAAACGATAGATCTTTCATCGATCGATCATAGGATGCTGTTTGGAATATCAGAGGACGGGGTAGTATCCGACACGGCGCGGATCGTGATGTGTATTCCGACCGGTCTCCGTCACGATATCTCCGGAGGACCGTTCCGACGTGACTGCGGTCGTTTCACCGATCGGTCGGGGTCGGATTTTCCAGTCTCGGATACAATCCCTTTCAGGTCGGAACGTATCCACGTAGGAAGGGTGTTGGCGAGGAACGGAATTTC
This sequence comes from Haladaptatus sp. AB643, assembly GCF_024136975.1. Classification (NCBI taxonomy): domain Archaea; kingdom Methanobacteriati; phylum Methanobacteriota; class Halobacteria; order Halobacteriales; family Haladaptataceae; genus Haladaptatus; species Haladaptatus sp. AB643. The sequence continues at coordinate 98,839 of NZ_JAMYJW010000015.1, forward strand.
CATCATACGTATTACTTTTCGGTCGAGCGTTCGTCGAGCTGATTTACCAAGTAGAATGGTAGGAAAGAGAGATGTCCAGGAGCTACCTCGACGTCCGTCGATATCACTACCACCGGGATGTGTATCGACGTGCCGCCCGCCGGTTACGTTCGCTGCCAATAGTACCATACGGTAGCTTCCCGTACCCGGTGATGAGATGGTTTCAAGACAAGCGGAGACGACATGGACCGGCGGCAAGGACGGCAGCGGCGACTTCGAGACCGAGAGCGGACAGATCGAGGGGACGTTCAAGTTCCCGACGCGTTTCGAGGACGAGGTGGGAACGAACCCCGAAGAGCTCATCGGCGCGGCCCACTCGGGCTGTTTCTCGATGCAGCTGACCGCGCTCCTCGAAGGCGAGGGGTACACGCCAGACAGCCTCGATACCGAGGCGGACGTTCACCTCGAAAGCGCCGACGGCGGCGGGTTCGAAATCCCGCGCATCGACCTGACGCTGGAGGCCGAGATTCCGGACATCGACGAGGCGACGTTCGACGACATCGCCACGGAAGCGAAGGAAACCTGCCCAGTCTCGAAAGCGCTGGCAGGGCCGGAGATCACGCTCGACGCGACGCTGAAGTAGTTCGCACCCTCAAATCGCTTATTTTTCGACCGGAGACGGCTCCGTTACCGTGTAGAACGCATCTCCTTCCATGAGCCGTCGTTGTGTTCGGGAGACGGTCACCGACCGCACGGTTTCCGCTTCGGCATCGACCGAGACGGTCATCGTCCCGCGTGGATGGCCGAGCGTCACGTCGGTATCGCTCACCGCCGCGGCTTCGTTCGGAATCGTGCCGGGGAGCAGTGCCGCGGCCGCCGTACACGCCGCCCCGGTCACGGCGTAGATCGGGTGGAGGTACTGCATGCTCATGATGCGTGCCGTGAGGTCGAGTCCGCACGCCTCCACGATTCCGTTTTTCGTGTCGTACGTTTTCGGCTCGGAGACGAACGCGAGTTTCGGATAGCCCGGCGATTCCGCCGCCGCGTCGGTGGGGTCGTCCACGAGGCCGAGTTCCGCACAGACGTGCGCCCGGATCCGCTCGATCCGTTCGAGGAGTTCGTCGTCGGTGTCGATTCGCTTCGGCCCTTCCGTCCCGTCGAGTCCGAGGTCACGCGCCCGTACGAACGCGACGGGCGTCGTCACGTCGAGTACCGTCGCTTCGATGTCCTCGAACGGGGTTTCGAGCGTTATCGTCGGTCCGCCGAGCGGGAACAGCGACCCGGTTTTCGATCCGCCGGGGTCGAGAAACGTCGTATCGACCCGTGCACCGGTTCCGGGGACGCCCTCGATGGAGAACTCCCCGGTCGAAACGGCACGCGATCCGTCCACCGGGAACGACTGTTCGAGGAACGTCCCCGTGTTCGTGTTGTAGAGCGAGAGCGACACGCGGCCGTCCTCGTCCGGTTCGGCGTGGATCAGTCCCTCGTCGTAGGCGAACGGCCCGATTCCGGTGGTCATGTTGCCGCAGTTGCCGCCGTAGTCGATGAGAGGTTCCGTGACGCCGACCTGTCCGAAGGTGTAATCCACGTCCACGTCGGGTCGCGAACTCGGCGAGACGATCATCAGCTTTGATGTCGTCGATGTCGCACCGCCGAGTCCGTCCACCTGCCGTGGCTCGTGGCTCCCGAACAGGGAAAGGATCGCATCGTCGTGGTTCTCCGCCGGAAGTTCGCCGCCGGAGATGAGGACGCCTTTGCTCGTACCGCCCCGTACTAACGCACAGTGAATTATCTCTTGCTGCATTATTTTCTATCCGTCAAAGGGTGAATTGATGTGGTGTTACTGGCTGGTTGCCCGTCGTTGCAGTTGCTCGAACAGCGGTCGCACGTACGGCCCGACGATGACGAGGATGGTCATCAGAACGAGCGCGATGCGGAGCGGGTTGGCGACGAAGATGCCGAAACTCCCGCCGCTCAGTTGGAGCGACCGATACAGGTTCTCCTCGGCGATCGGCCCGAGGATGAGTCCCAGGAGGAACGCCACGAGCGAATAGTCGTAGGCGTCCATGAGATACCCGACGAAGCCCATTACGAGCACCACGAACACGTCGATGTAGTTCGAGTGAAGCGAGTAGGCCCCCAGAATCGAGAGGCAGATGATGACCGGGATTATCAGGTCCGTGTTGACCGTCGTGATGTACCCCGCCCATCGGACGACGAGCAGGCCGAAGACGATGATGACGACGCTACAGATGACGAGCGTCGCGAAGATGGAGTACGTGAGCCCGATCTGTTGGTCGAACAGCGCCGGTCCGGGGCGCACTCCGTGAAGCATGAGCGCGCCGATGAGCACCGCGGTCGTCGTACTGCCCGGAATGCCGAACGTCAACGTCGGTATCAACGCGCCGCTGACCGTCGCGTTGTTCGCGGACTCCGTCGCGACGACGCCTTCCTCGGCACCGCTGCCGAACTCGTCCGGGTTCTTGCTCGACCGCTTCGCCTCTCCGTAGGCGATGAACGTCGAGACCGACCCGCCGGAACCGGGAATCGCCCCGACCAGCAGGCCGATGCTGGACGATTTGAGCAGGGTGACCGGTTTCGAGAGGACCTGCCTCACGCCGGACATCACGCTGCCGCTCACGTCCACGTCGCCGTCGCGGGAGATGCTCCCGTCGCGAAGGCTCAGTCGAAGCATTTCGGAGATGGCGAAGATGCCGATGAGCGCGGCGACGAAGTTGACGCCGTCGTACAGCCCGAGCATGCCGAACGTGTAGCGCTCCGAAATCGACATCGGCGCGACGCCGACGGTGGCGATGAGCGCGCCGAACCCGCCCGCCATCACGTCCTTCAGGAACGAACCGTCCGAGACGACGATGATGAGCGACAGGCCGAAGAGGGCGATGAGGAAGTACTCCGGCGTGCCGAACATCAGTACCAGCGACACCATCACCGGCATCAACAGGATGATGACGATGGAGCCGAAGAGGTCGCCCAATCCCGACGAGAGTGCCGATATCGTCAGCGCGTCGATGGCACGACCCTGTTTCGTCATCGGATAGCCTTCGAGCGTCGTCGCGGCGGCCGACGAGTCGCCGGGGACGTTGAACAGGATCGAGGAGATGCTGCCGCCGTACATCACGCCGTTGTAGATCCCCATCAGGAAGATGATGGCGGTCGTACTCGGCATTCCCAGCGTGAACGGCATCGTGATCGCGACGGTGAGCGCACCGCCGACGCCCGGCAGTGCCCCGCCGATGATGCCGATGAGGACGCCGAGCAGGACGAGCCCGATGTTCGGCCACGAGAGCACGATTTTCGTCGCGTGGACGAGAACCCCGAGATCCGCCATCAGAATCCCCCCGTCATGAGGTCGAGGTTCATGATGGTCATGAAGCCGTAGGCGACGGCGGTCATGGCGACCGTGAGCAGGGCCGTGCGCCAGAGCGGTTGTCGCTTGTACAGCAGGTACAGGAAGACGAACGGCGGTGTGGGCCAGAACAACCCGACGAAGAAGCCGCCGAGGACGTAGCCGATGACGAGGACGCCGAGGATGAGCATGGATTCGAGCGTCGTTTCACCCTCGTCCTCTTCCTCGGATTCGTCGTGGCCGCCGCTCAGGACGACCGCTTCGCTGCGCTCCACGCCGATATCCAACTGCGTCACCGCCAATCGGAGCGCGCCCGCGACGAGCACCGTCCCCGCGGTTAGTCGGGGGAAGAGTTGTGCGGACGACGAGAACTGCCCGGCGGTCACGAACATGTATCCGGCGACGACGACGAGGAACCAGAAGAACACCGGTCCGCCGTCGATCTCCCGAAGGAACTCCGCGACTGGCGTTGCCGGGTTGCGTTCGAAGGTTCCCGGTTGCTCCTCGTTGCTCATGATCGGATGTACCCGTCCGCCGATTCGGCCGCTATCTTGCCGTACACCGCCGCGTTCGTCTGTGCGGTCCCGCCCGGATAGTTGTCGTAGAACAACCCGCCGGTGCTGTTTCCGGCGGCGAACAGGCCCGGAATCGTCGTATCACGGGTGTCGATGACGGACGCGTCGGTGTCGGTCTTCACGCCGCCGAAGCTGAACGTGATGCCGCCGGTTACGGCGTAGGCGTAGTACGGCGGTTCGTCTATCGGAATCGCCCAGTTCGACTTTTCGAGCGCCAGGCCGTCCGTGCGGTTGCTGTCCAACACGTTCGGTTCGAACTCGTCCGGGTTACACGCGCCGTTGAACGCTCGAATCGTCTCGGCTCCGGCCGCGGGGTCGCCACAGCCGATTTCCGTGAGCAATTCCTCGAAGTCGTCGGCCCGGACCGGGTCGGACGGACCGGTCGCCCGCACCATGTCGTGGGCCTTCGAGTCGAGAACGATGTAGCCGACGTGGTTCGGTTGCTCGAAGATTTTCCGGCCGAACTTGGCGTAGGTGTGTGCCCTGGCGTCCTCGCCTTCGTCCACGAAGCGTTCGCCGTCGTCGTTGAGGATGACGCCGTACTGGTAGCCGTCGACGCGGTTCGCGCCGCCTTCGACGTCCGGCGACGCCGCGTCGATGAGCGCCATGTGTGCGCCGCCCCACTGACCGACGAGGTTCGCGCCCGCCGACTCGGCCATCATCAGCGCTTCCCCGGTGTTGTACCGACTGCCGCGGACGTTCATCTCGTCGTAGCCGGGGCCGTAGTAGCGGACCCGTTTCTCGTCGTTGGAGCCGTAATCGCCCGCCGCGAGAATGACCGCGTCAACGTCGAACTTGACCTGTCCGTCCGGCGTCCGTGCGCCGATGCCGTCGATTTCCCCGGTCGGTGCGCGGTGGAGCGCCGCTGCCTCCGTCTCGAACCAAAAGTCCGCACCAGCGTCCTCGGCGGCGGCGGTGAGCGTTTCGACGTACTCCTCGCCGTCGAACCACGTTCGGGCGGCGGTGTATCCCACCGCGAGTGGTTCCATTTGCCAATCGACGCCCGCCGCGGTCAGCCACTCGACGGTATCCCCGGCGTTCTCGACGAGGGTGGTGGTCAACGCCTCGTTGGCTTTCCCGCTCGTCTGGTTCATGATGTCGTCGTAGAAATCCTCCTCCGTGTAGTCATCCACGGCGAACTCGTAGCCGTACTCTTCGAGGTCGGTACCGACCGACGGCACGCGGAAAGATTCGCTAAAGCGGGTGTGGCCACCCTGTCGTTCCTCGGGTGCTTTTTCCAGCACCGCGACCGAACGTCCGAGTTCCGCGGCCCGAAGCCCGGCGACGAGTCCGGCGGTTCCGCTCCCCACTACGGCGACATCGTAATCGTGTGTCTCCGAATATTCCAAGTCCATATCTCTGTGTTAGTTATTCGCTCGCGATTTTCTGCAGGTCTACCTTCTTCGGAATCGTTTCGATGGAGTCGTTGAGGGCCTTCTTCGCCTTCTCGTGGCCGCCGAACTCCACGATGTTCCCGGTCTTCTTCGACCACTGCTGAACCGAGTCGTGTTTCAGCGCCGATTTCACGGCCTTTTCGACCTTGTCGCGCTTTTTCGTGTCCGTTCCTTTCGGGAGGAACATACAGCGGGTAAGCTGGCCGATGTAGTCGATGCTCGGCAGCCCCTCGTCCGAGGGGGACGGCGCGTCTTTGAACACGCTACTCCCCTCGCTCGAAAGGATGGCGATGGGTTCCAACTTGCCGGAGTCGACGGCGCTCATCGCCGCCGTGTCCGTCGTCGCCACGACCGGAACCTCGCCCGAGATGGCCGCTTTGATCGCCGGGCCACCGCCGTCGTAGCCGATGTACCGGTTGTACTTCAGATCGTACTCCGATTTCATCACGTTCGCCGCGACGTGGACGATGCCACCGCGAGCGAGCCCGGCGAATTTCGAGAGGTCACCGCTCCGGTACCGCTTCGCCAAATCCTTCATCCCCTCGATCTTGAGCTCCGGACGAGCGAAGACGGCGTACGGCGTCCGGGCGTACGTCGCCACCGGGACGAGGTTCGTGATGTCCCAACTCGGCTCGTGGACGAGGTAAGATATCGGCGTCGACGGGGGGTTGAAGCCGCCGAACGTGTAGCCGTCGGATTTCGATTTCAGCAGTTCGCCGGTACCCTTCAGCGACGCGGCACCGGGGACGTTCTCGATGGCGACGCTGACGTCGAGTTCGTTGCCGATTTCGGGGACGACCTTGCGTGCGTAGGTGTCCGTCCCGCCGCCCTGACTGAACGGGACGATGTAGTGCATATCCTCACTCGGATACGAGCCACCACTGTCACCTGTACATCCTGCCAAAAGGGCACTACTCGCTGCCGCTCCCGCCAAGAAGTTCCGCCGTGAGATGGGGTGCTTGTTACCAGTCATCAACAGGCACGGCAATCCCGAACTAATATTTAATAATTACGTTCCACTACCCAAGGAGTCGGCGAAATGGGAGTTCGAATATTGTAAAACGACGATCCGTGCCGATTACTGGTATTTGAGATCCAGTTCGATTTCGTTCGTGACGCCGAGGACGAGGTTGGGAATCTCGTCCTCGAACCACTCGCCCGTCAAGCGGTGTGCGGGACCGGAAAAACTGATCGCCCCGATGGCTTCGTCCCCGTCCACCTGTATCGGCGCGCCGACCGCTCGAAGGCCGTCGATGGACTCCTGTTCGCTCGTCGCGTACCCGACGTCCCGAATGGATCGGAGTTCCTCGAACAGCGCCTCGCGGGTCGTCACCGTCTGCTGGGTGTAGACGGGGAGTCCCCAACGGTCGAGGATGGCATCGACGCGTTCCTCCGGAAGGGTGGCGAGTATCGCCTTGCCCGCCGAGCTCGCGTGGAGGTGAATCTTCTTTCCGATGTGCGCATCGACGTGAACCGCGTTCTCCCCGATGGACGTGTGGATGTAGTAGCCACGGCCGTTTTCCTCGACGATGAACTGGACACGCTCGCCGGTCTGTTCGGCCAGGTCGTCCAGTTTTCCGATGATGAAGTCGTACTCGCGTTTTCGTTTGCGAGCGTGGCCACCCTTGTTCAGAAACTCTAGCCCGACGTGATACGTCCCGTCTTCGAAGGTGAGGTAGCCGCGGTTTTCGAGGGTTTTCACGTAGCCATGAATCGTGCTCTGTGCGAGGTCGAACTCCCGAGCGAGTTCCCCGATGTCCGCGCCGTCTAGCCGTTGAATCGCGTCGACGATGTCGACGGCGGTCTCGACGGTCTTCAGCGGACGACTCGGGGGGGAATCACCCACCATGGAGAATAGCTACCAAGGGTGACTATTTACGTTTTGTGAATCGGCCAATATCGCGTCGAGGAGTATCCGCTCACGGACGAACACGGGAAAAGCGACGAAAATCGCGCGGTCATCGGTTCACGATGTGTGACGGCACGAGGTTCCGTTTGTCACGGTATATACGTGTATTATCCCCTATTATCAATATATTCACTCGATACGGTTGAGGACTGTAGGAAATTGACCCAGTTACGGAGGACGGCAATCAAAAATCCGTTACAGATACCGAACGGTGTTACTAGGAATGATTCCATAAAATATGCTTTGCAAATAATTCTCCAAGTAAATTTTGTAATTAAAATATCTAAATTAAGAATAATATATTTGGATTTATGGCGCGCGCGCCACCGCGCCGATCGGATGGGATGTCAGACCAACCGGAGAATCTCTTGACACATATATTTTCATTGAGTTCACACTATATAGAATTTAATTATTTTTATAAAAATATATTTTAGGATGGTTTAGGAATATTATCTTGGCAACTGGTGACGAGGATCGAACCCCCGTCGCCCACTGCGCCACCAACAGAGTACACTACAAATGGCAGACACAAACCCGACCGAAACAGATAGCAGCACCGAACGGACGACCCTCTCCAGGATACGCCGCCGCACCGTTCTCAAGGGAACGGCTGCACTCGGCCTCGGCGCGTTCACGGGGGTACAGGGTATCGACGCCGCTGATTCCAACGGCCCGATAAGCGTCGACCCGGAGAAGGCCAGCGAACCGGTGGAGTACGCCGACACGTTCATCGGCACCGCCCGCGCGGCCGCCGCCGGTGAGGGTGGCGGTGCGATGCCGTACCCGAACAACTACCCCGGCGCGACGCGTCCGCACGGGATGGTACAGTTGAGCCCCGATACCGGAACGAGCAACATCGCGGGCTATCACTACGAGGACGACGAGATACTCGGCTTCAGCCACACGCACGTTTCCGGAACCGGTTGTTTCGGCCTCGGCAACTTCCTCCTCAGCCCGACGACGGAAGACGTGACGACGGTCAAACGGGAACAGCGCGAACTCAACGTCACGGACGAGCTATCCGCGTCGTTCTGGTTCAGAACGGACAAAGCGCCCGGTGGAATGACGTCGCTCCTCCGTCACGACCACAACATCACGCCGCTACAGGTGTGGAGCCCCCACAATGCCAACGTCGTCTGGTTCTCCGAGGGGATGGGCTACCAGACCGCATCGTTCGACTTCGAACCGTACGTCGACGGGGAGTGGCACCACTACGCCGTCACCTACGAGAGCGGCAACCGGGTCGCCGCCTACGTCGATGGCGAGGAAGTCGCCTCGGCCGAGGACGGCGACGATGCGACCGTCGGGACCCTCGCAACCAGCGAACTCCCGTGGAGCGTCGGCGGTGCCGTCGACAACGGCGGCGAGTGGTTTACCGGGGATATGGACGAAGTCGCGGTGTACTCCCGGGTTCTCGACGAGTGCGAGATACGGGCGCTCGCCGACGGCGGGTCGGTCGGCGACGGCGAACTCTTCGCCTATTCGTTCGACGACCTGAGTTCCCCGGACGACGGCGACGACGTCGCCGACGACTCAGGGAACGACTACACGGGGACGGTCTACGGCGACCCCGAATCGACCGACGGAGCGTCCGGAACCGCGCTCTCGTTCGACGGGGCGGGGGACGGCGTTGGATTGTCCCTTCCACAACTCAGCTCGACGTTCTCGCACGAAACCGAGTCGGCCAGACCGGGCTACTACTCGGTTCGGCTCGAAGAGTACGCGACGAAGGCCGAAGTGACCGCGACGGACCGCGTCGGCGTTCACCGATACACCTTCGACGACGGGAGCGACGCCGGGTTCCTCCTCGATGCGGGGTACAACCTCGGGGATTCCGGAACGAAGAGTGCGGACGTCGAACTTCGGGACGAACGAACCGTCGTCGGGAGTCAGACCGTCCCGGGACCGTTCTGTTCCGGAGCCGAACCGTACTCGATCCACTTCGCGGCGAAGTTCTCGAAGCCGTTCGACGAGTACGGCACGTGGAACGGCGTCGAGACCACCGACGGATCGAAATCGGCGAGCGGACCAGACGTCGGCGCGTTCGTTCGGTACGCCGACGCGAGCGAGGTCGTCGTGAAGGTCGGAATCTCCTACGTGAGTCGGGAGAACGCGATGAACAACCTCGAAACCGAGGTCCCCGACTGGGACTTCGACCGGGTCGAGGCGGACGCGACGGAGACGTGGAACGACAGGTTGGGTCGTATCGAGGTCGAGGGCGACGACGCGAACAAGGTGAAATTCTACACGGCGCTGTACCACGCGATGCTCGGTCCGACCATCTTCGAGGACGCCAACGGCGAGTACCTCGGAATGGACGACGAGGTGTACACCGCCGACGGCTACCACCACTACCAGATGTTCTCGCTGTGGGACACCTTCCGCGCCGAACACCCGCTCCTGAACATCGTGGAGCCGAAGGTGCAGGAGGACGCCATCAAATCCCTGCTCGACATGTACGAGCACGGGGGCTGGCTTCCGAAGTGGGAGTTCGCCAATCGCTACACGAACGTGATGATTGCCGACCACGCGACCTCCATCATCGGCGAATCGATGGTGAAAGGACTCACCGAGGGCTACGACACGGACCTGGCGTACGAGGCGATGTACAAGAACTCGACGCGGATGCCTGGCGACGACACGTACTACGCCGGACGTCTCGGTCTCGACAAGTACACCGAGTACGGATACATCCCCGAGGACGACAAGGGGAACGCGGGCGGGTCCGTTTCCACGACGCTGGAGGGGAGCTACAACGACTTCGCCATCGCGCAGGCGGCCGACCTGCTCGGGAAGGACGACGACTACGAGACGTTCATGAAACGCGCCGGGTTCTACGAGAACGTCTTCGACCCCGACACGAAGTTCATGCGGCCGCGGATGGCCGACGGGTCGTGGTACTCGCCCGACGACGGCGAGTGGAAACCGACCGACTGGGGCGGGTTCACCGAGGGGAACTCGTGGTCGTACACGTGGCACACCCTCCAAGATATCGGCGGTCTCGTGGACCTGATGGGCGAGGAGACGTTCGTCGAGCGCCTCGACCACATGTTCGACGAGTTCGTCTATCCCAGCTGGAACGACCCGTTCACCCACTACTGGCAGGGGAACGAGCCGTCGCATCACGCCCCGTACCTGTACCCCTTCGCGGGACAGCCGTGGAAGACCCAGGAGGTCGTCCAGGACGTCATGAACTCGCTGTACACGACGGGACCGGGTGGGGTTCCGGGTAATGAGGACGTCGGACAGATGTCCGCGTGGTACGTCATGAGCGCCATGGGATTCTACGCCGTCACGCCCGCGAGCGGAAGCTACGTCATCGGTTCCCCGGCGTTCGAAACCGTGACCATCAATCTGCCCGACTACCACTACGGCGGCGGGCAGTTCGTCGTCGACACGACCGGGGCGGAGTACGACAGCGACCGCTATCGGTACATCCAGAACGCGCACCTGAACGGGGACGTTCACCGCGAGAGCTGGTTCGACCACGCCGACCTCGAAGACGGCGGAGAACTCCGACTCCAGATGGGTACCGAGAAGAACACCGATTGGGGTGTCACCCCGAAGGGAACGGTCAGTCCGCCGCCGTCGATGAGCGACGACTGACCCCGAAACCACTTTCTTTCGATTCGACAGTTCCGTATCGTTTTGTGCACCCCGTACGATGGGACGAATATGTCCGTACTCGACGCGTTCTCACTCGACGGAAAGACGGCTATCGTGACCGGCGGAAACCGTGGTATCGGCCGAGCAATCGCAACCGCGCTCGCGGAGGCGGGCGCGGACGTCGTCGTCGCGAACCGGAACGGACCGGCAGGGGAAACCGCGGCGGACGAACTCGCCGACGAGACGGGAGTGGAGACGCTCGCCGTCGAATGTGACGTGGCCGACGAAGATGCGGTTGAAGCGATGGTCGAAGCGACCGTCGAGCGGTTCGGCGGCGTCGATATCCTCGTCAACAACGCCGGAATCGTCGTGCACGAGGCCATGGAAACCATGACGCTGGACGAGTGGCGCGACGTCATCGACGTGAACCTCACGGGGACGTTCCTCTGTTCGCGCGCCGCCGGTCGCGAGATGATCGAAAACGGCGGCGGCACCATTTTGAACGTCTCCTCCATGTCGGCGTTCATCGCCAATCACCCACAACGGCAGGTCGCCTACAACACCTCGAAGGCCGGGTTGGAAGGGTTCAAGAACCAACTCGCCTCCGAGTGGGCGGAACACGGCATCCGCGTGAACAACATCGCGCCGGGCTACATCGCCACCGACAACGCCGATCAGGGGGCCGAAGCGGTCGAAAACGCCGTCGATACCTGGAAGGGCGAGATGCTCCACGAGGAGATCGCATCGCCCGAGGCGCTCGGCCCGACCGCGGTGTATCTCGCGAGCGATGCATCGGCGTACATGACCGGGGAGACGGTCGTGCTCGACGGCGGGTACACGGTCCGGTAGCCGAAATCGACACGTCGTGAACTGCCGCGAAAACGAGTTTTATACTCCGTTTTGCGCTATCATCCCGTACGCCGATGCCATCGACACCCACTCCCGACCACCGTATTTCTGCGCAGGACGAACACGTCCACACGAGTTGGAGCCGCGACCACGAACCGATTCGAACGGTCGAATCCGGCGACGTGATCCGATTCGAGTGCCGCGACGCGACGGACGGCCGACTCGACGCTGACTCGACCGTCGAGGACGTTTCAGCCCTCGTCGGAGCCCTCCCCGGCCACCCATTGACGGGACCGGTGGCGGTGGATGGGGCGAAACCGGGGGACGTTCTCGCGGTCGAACTGCTGTCGTTCGAGCACGAAGGGATCGGTTTCACGTACTGTTACGGCGGTGACGAGGGAACCGGACTGCTCCCCGAGGATTTCGATGAACCGGGTTTGCACGTCTGGGAATTGGAAGGGGATGTCGGCCACTTCGTGGACGGAATCGAAGTCCCGCTGGCTCCGTTTCCGGGTAACCTCGGGGTCGCACCCGCCGACGACGGGGAACACAGCACGGTCCCGCCGCGGCGGGTCGGCGGGAACCTCGACGTGAAACACCTGACGGAAGGTTCGACCCTCTACCTCCCCGTCGAAGTCGACGGCGCGCTGTTCAGCATCGGCGATTGTCACGGGGCACAGGGAGACGGCGAAGTCTGTATCACGGGTATCGAAGCGCCGATGTCGGTGACGGCGCGGCTCCGCGTCGTCTCCGGGATGGACATCGAACAACCGCAGTTCGAGACCGACGGCCCGTTCGCTGCGACCCGCGGCGAACGAGCCTACGGAACGAGCGGCATCAGCGACGACCTGATGGACGCCAGCAAGAAGGCGATTCGACACATGATCACCCACCTCCACGCGAATCACGGATTGAGCCGGACGGACGCCTATCTGCTGTGTTCCGCGGCCGTCGATCTGAAAATCAACGAGGTCGTGGACGCCCCGAATTGGGTCGTCTCGGCGTACCTCCCGCAATCCATCTTTCCGGAGAACGGCACGAAGTGAGGGGTCACCGCAACCGATTCACTCCGCCTCGTGCGTGAGGACGACCTCGTAAAAGTGCGGATCCACCTCCGCCGATGCCATCGCCTCGCCCATGTCCGCCTCCCAGTCGCGTGAATCTCGAAGCGCTTCGAACGCCTTCTGACTCTCGAACTGCACGTAGTTCACGACGCGCTCGCCGTCGAGGCTCCGATGGAGGCTCATCGAGACGAATCCCGGCAGTTCGCCCATCGAATCCACCGTTTCCCGAATTTCGTCCACGAGTGCGTCCTGTTTTTCGGGGGCGATTTCGAAGACGTTGACGAGCGTCGCGCCGACGCCCCCGCCGCCGATTTCGGGCATTTAATCGCCTCCGGAGTCGAGTTCGAGTCGACGGGAGGCGAACACGCCGAGGGCGACGCCGAGCGCGAAGACGACGAACCGCGGCGGGCCGTTGCGTCCCGACGGGCCGCGCCGTGCCGGTGATCCGGTGCGTCCTGACCGACCACAGCGCGTCGGTGGTCCCTGCCGGTCTTCCGGGTTCGTTTCTGCCTGTTCCACACCACAATCCGATCTGCTGCATGACGTTCGAGTCATCGACTAAACGGACGAGCCGTCACGGCCTGTAGATTGACGCGAACATGTTTTTTACGGTTACTCGAAGTCGATGAGCGGTTTGATGATTCCCTCCTCCTTCGTGTCCATGAGGTGGAAGCCCTCTTCCATGTCGTCGAACGAGAACTCGTGGGTCGTCATCCTCGTCGGATCGACTCGGTCCGTCTCCAGCAACCGCAGGAGACGCCGAAGTCGGAGCCTACCACCGGGACAGAGCGAGGTCACGATGTCCTTTTCGGCCATGCCGACACCCCACTCCGCGCGTGGGATCTCGACGTACTCCCCCTCGCCGTGATACCCGACGTTGGAGACGACGCCGCCCGGTTTGGTCACTTCGACACACGCTTCGAACGTCGTGTTCGTCCCCAACGCTTCGATGGCGGCATCGACGCCTTCGCCGTCCGTCAGGTCTAGAATGGTCTCGACGACATCCATCTCGGTGTAATCCACGATCTCATCTGCACCGTAGAACTCCGCCAATTCCTGTCGCTCGGGAACGGTTTCGACGGCGATGATGGTCCCCGCCCCTCGCAGGGCCGCCCCCTTGGTCGCCATCAAGCCGACCGGTCCCTGTGCGAAAACGGCGACCGTTCCGCCAACTGGAATCCGCCCTTTCTCCGCCGCACTGAAACCGGTACTCATCATGTCCGTCACGTACACGGCCGCCTCGTCGCTCACTGACGACGGGATGTGTGCCATGTTCGCGTCGGCCTCGTTGACGTGGAAGTACTCCGCGAAGACGCCGTCCTTGACGTTGGCGAACTTCCACCCGCCCAACGCTTCCCGCGACTGAGATGGGTGGCCGTCCTGAGCGGCCAGCGACCCCCAATCCGGAGTGATCGCACCGACTGCCACGCGGTCGCCCGGTTCGAAGTGCTCGACCCCCTCCCCGACTTCGTGAACGATTCCGACCGCTTCGTGGCCGAGCGTGATGTCCTCCCGCTCGCCGATCGCGCCGCCGACGGTGTGAACGTCGGAGGTACACACGAGCGCCTTCGTCGGACGGACGATAGCGTCGTTCGGTCCCGCTTCCGGTCGTTCCTTGTCGATAAACCCCGTTTCGCCGATCGATTTCATTACGTACGCTTGCACGTTCTTCCCCCCGGGCGGGGTTCGACGGCCGAACACTTCAATCGACTTCCGAAGCATCCGATAGGAGGTTCGAATGAGAAATACCCGGAACTACAGTTCATCACGCAGCCGCGTGAACAGCCGTTCTTCGCGGTCGGCGATTCTCGTGGCTTGCTCGGAAGCGTCCTCGAACAGGAGAGCCTGTCGTTCCCCTTCGGTCTCGCTCGCGTCCTTGAGCGTGTTGCTCAACTCGGTCCAGTCGTCCGCGATGCCGTGGCAGTTCGCGGGAATCGACTCGTCGAGGCCGAGGTCGGGTGCGAGCGCGTCGAGGAAGTCGGCGTACAACCGACGGAACGCGCCGCCGCCGGTCCCGCGTCGTTCGATGTTCTGGTAGGCAAAGCGCGCACACCAGCTCGAATCCTCCAGTTCCGTCCACGAGGGGAGGTCCGCCGCGAACGCCCGAATCCCGTCCACTCCCTGTGAATCCCACTCACCACCCTCGGGCGAGAGCATGAGCTCCGTCGTCCGCCGAATCGCGTTCCGTGCCGCCGTCGTTCGGTCGGTTTCGATGGTCGGGTCGGCCACGGTGATCCAGTGGTTGTCGAGCGGGCCGAATCCGTAATCCGAGTTCCACGCTCTTCGAAGGTGAGACGCGGGAATTCGCTGGATTGAATCGAACTCGCTGTCGGAAAGGAGGACCTCGTCGCCCTCGACGCCGACACAGAGGAGGATGTGGGGTCCGAAGTGGGTGTCCGTGCCGAAGTAATCGAGGTAGTAGAGGTCCACGAACAGCATGACTGGCGTGTCGTCGGCGATGGCGTCCCGCACGTCGGCCCACGCCGTTTCCCAGTCCTGTCCGCTCGATTCCCGGTAATCGAGGTCGAACGTCTCGAAGAACCCCGTCTCCAACTGCCCGTTGCGCCCCATGATGATGTGGCTCGCCGGGCCGCGTTCGTAGTAGCCGAAGCCGAGTCCCGCCCCGTATCCGAAACAGAGCGACTCGTTCAGCCCCCAGTCGTAATAATCCGCCAGGTTTCGAAGCGACGCCGACCCGCAATGCGCACCGGGCGTGTGCGTGTATTCGGACAGTTGCATGTCCCATCGAGGGATGCCCGCAATAAAGAATTGCCCTCTTTTCTCGTTCCGCGATTACAGATCGACCTGACGGCCGTCGACGACGTCCTCACGGTGGTGATGACACGCCGCGTAGTGGAGTGACGTTCCGTGCTCGGTCGGCACCTCGTAGTCGGGAAGCTCCTTCGCACAGACGCTCTTTTCGGCGAACGACTCGTTCAGCAGTTCCGTCGCACCGTCCCAGTCGTCGTTCGAGATGCGACCGATTGCCTCGTCCACGATGCTTCCCGCCTCGCCGGTCGGCTTCCCGTCGGCGAAGAAGCGGTCCACGAGGGTCGACTCCGTCGTCGTCTCGAACGACCGTCGCTGGACCTCCCGAAGGAAGGCGAGCGTGTTTTGCCACTCCTCGTGGGAGAGATCGTACTCCTTCGGCGCGATGAGTTTCGGACAGCGGGTCCGGAACCGACAGCCACTCGGCGGGTCGATTGGCGACGGCACGTCGCCCTCCAGCACGCCGCGCGCCTCCGCCAGACGGGGGTCGGGCACGGGAATGGATTCGAGCAATGCCTGCGTGTACGGATGCTGTGGGTTCTCGAACAGCTCCTCCTTGTCCGCCAACTCGACCAACTGACCGAGGTACATCACGGCGACGCGGTCAGAGATGTGCCGAATCACCGAGAGGTCGTGTGCGATGAACAGGTACGTCAAGTCGAACTCGTCCTGCAGCGAGCGCATCGTGTTGAGCACTTGGGCTTGAATCGAGACGTCGAGCGCCGTCACGGGTTCGTCACAGACGATGAAGTCCGGGTTCACGCTCAGCGCCCGCGCCAGATTCACCCGCTGGCGTTGCCCACCCGAGAAGGCGTGCGGGTGGCGGTTGTAGTGCTGCGGGTCCAACCCGACCTTCGCCAGCAGTTCGCGTGCCTTCTCCTCGCGCTCGTCAGCGTCGTACAGCCCGTGGGCCTTCATCGGTTCCTCCACGATGGGACCGATTTTCATGCGCGGATCCAGCGAGGACTGCGGGTCCTGGAAGATCATCTGCATGTCCTTGCGCTGGGTACGCAGCTCTTCCCCGCCCAATGTGGTCAGGTTCTCACCCTTGAAGTACACCGTCCCGTCCGTCGGTTCGATGAGCCGCAGGATGGTCCGTGCGAGCGTGCTCTTGCCACAGCCGGATTCGCCGACCAGTCCGAGCGTCTCGCCCTTCCGAATCGAGAAGGAGACGTCCTCGACGGCCCGGACGCTCTTCTGCTCGCCGAACAGACCCGACAGGAAGCCGCCGCCGTCGGAGAAGTGTTTCGTGAGACCGTCCACTTCGAGGATGGTCTCACCGTTGGCCGCCTCGTTCTCCGCATCTCGTCCCGTCGTTACCGAGTTGCTCATTTCAGTCGTCCCCCTGTACATCCGTCACGATATCCCCGGAGATTCCGTCCGTCGCTCGAATCTCGATGGGGTCGCTGAGCTCGTAGCCCACGTCGAATTTGTCGTGTTTCACGCAGGCCGCTTTGTGTGAGAACTCGCCCTCCTCGGACAGTTCGCGGGCGTCCGGGTGGACTTGGGTACAGATGTCGCGGGCGTCCGGACAACGCGTATGGAACCGACAGCCTCGGGGCGGGTCGATGGCTTCCGGCATGACGCCCCGAATCGGCGTCAGTTCATCGACGGTTTGGTCGGGACGGGGCATCGAGTCCAACAGTGCCCTGGTGTAGGGATGTTTGGTGTCGTGGAACAGGTCGTCCACGGTGGCCTGCTCGACGATTTCCCCGAGATACATCACGTTCACGCGGTCGCACAGTTCGGCGACGACACCCATGTCGTGGGTGA
>NZ_JAMYJW010000016.1:0-107171 GCF_024136975.1 Haladaptatus sp. AB643
AGAAACATGCCGCCTCCCGGATTTGAACCGAAGCAAGACAGTCCTGCTCGTTCGCTCCGCTCACTGCGCGGGCTGTGACTTGCAGGGTTCAAACCGGTCGTGAACATTTTCACTGCTCACATTGTTCGCAGAAACATGCCGCCTCCCGGATTTGAACCGGGGACAGCTCGATCTTCAGTCGAGTGCTCTCCCAGTCTGAGCTAAGGCGGCTCATTCTGGAAAAGGTGGATGGTACAAAAAAGGATTTCGAAATCCGCCGGAGGGAAGACGAATCGACCAGAATCCCTTACACCTGTATCGGCAGGCGACACAAGCCATTTACGCACGGTCGTGGTAGATACTGGCATGGGAGATCGGGCCTGCTATCTGGAGTTTTGTCCGGCGTGCGACGCGCAGGTGACGATTATTGATGATAAATGTCCCGATTGTGGAAATTCACTTTCAAATTCTGAGCCGGATTCGACGAAGTGATGGCAGAAAACACCCAATTCTGTTCGAAGATGTAATACTTAGGAGGACAGAAAGCGGAGAAACGCGCAGTTGGGAGAAAACTTATACCAATACGGTACTGCAGTTCGACATACCCACATGGTGCAAGAGAACACCGAGAAATGGGACGACTGCCTGGAACGCGAAATCGACGGCGGGGTCGAACTGTACGACCCCGAGAACGATAACGCGTGGATATGGTCCGACTTCGGCGTCGACCTCTCATGGGAAGCCTAGCGCACGCCCGAGGAGACCGATTTACAGGCCGACTGCTGTCCAACTGACGTACAAGCGAGTGCCCTGCCCCCTCTTTTCCGTCTCTACTCTCGGTGCTCTCCTGCGATCCATTCCCACCCGATGCAACCGTTCCATCCACGGATACTCCATTCGTTATTTTTGCCCGACTTGTAGTAGCACAACAAGATAAAGTATATAATCCATTGCTTACTGTGAATATGCAAACAGGACTGCACGTCCGAGAATGTGTCTCCAACCTACTCTCGCGTCACCAGTCCCGCCCTCTTTCCCATGCACGTTTTATCATTCGAACGCGAAACGCTCGACTCCTCCACGCTCGGCGTTTCGGGATTCCTGCTCTTGGGCCTCCTCGAAACGTTCGGTCGGTATTTTAGAATCCTCTACGGCGAACAGCAACCCCACATCGACGTTCGGTGTTGCTGGCGGCCGCTTGCGAACGCCGTGCTCGCCGGGAAACCGATCTACGTCCGACCGGCCGTAGACAACAAACCGCCGCTGTTCGAACTGCTCAACGTCACCGTCGCATCGACGGGCCAGTACTTGCTGGTCTTTTTCATCCTGATCGGCATCGCCAACGGCGTTTCGGCGATCCTCCTCTGGCGAATCTGCGCCGACCGAGGCGCTCCTCGCGTCGGACTCATCGCCGGACTGTTGTTCCTGACGAGCGTTCCAGCCACCGGTGGCACGGTGATAAACGTGCGCTCGTTTGCGATAGCGGGCATCCTCCTCTCGCTGTGGGTCGAACACCCGCTCGCACGCGGTGCCACGATCGCAGCGGCGGGACTGTTCTCCCAACATGCGGTGTTCGCCATCCCGGCGCTAGCATACGACCGTCTCCGATATCTCGACCGGAATTCGAGTCTCCAATGGCTCGCCCGATTCATCGCCGGTGGGGTCGCCGTCCTCGTCGTCTCGTTCGGATTCGTGTACGTCGTCTGGGGAGCACAATCCTTCCACGGTGCACTCTACTGGTCGTTCGGTGCCGCGGAGAAGTACACGACAAATCCGGTCGTTCCGTCGATTATCGGCGATACACACCGATGGATGGTGGCACTGTATCACGGCGTCATCAAACACCTGTTTCTCATCGTCCCTGCGACGATCATCGTCCACTTGGCCGCGACCGAACGCGGTTCGAACCGGGTGATCCATTCGACCAATGCCCCACTCGTGACGACGACGTTCCTCGCACTCTCGATGTCGATTCCGTTGCTCGTTCGAGCGTACCGTGCCTACTGGCTGTACCCGCTCCCCTTCCTCGCGCTGTTGGCAAGCATCGGCTATCAGCAGTTCTTCACGGTTGGAAGGAGTGAACTCCCGCCAACAGAGAGAATCAATCCCGAAAAGCGTCGCCACGCCGAGACCGAGCGCCATCGTACCCGCGAATAACTCTCGGTTCCCGCGGCCCGTGTTCGCTCGAACTATTCGTTCCCTTCGTATTCGTCGTCGGTGACGTGTTCCATCCACGTGACTACCTCTCCGTCGAGTTCCTCCTGAATCGCGATGTGCGTCATCGCCTTGTCCGGTGACGCCCCGTGCCAGTGCTTCTCGCCCGGTGGGAACCAGACGACGTCACCCGCACGGACTTCCTCGATCGGACCATCCTCGCGCTGGACGAGGCCGCATCCGCTCGTGATGACGAGTCGCTGTCCCAGCGGGTGAGTGTGCCACGCGGTGCGCGCGCCGGGTTCGAAGGTAACGCTCGCCGCCGCTGCGCGGGCGTCGTCCTGCGGGTCGAACAAGGGATCGATTCGAGTGTCCCCCGTGAAGTATTCATCCGGGCCTTCGGCAGACGGTAGTGAACGGCTGTCTGTGATTTCCATGTATGATACCCAGTCTTGTTTTGGGTAGCATTTAACTTGGAGGTGGTGCTATCCGAAAAGCCCCTTTAAGTATTGATCGCCGTAACGTCCGATCTGGCTCACTCGCCTTCCGAAGTCGTGCCCCGATAGAAAAGCCCGGCACCGAGAACGGTAACGACGCTCACTGCGACGAGCGGAGCGACGTACCCGCCGGTCATGCTATCGAGTACACTGACGGCGAGTGGACCGAGGAAAGCCGATAGAGCTATCGAGATATTGAGCAAGCCGACAGTCGCGGTCGCATTCTCAGGTCCGAAGCGGGTGAGGATGATCGGCGACCACAACGAAGCGAGAGGTCCGAGACTGGCACCGAGACCAACGAGCACCACGTAGATCATCGTATTTGAGTGGACAAATGGGAGCGCGAAAACGAATACAGCCGCGAGAACGACACTCGCTATAAACGTCCGACGCCGACCAACACGGTCACCGACGAGCCCGCCGCCGATTCGGGTAACGACGCTGACGCCCCCGATGATGCTGAGGCCTGTCGCAGCGACCGTTCGATCGACGTTGTTCGTCGTGAGGATGGTGACGAGATGTGAAGCGAGAACGTAGTACCACGTCCAAATCAGGGCGTATCCGAGAGCCGTACGGAGGAAATAGGAATCCCCGATCCGTCCACGAAGCCACGCGATGTCGATTGTACGTCCGTTCCGCGAGCGATTCTGCGGTCGACGATATGCGAGACTCGAAACCAGCACGAGACCAGCGGCGACACCGACGACGACCGCAAAGGCAGCACGGAAGTTCATCCGGTCGAAGAGCCAGAGCCAGACGAACGGCAGCACTAAGGGACCGAGGCCGACCCCTGTCATCGTGATGCTCGTGGCGACTCCCCGGTAGTCGTCGAACCACTGCGGGGCGAGCGAGACGACGACTGTGAAGGCGGTGCCTCCGGACGTACCGAGTACGGCAAACGCGGCGAGAACACCGACGTACGAATGCACGACTTGGAGGAGCGCGGCAGCGACACCGAGTCCAACACCAACTGCTGCAACGACAGGCCGAAGGGGGAATCGAGCAGCGAATATACCGAAGAGCCCACCAACGATAAGGAAGAACGCAGTGGTAATCGAGAAAATAGAGGAAGCCTGCAAAGCGGTCAATCCGAACGCTGCGGAGAGCCGGTCAGCGTAGACGGTGAAGGTGAAGAGAGAGCCCCAGATCGAAGTGAGCATACAGACACCGAGCGCGACGACTAGCCACCCCTGCGCGGAGTCCAAGGTATCCTCGTGTACGTTGGATACAGTGGTCGCCATTATTGGATACCCCTCTGGGCAGCATAGTTGCCGACAGTGCGTTCGGAGGGTGAAATTCTAGAAGTGAGAGTAGGTCTTGCATCCATCATCCGTCTCCGAAAGAGAGGTAGGGTCCACATGGTTTGGAAGTGGTGCTATTCAGAAAGCGTCTATAAATCCGTCCAATGTCGAGAGACGAACAGAGAGGAGTTCGTACCCAAAATCGATAGGTCATCGAGATCGGTGTGAGTCCGTCGCTAGATTCGCAAAGATCGGATTACGGTTGAACCTGGTCGAGCGGTCGAATCAGAATCTCGTTGATATCGACGCGCTCCGGTTGCGTGACGACGAACGTGATCGTCCGAGCGATGTCCTCGGGGGCGAGTGCCTCCATCGACCCGACGTGCTCCTTGACCCCCGCCTGGACCTCGTCGTCCGGGATGTGTTCGAGCAGTTCGGTGTCGACCGCACCCGGTTCGATCGTGGCGACGTGGATTCCGGCCTCGGCGATGTCGAGGCGGAGCGAGTCACCGAACATCTTGACGCCCGCTTTCGTCGCGTTGTAGTGGGAACTGTTCGGCTGAAGGAATCGTCCGACGACGGAGGAGAGGTTGACGATGTGCCCGCTCTCCTGCTCCAGCATCGTCGGAACGACGGCGTGCGTGAGTTTGATGAGGCCGCTGAGGTTCACGTCGATCGTCGTCTGAAGCGTTTCACGGTCCGCCTCTGCGATGTGTGCGAGCGGCATGAGACCGGCGTTGTTCACGAGGATGTCGATCCGACCGTACTCGTTGAGTGTCGTCTCGACCAAGTTGTCGATGTCGTCGTCTTCCGTAATATCGGTCGCGACGACGAGCGCTTGGCCGCCATTGCTCTCGATTTGGTCTGCAAGATCCGTGAGTTCGTCTTCCCGCCGGGCCGCGAGCACGACGTTCGCCCCTCGTGATGCGAGTGACTCGGCCGTCGCTCCACCGATTCCAGACGATGCCCCGGTGACGATTGCGACCTGTCCATCCAACTCCGAACCGAATTCTGTTGACATCAAATGAAGAAAGGTACGTCGTGGGTTTCGGAGTTATGCTATTCAGAAAGGTCCTTTAAATACATCTCGCTGCTGAGCCCGATTCCGCGAATAGCAACGATACCAACGACGAGAAGGTGCGTGAATGTGATTCTATTTGGAGAGGGCGTCTATCTGCGGCTGTGAACCGAGCGCCGAAGTGAGGAGCTGCCGCTCACCCCGGCGAAGAAGGCTCGACATCGAGGGTTGTGAGATTCCCATCTCCTCGGCGAGTTCCTCGGTACTGACCTGACGCGGGGCTTCGTAATACCCTCGACCAATCGCCAACTGGAGTGCCTCTTCTTGCCGCTCGGTCAGCCCGTACTCGGACGACTCGTCATCCTCGGGGGGATTCTGGGAGATGGAGATCAGTTCGACCTCGATACCATACTCTTCACAACGGGTTCGCATCCCGTTGAACGCATTGTAGTTCTGAAAGAGCTTCTCTTCGTACCACCCGTCGGGCATGACGACCGTCGGTTCGACTTGGCTCGCAGTGAACCGTTCGGGGGCAAACGCATCCGAGACGACGTCCGCCAATTCGATGGTGAGTTGATAGACGTCCTTGCCGCTCGCACGTCCGAGTGGAGTCGTCTCTACGACCTCGTCGAAAGCCAAAAGCTCGTCTTCGGAGACGTCGTCGTTCGGATCGAGATAGACGACGAATACCCGAGCGGTTCGTTCCCGACAAAGCCCGTGAACGCACTCGACTTGGTTCGAGGGAAGCGATTCGGCGAGATCAACGAGCGGAAGCGAGGGCGAACGGATAACGAATTCCGTGGTGATTGTCATGAGGGATGGGTATGCTCTCTCCGAGGTTAACCCTCTGGATTTTTTGTTCGACGACGACCGACAACGTGAGAACGGACGATTTCTCGGTCCATTCCTGATTTGGTCTCGTAGTTGAAAGAAAGGTACGCGTCGATCACATACTCTTCGGCTTGCTCAGCGAAGCCCGGACGTCAACATACCATACGCAACTCAAGTAGGATTGGAACACGGCATCGCGCAGAATTATATGGGTTCGGGCGGATTCGAACCTCGCCAAGACGTTCCTGCTCGCTCACATTCGTTCGCTGCGCGGGCATGCGACTTGTCTGGTTCAATCGCCCTCACGAACGAATTTACTCGTCACGTCCGTTCCTCGCAAAATTCGATGGGTTCGGGCGGATTTGAACCACCGACCTCGGCCTTGTAAGGGCCGCGTCATAACCAACTAGACCACGAACCCGTATCCCGAAAAAATCGCTCCGGGGGAATAACTGTTACTTTCTCGGTTTCGTAACGACTACCACCGTCGCTAGCAATCCGCAACTATGGACGACTCGCTCTCGGCCCTCGACGAGCAGGACGGTTGGAAAGTGGACGGGTTCGCCGCACGAGTACACTATCGCGGCGCGGACGAGTTCTACAGCATCGAATACTACCAGCCCAGCGAATGCGTCATCTACTGGAAAGTGAAAGGGGACGGCGACGTGGCGGTGCCCGTCGGGCGCGGGACGGTCCCCGGGCCGCTCCGCGAACGAGTCCGAATGGATCTGGATGAGGCGGGCATCGACCCCGATATCGAAAGCCGAAAGCTCTGAGAGTTTCCTTTCTCCCGAGGTGAACGATAGCAAACGATCAGTCGAGGATGAACCGTCCCGAACCCTTATTTGACGATCGAACGCAATCTACCACGTCCTATTGACCGGACCAAATGGTGTTTCGGTTCGTAGGAAACTCTTATCAATCCAGTGTCCCTTCAGATAGAATAATGAGCACACACACGGACGAAGACGACCCGTTCGAAGAACAGCGGGAGAACGCCGACAATCCGATGCGGCGTCTGTTCTTCGAATATGGGGGCGAGAACCGGTTCGCCTTCGTCGTCGGAGTCCTCTCCAGTTTCTTCGCTCGGGTGTTGAACCTCCTACCCCCGATAATACTCGGCGTCGCTCTCGATTCTCTTATCAAGAACGAGAAACCGATTCCCTACTCGAAGGCCTTGGCGGGGCAGGTTCCATTTCTCTCCACCGGTGCGGCACGGCACATCGTTCCCGCGACGACACAGGGCCAGTTCTGGTTCTCGGTCGTCATCATCGCCATCGCGTTCGGGGTGGGGGCGATGTTCCACTGGGGGCGAAACTGGGGATGGAACTCGTTCGCTCAAAACATTCAGCATTCGGTTCGAACCGACACGTACGACAAGATGCAGCGGTTGGACATGGAATTCTTCTCGGATAAGCAGACGGGAGAGATGATGTCCATCCTCTCGAACGACGTGAATCGTCTGGAGCGCTTCCTGAACGACGGGATGAACTCCGCGTTCCGCCTGGGCGTGATGGTCGTCGCCATCGCGGCTATCCTCTTCACCATCAACTGGCAACTCGCGTTCGTCGCACTCGTTCCCGTACCGCTCATCGCGCTGTTCACCTACAAGTTCATCCAGATCATCCAGCCGAAGTACGCCGACGTGCGCTCCTCGGTCGGGCAGGTCAACTCCCGACTGGAGAACAACCTCGGCGGCATTCAAGTCATCAAGACGAGCAACACGGAGACCTTCGAATCCGACCGCGTCGAGGACGTGTCGAGCGACTACTTCGGCGCGAACTGGGACGCCATCATCACCCGGATCAAGTTCTTCCCGGCGCTCCAAATCCTCTCGGGACTCGGCTTCGCCTTGACGTTCATCGTCGGCGGTCTGTGGGTGTTCAACGGCGAAGCGCCGTGGTTCTTCTCGGGAGACCTAGACCCCGGTCAGTTCGTCACCTTCATGCTGCTCACCCAGCGGTTCATCTGGCCGATGGCGCAGTTCGGGTCCATCATCAACATGTACCAACGCGCCTACGCATCCAGTGCTCGCATTTTCGGGTTGATGGACGAGCCGAGTCGCATTCAGGAGGACCCCGACGCGGAGGACCTCGCCGTCGGAGACGGAGAAGTCGTCTACGACGACGTGACGTTCGGGTACGACGACGAGACCATCGTGGAGGACATCTCCTTCGAAGTCGAGGGTGGGGACACCCTCGCGCTGGTCGGTCCGACAGGTGCCGGGAAGTCCACCGTCCTCAAACTCCTCTTGCGGATGTACGACGTGGACGAGGGAGCCATTCGCATCGATGGAACCGACATCCGCGACGTGAGCCTACCGAGCATCCGTCGGAACATCGGCTACGTCAGTCAGAACACCTTCCTCTTCTACGGGACGGTCAAGGAGAACATCGAATACGGAACGTTCGACGCGAGCGACGAGGATATCGTAGAAGCCGCGAAGGCCGCCGAGGCACACGAGTTCATCAGCGGCCTCCCCGACGGCTACGACACCAAAGTCGGCGAGCGCGGCGTGAAACTCTCCGGCGGGCAACGCCAGCGTATCTCCATCGCCCGTGCCATCCTGAAAGACCCTGAAATCCTCATTCTGGACGAGGCGACCAGCGACGTGGACACCGAGACGGAGATGCTCATCCAGCGCAGCCTCGACAAACTCACCGAGGACCGCACCACCTTCGCCATCGCTCACCGTCTCTCGACCATCAAGGACGCGGACAAGATCGTCGTCCTCGAAGGCGGCAAAATCGTCGAGCGGGGACGACACGACGACCTCATCGGCAACGACGGTCTCTACGCTCACCTCTGGGGCGTGCAGGCCGGGGAGATCGACGAACTCCCACAGGAGTTCATCGACCGCGCCGCCCGCAGAACCGCGCGCACCGACGCCGACGACTGAGAGCGGAATACCGTCCTACTGCTGGCCATCCCTGCTGCCGTCCGTCCTACTGCTGGCCGTCCCTACTGCCGTCCGTGCCGATACCGCTTTCCGCCTTTCTCGACCGCGAGGTCCCGCTGCCGGGAGAGCGCCACGTCCGCCCGTCGTTCGTATCGTCGAATCTCCTCGTCCCGTCGTCGGTGTCGTGCTTTCGCTAGTTCGCGCTGCCGTCTCCAATTCGGATCCCGGGGACCGCCGTACTTCGGCACGTCTCCCGTGTTCGATTCCCGCTCCGTTTCGTCGCGACTGGATTCGGGCACCTCATCGCCGTCGTCTTCGTCCCGTTCCCGTCGCTCCCGCACTTCGTGCATTTCCCGCCGTTCGCGTAGTTCCCGTTCGCGCCGTTCTCGTGCACCCATCTCCGCTTCCTCGGGTTCGCCTTCCGGAACCCTGTTTTCGTATCGGCCTCGATACGACGGCCGTTCCGCCGGTCGTTCGTACTCCCTGTTGGCGCGTCGGTCGGCGTCGGATCGGGATGGTCCGTCGGGTGGATGCGGTGGCGTCGGTTGTTCCGGCCGTAATTCGTGTTCGTTTGTGTCCGCCTCTACGTCCGGCGCGTCGTGTTCCTCACCTCGTTCGGATTCGGGTTCGTTCCCGGATTCGGATTCGCTCCCTGGAATTCGTTCCTCGGGGTCGTCCGTATTCTCGTGAGACACCATCCGGAGAATCTACTCGAAAATCGTGAATAAACCGGCGTGACCGTTCAGATGGTTTGGGTGGTTCGGGTGGTCGTTTCGAATCGGGTAACGCGGGGTTTCCTCATCCCCGTGGTGATGCCGTACTCGTCGTCGGAGGGGACTCCAAAAATTCGACGCCGTATTCGGCCAACCATGCGAGCGTCGTCCGCACTGCGGCCGGGTCGGCGACGCGATAGCTCGCGACCGTCGGTGGTTCGTGTCCGACTTTGACGCCGAGTCCCGACTCGGGCAGGACGTCGAACGCATCCTCGTCAGTTCGGTCGTCGCCGACGTACAGCGGCAACCACGTCTCCGCGTTCGGAACGCGGCGGCCGTACAGCCACCGAATGGCTCGGCCCTTGTGCCACTCGACGTCGGGGCGCAGTTCGATGACCTGTTTTCCGGTCGTGACACGGACGTCCTCGACACCGCGAACGGCATCGCGCACGAAGTCACGAACTTCGGGAACTCGATCGTCGTCGGCGAGTCGGTAGTGAATCGACGCGGTGACACCCTTGTCCTCGACGAACGCGCCGTCGACCGTGTCGAGTCTGGACTCGAGGGTGGAGCAGAGACGGGCGATATCGTCGGCTGCGTCCTCGGCAACCGAATGGGTGTGTCGGTCACCATCGGAGAAGAGTTCCAAGCCGTGATTCCCGGCGTAGGCGATGCCGTCGACATCGACCCGCTCTCGGAGGTCATCCAGCCCCCGACCGCTGACGATACCGACCTCGACGTCCGGAGTATCCCGAAGGGCTTCTATCACGACACGCGTCGCCGGTGGAAGCATCACCTCGTCGGGGTGGTCCTCGATCGGTGCGAGCGATCCGTCGAAGTCGAACATGGCGAGCATTCCGTCGGCATCACGTAGTCGCGTGACCAGCGCATAGAGGTGGTGCCGAAGCGGCTCAGGTACGTCGTCGTTCATCGTCCTCGTGGTGACTCCGCTGCGATTTCACGACCGCGACGAATCGCTTCGATAGTCCGGAACTGAGCGTTCATCCATGCGTATACATCGTTCGACCGCACTTGTTTTTTGAGGCCATACATCCTGCGTTCACGATCCGCTTGGGGAAGCGAAAGTGCCTCCTCGATCGCGTCGGCAAACCCTTTGGTGTCGTGTGGATGTACCGATACCGCCTCGTCGCCGAGTTCCCCGTTCGCGCCCGCCAACTCGCTCAGCAGGAGTACGCCCGGTTCGTCCACCTGTGAGGCGATGAACTCCTTCGCCACGAGGTTCATCCCGTCCCGGCGAGGGGTGACGATGCCGAGGTCGGCTTCACGGTAGAGCGCCGCGAGGCCTTCCTTCGGAAGGTGTTCTTTCAGATAGACGATGGGTGACCAATCGTCGGTACCGAAGCGGTCGTCGATACGCTCGATTTCCGATTCGACGCGACCCTGTAGCTCCCGGTACGCACCGATTTGACTCCGACTCTCGGACGCTTTCTGGACGTAGGTGAACTCGCCACGCCATTCGGGATGTCGCTCCCAGAAGCGTTCCAATGCCGAGAGCCGTTCGGGAATCCCCTTGGTGTAGTCGAGGCGTTCGACGCCGATTGCGAGCGTGTCGCCGACGGCGCATTCCTCGCGGAACTCGTTCCAAAACGCGGTCGCCTCCGTCGACTCGGCGAGTTCCTCTCTCTCGACCGCATCGATACCGAGCGGGAAGGGTCGGACGAACGTCCGTCTTCCATCGTAGACGACGCTCTGAGTCGCCCTGTCGACCCGGGTGTCGGAAAGCATTGCGGCGCAATCGAGGAAGTTCTGGCAGTAGCGCTCGGTGTGGAAGCCGAGGAGGTCGTTTGCGAGCAAGCCATCGAGCAGTTGCTCGTACTGTGGACACGTTTGGAAGACGTCCCACGATGGCCACGTGATGTGCCAGAACTGCATGCAGAACGTATCGGGACGTTCCTCGCGGACGTGTCGAGGAGCCAATCCGAGATGATAATCCTGAAACCAGACTACGGAATCGGTGTCCGTCTCGTCGATGATGGCGTCAGCGAAGGCGCGGTTCGCCTGCTGGTAGTGGTTCCAGAACTGCTCCTCGGCGTTCATCTTCTCCAGGTCGATGTGACAGATAGGCCAGAGCACTTGGTTGCTGTAGCCGTAGTAGTAGCCCTCGACCTGTTCATCGGAAAGCGGGACGCGCCGAATCTCGTAGGCCGGAGACTCCGGCGGAACGCTGACGCGTCCGTCCGTGTCGGCCACGTCGAAGTCCGCGTCGCCGCTCCCCCACGCAACCCACGTTCCGCCAGCGGATTGCATGACGGGGTCGAGTGCCGACGTGAGACCGCCCGCCGGACGGTTGACGACGATGTCACCGTTCTCACGTTCGTGGCTGTACGGTTGGCGATTCGATGCGACGACCAGCTTCTGGTCCCCCAAGTGTGAGGAAACGGTTTCGGCAGCGGACCGTTCCCCTGTCATGATTTCACCCGTTGTCGCGGGTGGAATTTCCGGTCGAGACCTGCACGTCTGTATTCATTCATCAGTTGTCGGTGGGTCGTGACTGCGACGAATAAGCCAGTCGTCCGTTCATCCGGATTCGACGTGAAAAACGGTAGTAACAGGCGATTACGACTCCCGTAACCGCGACCTGATCATTGGAAACCCCTTCTTGTTCGGCTTCCGTGTGACCTCAGAACGACTCTTGGTCGGGGTCTTGTTCCGTAGTTTCCGCCCCGCCCGCTCCACGGTCGGAGTAGCGTTGACGACCCACTGCGTCGCTATCGGCCATGTTCAATATCGATTGCCGGACGTCATCCGCGGACTCGTACGTCTCGTCGAGCGGGGCGATGACCTCTTCGAACGTTTCGGACCCCCTCGGATACTCTATTTCGTACTCGCCGTATTCCGAGACGAGTTCGTCCACGTCGGCGGGATAGTCGTGGTCGTCGAGTTTCTCGCTCAGTTCGCCCAGCTCGATACCTTGTTCGCGCTCTCGGTCAGACATGAAAAGAACGACATCGGAGAGTTAGTAAGTCCTTCTGGCCCCGATTCCTAATTCGGCGGCTACAAGACGATTCCCGTACACGAATTCGATATGCATCTCTCCGACGCGACGTGGACCGACGCAGACGGCGTGGACACCGACCTCGCGCTCCTCCCCGTCGGAAGCACCGAACAACACGGTCCGCACGCACCGCTCGGCACCGACTGGTTGAACGCCGAAGCGGTCGCGAACGCGGGCGCGGAGGCATACGACGGCGAAGTGGTCGTCGCCCCGCCGATTCCCGTCGGCGTGAGCGAGGAACACCGCCAATTCACGGGGACGCTCTGGGTTTCGGAGGACACCTTCCGCCAATACGTCCGCGAAACGGTCGCCAGCCTCGCCCATCACGGTTGGGACCGCGTGGTCATCGTCAACGGCCACGGCGGCAACGTGGCCGCGCTCCGTGAAGTCGCCGGAACGATCGCGCGTCACGACGAGGCCTACGCCGTCCCGTTCACGTGGTTCGAAGCCGTCGGCGACCACCGGAACGATATGGGCCACGCCGGGCCGCTCGAAACCGCGTTCCTCCGTCACACCCGCCCTGAACTCGTCCACGAGGACAGGATCGAGGAGGCACGCGAGGGTGCCAGCGACGGTTGGGGCGAATGGGTGTCCTACACCAATCTCGCCTTCGACAGCGCGGAGTTCACGGAAAACGGCGTCGTCGGCGACCCGGAGGCGGGTGACGAGGAGCGCGGCGAAGAACTGTTGGAACTGGCGACGCAGTCGCTCGTGAAGCTTCTCACGGCGGTCGAATCACGCGACGTGCACCGCCCCGAGCACGAGTAGTTTTCTCCTTACTCCTCGTCCTCTTCTTCTTCGACTTCCTCGTCGGCCGCTTCTTCCTCTTCTTCCTCTTCCTCCTCTTCCTCCTCTTCTTCCTCTTCCTCCTCTTCCTCCTCTTCTTCCTCTTCCTCCTCTTCCTCCTCTTCCTCCTCTTCTTCGACTTCCTCGTCTTCGGCGTGCAGTTCCTCCAGCGACCCCTTCAGGCTCGGAATCGTGCTCGCCAGTTCGCCGACCTGCTCGCGGGCGTCCTCGATGTCCGAGATGGCGCTCTCGATGGTCTCGATTTCGGCTTCGAGATCGTCGGCGTCCTCGAAGGCGTCC
Source organism: Haladaptatus sp. AB643 (assembly GCF_024136975.1). Lineage (NCBI taxonomy): Archaea > Methanobacteriati > Methanobacteriota > Halobacteria > Halobacteriales > Haladaptataceae > Haladaptatus > Haladaptatus sp. AB643. The sequence goes on from NZ_JAMYJW010000016.1 coordinate 13,435, forward strand.
GCGCGCTGTCCCATCGCGTACCACTTCTTCGCGTCGTGCAGGTGCTCGGCGGCGTCGCCAACGTCGAGCGCCGACCGAAGCGCGTTGAGCGCCCCGAGCGTGTTCTCGGCGTCGGTCTCCCAGACGGCTTCCACGGGTGGCAGTTCCTCGCGGGCGGCCGCGAGGTTCTCCTCCACGTCTTCCCGCATTTCGTTCGCCGCTTCTCCGAACAGTTCGTCATCGAACGAGGATTGGCTCATGTCACTTGATTAGACGGGATCGCATTTAAAAGATAACCCGAAACCGGAAGTGAAACACGGCACCTCCACCTTTTGCTGCGCGGAAATCGCGGCGAAGCCGCGATTCCGCTGGCAAAATCTGGACCAAAACCTCGGTGCTCCTTTCGAGGTGCTTCACACCTCTCCAGTCCGCGCCGAGTCCGCTCGCTCCTTCGTCGCTCGCGGGCCAACGCGACGGAACTCGATTTTCCTCACTCCTGCCGAACCGACTCGATTTTCATCAACGGGTAGCCGTCCTCCATCTCCATTCGCGTGACGACCTCAGTCCCCTCGTGGTCGATGACTATTTCGACTTCGAGATATTTACCCGTTAATTCAGTATATCCGTGGTCGATCTCCTCGGCCAATTTGTCGGTCAGGATGTCCACTTCGACCGATTCGCAGAATGGCTGATTCTCGATGCTCTCCTCGATGGCGTGTTCGAGGCTGTCGGCGCTGTCGGGGCTGACCGGCGTTCCGGCGAACTGGTGATACAGCGCACCGAACTTGATTCCGGCTTCGAAACAGGCCGCGTCTCGGGTCGTCGGTTCCATACCTCGGGAGAGGCGTTGGAGGTTAAAGTTCGTGATGACATGGAACACGGAGCACATTTACGTGTTCACCTCTCACCAAAACACATGGATTACAGTTCTGCACTCGACAGAGGCATGGACGCCGTTCCGGAGTTGGAGACGAGCGACGAGCGATTCAGCTATCCGGACCCGGCCGTACAGAAGGACGGGTCGTTCACACGACTGACCAATTTGGACGACATCGCCGACGCGCTTTCGCGTGACGGCGAGCACGTCCACAGTTCGGTCCAGCGCGAACTCGGGACCAGCGGGAAGTACGAGGACGGACAGGCTCGCTACAGCGGGTCCTTCTCGGTATCCGACTTCGAAACCGCACTGGACGAGTACGTCGAGGAGTTCGTCATCTGTTCGGAGTGTGGCCTTCCGGACACCCGTCTCGTGCGCGAGAACCGCAACCTCATGCTCCGCTGTGACGCCTGTGGTGCGTTCCGTCCCGTCACGAAACGAAGCACGACGAACCGAACCCAACAGCGCGATGCCGTCGAGGAGGGTCGAACCTACGAGGTCAAGATCACCGGCACCGGACGCAAGGGCGACGGCGTCGCCGAACGCGGCAAGTACACGATTTTCGTCCCGGGCGCACAGAAGGGTGACGAGGTACAGGTGTACATCGAGAACGTCAACGGGAACCTCGCGTTCGCCCGTCTCGCGTAGGAAGATCTATCGCGGCACGAACGGTCCCAATCTCGCGCCGCAAAATCGCATGGTTCTTATCGAGGTTGTGCCTCTAGCCGACTGAATGGACGATCCCGTTCTGCTCACGGGTTCCGAGGGCCGCGTCGGGACGGCGATTCTCGGCGACCTCGAATCGAAATACGAGTGGCGATTGCTCGACAGGGAACCGCCAGCGGCGGAACCGTCTAACGAGTTTTTCGTCGCCGATATCACCGACTACGATGCCGTTTACGAGGCAGTGGACGGTGCGGGGGCGATCATCCATCTCGCTGGGGACCCCCGTCCGGAAGCGCCGTGGAACAGCGTGCTCGGCAACAACATCGACGGGACACACACCGTGCTCCAAGCGGCAGTGGACGCTGGCGTCGAGAAGTTCGTGTTCGCCTCGTCGAACCACGCCGTCGGTGCCTACGAGACGGAAGAGCGTACCCCCGACCTCTACCGGTCACACGACGAGTTCCGACTGGACGGCACCGAACTCCCCCGTCCGAGCAACCTCTACGGCGTCAGCAAGGCCGCCGGGGAAACGCTCGGTCGATACTACCACGACGAGTTCGACATCAGCGTGGCCTGTGTCCGAATCGGTAACCTGACCGAAGGCCACCCGCCGATAGATTACGAACGCGGGCAAGCGATGTGGCTTTCCTACCGCGACTGTGCCCACCTGTTCGACCGCTGTCTGTCGGCCGACTACGACTACGAAATCGTCTACGGCATCTCGGACAACGACCGGAAGTACTACTCCATCGACCGAGCGCGTGAGGTCCTCGGCTACGACCCGCAGGACAACTCCGCACACCACGACTGATTTCTATCTCCCATCAGTTCGATTTTAACGACTCACTCCCTCAGTCACGACCATGACCGACGACTGGCACGATCACGACTGGCCGGTACTCGAATCGAAAGCCGAGTACGAAACCGGGTGGTACACCGGCGGCTACGACCTCGTCGAACAACCCGACGGGACGACGAAGAAATACTACTGGGCCGACCTCCCGTCCGCGGTCGTCATCCTCGCGATCGAAGACGGGCAAGTAATCTTCGTCGAGCAGTACCGCCCCGTCATCGGGGAGACCTGCTTGGAGTGTCCCGCCGGTGTCGTGGAGGACGGCGAGTCGTACACGGCCGCCGCAGGGCGTGAACTCCGGGAGGAGACCGGGTTCGAAGCCGCCGGTCTCTCGCTGCTCGAAACGTTCTGGGTCGCCACAGGTGCCCTCCGCCACGAGCGCGCCATCGTCTTCGCGGAGGGGTTGACCCCGGCGGAACGTGATCTGGACGACAACGAATTCCTCTCGGTGCGGACGGTTCCGGTCGAGGACGCCCTCGCCGCGGCCCGTGAGGACCCGGCCAACGACGCGACCATCGAGGCGCTCCTGCTCGCCGAAACTGAAGGTCTGCTCGATCAATGAACTGGAAACTCCACGCGCGACGCGGGGTTTCGCTTCTCGGCCACGCGGTCGGGTACGACACCCTCGAACGACCGGACGGAAGGACGGTTCGTCGGTCTTGGTTCGACCCGCCGGACGCCGTGGCCGTCGTCGCCCGAACCGGCGACGAAGTCGTCCTTATCGAGGAGTACCGACCGCGACTCGGTGAGCGAGTACTCTCCTGTCCCGCCGGGCGGATGGAACCCGGCGAATCCTACGAGAGCGCCGCGAAACGGGAACTGTACGAGGAGACCGGCTATCGAGCGGGTAACGTCGAACTGCTCGAAACGTACTACCCGTCGGCGGGCATGCGAAAACAGCGGGCCGTCGTCTTCGCCTCGGATCTGATGGCGGGCGACCAGCACCTCGAATCCGACGAGTTCATCGACGTTCGGACGGTGCCCGTCTCGGACGCCATCGACGCGGTCCGAACCGGTCCGACCTGCGGGTGGGGATTACCGCCGCTCCTGCTCGCTCGCGAAGAAGGGTTGATTTAGATACCCCGACCGGGTCGCTTATTCGGCCCGCTCCCATATCCCCCGTCGATGGACGGCGAAATCTCCACCGAAGACGTTCACGACCTTATCGAGTCCGAGGAGGACGTTCGTATCGTCGATATCCGACCCGAACCGCAGTTCGACGGCGGGCACATCCCGGGCAGCGAAAACATCCCGTTCCACACGCTTCCCCGCCGAGTCAGCGAACTGAACGATGCCGACCGCGTCGTCACCGTCTGCCCGCTCGGAAAATCGAGCGTCCAGGCCGCGCGACTCATCGGCTCCTACGAGGGCGTCTCCGGAGACGTGCCGGTCGAGAGCATGGCCGGTGGATTGACCGATTGGGAGTACGAACTCGAATCGTCTGATGGCACCGAACGGGAGCAGGACGCCCCGTTCTGAGTTTCGTTGCGGACGGCTGTCGCTCACGTTCAAAGACTGCGAAAAATGGGGTGTAGTATGCTGATATCCGACCAACAGGCGCTCGTCAGGCGACGTTGAACCCGCGGTCGCGGAGGAAATCCTCGACGCGTCCGGTATGGTTTCCTTGAAGCTCTATCTGACCCTTCTCGACCGTGCCACCGCAGGCGAACTTCGACTTCAGGTCCGAGGAGAGACTGTCTACGTCCACGTCCTTTGGGTCAAATCCTTCGATTATCGTTACCTCTTTTCCATAACGGCGCTCGTCGATGCGGATGGTGATCTGCTGGGATTCTTTTGCGACGTCTTCACAGACGCAAAGCTCCTGAGGCAGCCCGCACGTCGAGCAGACTTCCGACATTACGCATGGGGCTACGAAACCAACCTATTAAACATTGTCGGGTATGTTGCCATATCGAACGGCCGTTACCCGCTCGTCCCGTCCGGCGTGGACCCGCGAACGATCTCGTTTACGAGAGATACCGCTTCATCTGCATTCTCGCGTGTCACCTCGCCCGCGTACTGTGCCCGTTCATACAGAGAACCGACACGTCGTGCCCGCTCGTCGATGCCGACGTGCGAGAGCGAGGCGAGGTACTCGCGCGGCGTCTCGCCCGGGCGACGTTTGCGATGCTTGCGTGACAGATAGTACTCCAACCTGTCGAACGCACGCTCGACGTCGGTTCCGGGGTCCTCGCGCGGTTGCCAGCGCATCCACACGGTTCGGTACGCCCACTCGATGAGACCCATCCGTCGTGCCGTGAGCAGCAGGCCGACGAGTAGCAAGCCGCCGTAGAGCGACTGTGATTTCGAAGGTAGTTCGATGGGGATACCACCGCCGCCGCCCCCGAGGGCGCTCGCGTTCGTCGTTGTCGTCGTTGTCGTCGTCGGGCCACTGGTGCCGAGTTTATCGCCGACGTTGCCACGGCCGTTCGGACCGGTGGAGACGTTCGACCCATTCTCAGGGCTAGTCGTCGTGGTCGTGGTGGTCGTCGTGTCGGATGTCGTGGTGGCGGTCGTCGTCTCCGGCGTCCACGTTCCGTTCTGGCTTCCCGCCGTATCGACGCCCGATTTGCCGTTCTGCCGGGCCTCGTCCACGATTTGCTGTTCGGCGTTCGAGCGCTGTGTGGACGGGGTCGGGTCGAAACGAACCCACCCGGTGTCCGGGAAGTACACCTCGACCCACGCGTGCGAATCGAGGCCGCGGACGACCCACGTGTCCTCGTCCGTCCGCTGTCCCTTCGTGTAGCCCGTGACGAACCGTGCGGGAATGCCCTGTGTCCGGAGCATGGCGGTCATCGCCGTCGCGTAGTAGACACAGTAGCCTTTGTCCATATCGAAGACGAACGAGTCAGCGATGTTGCCGTCCGGCCGCTTCACGTGGAGCGAGTACTCCTTGTTCTCCTCCAACCACTGTTCGATGGCGGTGGCTTTCTGATACGGTGTTTTCGCGTCGGCGGTTATCTCGTTGGTCTTCGTCGTCAACCGCTGTGGCGTACTGCCGGGAAGGCGGGTGTACTGATTCTCGATATCGCTCGGATACGCCGTACCGGCCTCGTTCAGACCGGATGGGGACGCCGACGGAACTTCGCTGACGACGCTGTACGAACTGCCGTTCGTCAACGGCTGTGTCGGCGAGAGGCTCCCAGCGCTGCTGATTCGCGTGTTCGATTGCTGTTGTGAGCCGATGACTTTGATGGGCTTCCACGCGGCTGGCATCGCGTCCACCTGTTTCGCTTTGACGGTGAACGTCTGTCGCACCGTGTAGGACTGACCGAGCGACGACTGCGCGTGATAGGATTGGCTCTTCCCGGTCCGTATCCAGTCGTCTCCAGTGTATCGGTCGTAGGATGCGACCTTCCAGTAACTCCCGTGGTTCGCCGTCACCGTGTACTGTACCTTCGGCGAGAGTTCGATACTCCCCTGAATCGAAAGTTGTGCGCTGTTACTGATGAGACCGCCACTACCGCCCGAGCCACCACTGCTTTGACTGGGGAGAATCGGACTTGCTCGACCGCCGGGGACGACACTCATCGTGGCGGACAACAGTACCATCACGATGAGCGCGACGACCAGCACGTCGACCTGTCCGACGGTCCCGCCGTAGCGAGCCATCGTCCCGAAGGCGACGATGCCGAGTGCGCCGAGCATCCCGACGAGCGTCACGAACGACCCGGCGTCACCCGTGAGAACGAAGAAGCCGAGTGCCGCGCCACCTGCCGCAGCGGCGAGCATGTATCGCCGTCGGAAGACGAGATACCACGGGACGAACACGGTTGCCGGTGCGACGCCCAACGCCCACGTTCCGACCTTTCGCATCTCCAGAATCGACAGGCCGGTCAGCAGGGCGATGTTGTCGGCGATGATGTGACCCGTCTGAGAGAAGACGTCCACCCCTCCCGGAATCGTCGTGTAGTAGCCGAACATCCCGCCAGCGAGCAATAGCGCGCCGATGCCACAGGCGACCCATTCGGGGACGACCCGGGCCAGGAGCGTCGCACCGATGAAGGCACCAGCGACGAGCAGGAGAAGGGTATCCGTATCCCCCGCGATGTTCGTGATGTCGTAGAGGACCTTCAGCGACGACCCGATGAGAACTGCCGTCGAAGCGATGGCGAGGCCCTGATACGGAATCGTCACGTCGCCGATAGAGAAACCGCGTGCCGTGCTCACGACTTCTCACCTCCATCGGCCCGCACCCCGTCGAGGGCGCTCGTCCGTCCCCGTCGCGACGTGAATTCGTCGAACGACATGGTGTCACGGCCCCACCGAATCGTCACGTCCCGTTGGTCGGTCAGTCCGCGAACGAGCAGGTCCGCGTGCGCTCGCTCGCGTTCGTGCACCTGTCCGCTCTCCATGTGTGCGAGGACAGTGAGAATCCGCGTTCGCTGGTCGGTACTGCCATCGGGTCCGACGTGACCGTCGGGCGTGGTCACCCCGACAGAGACTCCGATGTCGAGCAGGGCCGCCGCGATACTCGCCGTCGCGTCCGCGACGGCATCGACACGACCCGCGTTCGCCTCCGCCACGATCCGTATCTGCTGACTCTCCTCCTGCGGTTCGAACTGCCGGACGAACATCTCCCCGACCGGCCGCTTCGCGCTCGATTTCCAGTGGATGTCCCGAAGCGGATCACCCACCTGGTACTCCCGCAGTTGGTCGAACTCGCGTCGTGCCGCGTTCGTGTGACTGTCTTCGAGCGCGCGTGCGGTCGTCACGCCGTCGACCGGTTCTACCCGTGGGAAGACGAGAATGGACTCCCGGATCTGATGGGTGAAAGTCTCCTCGAACAGGCCGAACACGTCTTCGGCCACGACCCGCACCGGGCCGATGGTCTGCTCGCCACGCTTCGTGAGGCGAACGTCGAATTCGACCGCGGTCTCGCCGATGCTGGTCTCGATGGGGCCGCCATCGTACTCCAGTCCGTCGGCGAGTTCCAGATCGACGGTTCCCGCGAACGGGTCCGGCGCGTCGAAGTCGAGTGTTATCGTCACCGCTTCCTCCCGGGACCCGACGTTCGGCGCGGACACGTCGAGTTGTGGGCGTTTCGTCCGCTTCAACTGGATGAAGCCGACGAGTATCGCCACGAGAAGCGGGGCAACCACGGCGTTCAGCGACCGAGCGCCGAACGAGGCGGCCAACGCGAATCCGGCGACACCGACGGCGATGAACATCCATGCACGTCGTGTCAGCATCTCACTCCACCGGGACGTTGTCGAGGGCCTTTCGGATCATCGTCCGCCCTTCTTCACCGCCCATGACACCCGTGTCACCCCGTACGCGGTGGGAGAGCACGACTTCGGCTTCCGTCTTCACGTCGTCCGGGATGACGTACTCCCGACTGTCGAGGACGGCCCGTGCTTGGGCCGCACGGAGCAGCGAAATCGATCCTCGGGGGCTGACACCGAGTTGGCAGTGGTCGCGGGTGTAGTTCGCGAGTCGGGTGACGTACTCCCTGACCGGCTTTTTCACGGTCACTTTCGTGATCGTCGCCCTCGCCCGTCGGATGTCGCTCGCGCTCGCGACGGGGTCGAGTCGGCGAATCGGATGCTCGCCGACGACGCGCCGGAGGACTTCCGATTCGTCCTGCGGATTGGGGTAGCCGAGCGAGAGCTTCTTCATGAAACGATCGATTTCGGCGACCGGGAGTTCGTACGTCCGGTCCTGTTCGATGGCGTTCTGCGTCGCGATGACCGTGAACGGGTTGGGAACGTCGTGGGTCTTCCCGTCGATGGTCACCTGCTCTTCCTCCATCGCTTCCAACAGGGCGGATTGGGTCTTCGGCGGTGCGCGATTGATCTCGTCGGCGAGGACGACGTTGCCGAAGATAGGACCGGGTTGGAACTCGAACTCGTTCGTTTTCTGGTTGAAGATGTTGACGCCGGTCACGTCCGAGGGGAGGAGGTCGGGCGTGAACTGCACGCGTTTGAACGAACAGTCGATGGAGCGCGCCAACGACCGGGCGAGCATCGTCTTGCCGACGCCGGGAACGTCTTCGAGAAGGAGGTGGCCGCGCGCGAGAATCGTCGTCAAAATATGCTCGGCGGCGTCGTGTTGCCCGACGATAACGTGTTCGATGTTGTCGATGATACGTCCTGACAGGTCCGCCGCGTCCTGTACCGAGAGGGGGTCCGCGAACTCGTTGGTCGGCCGCTCTACGGGGGTCTGCTCTGGATCTTTGTTAGCTTCCTTCATGCTATGAATGCGCGATTGGTCGAAACGGGTCCTTGTGGGAAGTGGGGACGCTAGGGGGGCGTCTCCCTCGTTACGCGTACTATCGAAGCGTACCTTTGTAACTTTTGTCGCTACGCCAAGAGGTGTCCCGGTTACCCTTGAATACTTTGTGCATTGATGTTTCGAGGAGCTCAGCAGAAGAGATCGGTTCCATTCGATCCATCATGTTTCCAAAATTGCTGTGTTCGGAGAGAAGAGAGGTCGCTAGCTGGTCGGACGGTATCCGAGAAATTTCACGCGCTCACCACACCTTGCAGTCGGCACAGACCATCCCGTCCTCGTCGCGCCAGCGTTTCTCGACGCTGGACCCACAGCACGCACAGTTCGCGCCGTCAGGCGTCCAATCGTACGTCGCTCTGGCGGGTTCGATATCGTCGGAGTCCAGTTCGGATACGTCCTCGCCGGTCTCGTCGGTCCCGTCGGTTTCGACCGGTTCTCCTTCTGCTCGCTCTTCAGTTACCGGTTCGTCGTCCACCTGCTCCCCCTCTCTCGATTCGTCCGCGATCCGCTCGTCCGGTTCATCCGGTTCGTCCGTTGTCCCCGCGAACTCCGAGAGCGACGTATCCTTCGGCACGGTCCCGCCTACGAAGCCCCAAGCCGTAAGCGTGACGGAGCAACCAAGTACCCCCGGTACGCAGTGGCACGTATGGCAGGACTCATCTCGAACATCAGCGAACTGATTCGCCTGTTCGGCGACGTCGCAACGGCATCGGCAAACCCCATCCCAGCGATTTTGCTCCTGTTCGGGGCGATCTTCGTCGGCTTTTCCGTCCTTCTGGGAATTTACCTCGTCATCGGCGCGATCGGCGGCGTGATCACTGCCGATTCGCCCGGTCAAGCGCCGCCGCAGTGAGGGATATCGCTTCTTTTCGATCCGGGCCGAGCGGTGACCCGGCGACGAAACTGTCGGTGTAGTCGAGCACGGCGGCAATCCTATCGGCCACCGTGTCGGGTTCCCCGGCGATACAGAAGGCGTCTATCATCGTCGGCGTCACGGCGTCGAACGCCGCCGAGAACTCGCCCGCACCGATCTTCTCACCGATTTCGGACGCCAACTCGCCGTCGATTCCGTGTCTGTCGAGCACCGGCCCTGCCGCACCACCCGCGATGAACGCCACCGGTGGGCGGGCCGCTTCGCGCGCCGCTTCACCGTCTTCGGCCACGCTCACGCAGGCGTACGCCGCGAAGTCGAACTCACCCCTCCCATCGGGGCGTTCGTCCAACCCTTCCGCGATGCGCTCGCTCGCCCACTCGAAATCCCGCGGATGCGAGGCGTTGACCAGCGCGCCGTCGGCGTGTTTCGCGCTCATTCGGAGCATGTGCGGTCCCTGTGCGCCGACGTACGCCGGAATCTCGCCAACGTCGTAGTTCAGTCCGGCGTCCCGCGCGGTGAACGTTCCCTCGTGGGTCACGCGCTCGCCCGCCCAGAGTCGCTTCGAGACCTTCATCGTCTCCAGCACGCGACGAAGCGGTCGGTCGCGGTCGATGCCGAGGTTCCGGAGCGTGGAGCGGTCGCCCGCGCCGACGCCGAACACGGCCCGGCCGTCGCTCGCTTCGTCCAGCGTTGCGGTGCGTGAAGCGAGCGTGACGGGATGGCTCTCGTACGGGTTGACGACGCCCGGTCCGAGGCGGATGTCCTCGGTGACGTCGGCAATGCGCGAGAGGACCGTGAAGGGGTCGCGGTTGTTGTAGTGACTGCTGGCGAACAGCGTGTCGAACCCCGCATCCTCCGCCGTCTCGCCGAGTTCGACCAGTTCGGAAATCGGGTCCTCGGGTGTGATCTCAATCGCCCGCAAACTCCCACCTCCGGAGCGCCTGCCGGACGAAATCGCCATCGACCGACCGGAACAGGTTGTCGCTTCCGCCGTGGTCGCCGAACTCCCAATCGCGGACGACGACGACCGGCAGGCCGTCGTCGCCCTCGCCGCTCACGAGGTTGGCCGCCGAGGCGAGTTCGTCCACGACGGATTCCACCGTCACTTCGAGTTCGTGGCCGTCCCTGTCGTGTTCACCCCGCCAGTCACGACTCGCAGAAATACCGTCCCAACCGATAGCGACGCCGCGCTGGCCGTGTCGAAACGGCCGCCCGCAGGTGTCGGTGACGACGACGGGCACGTCGATGGGGAGACCGGAGCGAATCCGGGCGGCGCTCTCGTTCGGTCGCTTCGGGAGCAACAACAGGTCGGCATCGCCCGTGTTCGAACGGTCGATGCCCGCGTTCACGCCGATGTGGCCGAACCGCGTCGAGGTGAGCAGGAACGGCGCTTCCATGATGAGTTCGGTGCTCTCCTCGATGACGGCCTGTGCGAACCGTGGGTCCTTCTCCTCGCCGGAGAGTTCGGACAGGCGACCGGCGATTTCCTCCGCCCGCGGACTCGCCGGGAAGTCGTCCATGGTCGCCGTTCGTCCCTCGGCTTTCGAGACGATGGTGCTCGCGACCAACAACACGTCGCCGGGTTCGAGGTCGACTCGCTCCGCGACGAGCGCGGCGATGTCGTCGCCGGGTTCGACCTCGGGAATCCCCGGAACCGCGAAAACGTTCATGTCCGGTCGTTGGTGCGCGCCGATAAAAACCCGCCCGGAAGGCGCAAAACCGGTCAGCTTTCGTGTCGTTGTACCGAGCAGGCACCGTCTTCGACCGTCGCGACGAACATCGTCGCCGTGTCCGCCGGGACAGCACCCGTCGCACTCCCCGGATTCAGCAGGCGAACGCCATCGACCTCCTCGTCCATCGGTCGGTGCGTGTGCCCGGCGACACCGACGACGGACGAATCGAGGTCGCCGTCAACCGCCTCGCGAACGATTCGTGCGACCCGGGATTCGTACCCGCGTTTCGGGCCGGTCCCGTGTGTGACGACGAACGTGACGCCACCGATGTCGAGGGTCGTCACGTCGGGCAACCGAAGCGATTTCGGGTCGGTATTCCCTCCCACGGCAGTGTAGTTCCCGTCCGTCAGTTCGTGTATCGACGCCAGCGCGTCGGCTGAATCGAAGTCCCCCGCGTGAATCGTGTGGTCCGCCCGAAGGATTCGGGTTCGTACCCAGTCGGGGATTCGATTCGCACGCGACGGGATGTGCGTGTCGCTGATGATGGCGACCCGGAGCATGCCTCTCCGTTCGCGGTGCTGGTAGAAAAACGTTAGAGCGGCGTCGGAACGCTTTAGTTCTCGCTTTCGAACGTATTAGTATGGGCGGCCGTTCGTCCCGACGAAACTTTCTGGGTGCTATCGGCCTCGGTTTGTCGGTGGTGAGTGCTGGCTGTAACACGCTCGAAGCGCAACCGGATCGGCAACAGCCGAACTGGTCCGTCGAACTCGACGGGATGCCAGCCCGGGCTAGATCCGTCTCCGACCACGGCCTCGTTCTGGCGACGACGCTCACCCCGGACGGTGAACTCGGCCACCTTCGATTTTCGGGCGACTATAAACGACTCGCCGACCTGTCGAGAATCACCACTGCCCCCGTCGTTTACGACGACCGGGCGTTCGTCGAGTCCAATGGAACCATCCGCTCCATCCCGATCGACGGCGGCGACCCGGTGCGGATGCACAGCGGCTACTTGTCACTCGGGCGCTACGAACCGGTCGTCTCGGGGTCGCGGTTGTTCGGCATCGGCTACAACGACGAGTTCGAGAAATACACCGTCTTCGCCATCGATTTGGAGGCCGAACGGGTCCGGTGGATTCGTCCGTTCGGCAGCATGCAAGCGTCGATCGCCACCGACGGCGACCACGTTTTCGCGGCATCCCCCTCGGGCATCGTCAGGGCCTACTCGGCGAACGACGGTGCGACGATTTGGAAGACCCATGTCGGGGGCGATGCGCGACTGACGTACCACGACGGGACGGTGTTCGTCGCGACCGACAGGGGGTTGGTCGCGCTCGACTCGACGGACGGAACACATCTCTGGCTCGCCGAGAGCCACTGGATTGCCTCCGTGAACGCCGTCCCCGCGGTCGCCGACTCGACCGTCTACACCCTCCTCACCCTCTACTCGACCCACCACCGGAACATGTTCGCAACCGAGACGTATCTCATCGCCTATCACGCGTCCGGCGCGGAGCGCTGGCGCACCCGCGTCAACTACGGAACCCCCCTCACCGTCACCGAGGATGCCATCGGCGTCGAGACCATGGAGGAAGTCGAAACCGATCGCGGAAACAGGAGGCTCAAAAGATATCTCTCCGTCTTCGCGACCGGCGGTAAACGACTCGTCAAATACGATCTCCCCGACCGGTCCACCATGCGACCCCTCATCCGCGACAATTCGGTGATCGTCGGCTACGGCAACACCGTTGCATCCTACGAGCGCTAGGACGACGACGTGACTGTGATCGTGGCGAGCAAGAAATGAGTCCGGAAGTCCCCCTCACTATCGCTCATCTCCCCTAGTTTCGTACCGAAACCCATTCATTGATAATCGGTGACACCAAACATCCGACGATGGCAACTGAAGCCACCACAGAATCCACGTACGAGGAGTTTCTCGGGGAAGTAAAACGAATTTCGAACGTCCAGAACGCCGCCGGAATTCTCGGCTGGGACCAAGAAGTCGTGATGCCCGAAGGTGGCACGCCCGCCCGGTCACAACAGCGCTCGGCGCTGTCCGCGATTTCGCACGAACTGTTGACCGCCGACGAGATGGGGGAGATGCTGGACGAACTCGAATCGGAGGACTTGGACGACGAGCAGGCCGCCGTCGTCCGCGAGGTTCGGCGGGAGTACGAGCGGGCGACTCGCGTCCCCGGCGAGTTGGTCGAGGAGATTTCGCGCACCACGTCCGAAGCCCTGCCGAAGTGGAAGCAAGCGCGCGAGGAGGACGACTTCTCGATTTTCGCGCCGACGCTCGAAAAACTGGTCGAACTGGAGCGTGAGTACGCCGAGCACATCGACCCGGACAAGGACCCTTACGAAGTACTGTTCGAGGAGTACGAACCCTACCTCGGCATCGACACCGCGGAGGAGACCTTGGAGCAACTCCGCGACGAACTCGTCCCGCTCATCGACGCTGTGCGCGAGAGCCATGTGGAACTCGCCACGCCGTTCCAGGACACCTACGACGCCGAGATTCAGGAGGAACTCTCGCGCGACGTACTCGACACGCTCGGCTACGACTGGAACCGCGGCCGTCTCGACACCGCGCCGCACCCGTTTTCCAGCGGAACGCAGTTCGACGCCCGCGTGACGACGCGTTTCGACGAGAGCGACCCGCTCGGCGCGCTGATGAGCACGGTCCACGAGTTCGGCCACGCCACCTACACGCAGGGACTGCCTGACGAACAGTACGGCACGCCGCTCGGTCAGGCGCGCGACCTGACGGTCCACGAATCCCAGTCCCGCGTCTGGGAGAACAACGTCGGCCGGTCGCGTGCGTTCTGGGAGAACTTCCTCCCGCTCGTCAAGGAACGCTTCTCGGACGCGGAGGACGTCTCCGTCGAGGAGATTTACGAGGCCGCGAACCGCGTCCACGAGGACAACCTCATCCGCGTCGAGGCGGACGAGTTGACCTACCACATGCACATCGTGGTGCGCTTCGAAATCGAGAAGCAACTCATCCGCGGCGAAATCGAAGTGGACGAGGTGCCCGAACTCTGGAACGACAAGTACGAGGAATATCTGGGCATCCGCCCCGACACCGACGCCGAAGGCTGCCTGCAGGACATCCACTGGAGCCACGGCAGTTTCGGCTACTTCCCGACCTACTCGCTCGGCAGCGTCCTCGCCGCGCAATTGTACGCGAAAGCCGACGAGGACATCGACGACCTCGACGGCCAGATTCGAGCGGGCGAGTTCGACGACTTCCACGACTGGCTGACCACCAACATCCACCAGTACGGCTGTCTGTACACCACCGACGACCTCATCGAGCACGCGACCGGGGAGAGCTTCACCGCCGACTACTTCCTCGACTACGTGAACGAGAAGTACGGCGCGCTGTACGACCTGGAATAGACGCAAAATCGTTTTCGATTTTTCCGTTCACGACTCCGACGACGCGGCCGAATACTCGTGCACGAGTCTCGACTCCGCCCGATGGAGCACCCCGCTCACGGTCGATTTCGACACGTCGAGCAGTTCCGCCAGTCGCGTTATCGAACAGCGACGTGGCACCTCGTAGTACCCCTCTTCAACGGCGAGGTCCACGATTTCCGCCTGGCGCTCGGTGAGCAATCCGCTCGAATCGCCCGTCGTCCGAACGGCGACGATTTCGACGGCCGCACCCATCCTCTCCAGCGCCTGCTTCAATTCGACGACCCGCTCCCGCGTTTCCGTGACGCTCACGTCCACGGATCCGTTTCGAATCGTTACCGGATACTCCGGCATCGTCCCGGTCTCGCGGAAGATATCGTACGTCTCGTGCGACGTGGCTTCGTTCCGGAACACGGTCTTTCCGTCGCCGTGCATGACGACCCGAAACGAGTCGATGGAGGAGTCGCGCTCCGCGCTCTCCCGCAGGTCGTCCACCGGGACGCCGGTCGTTTCCACGAGCGCGCTCGCACGCTCGTCGCCGCCGATACCGGACAGAACGCGGAATTCCGCGGCCTCGTATTCGCGCGATATCTTTCCGATCCAAAGACGCTCGGGGAGCGTCACCCGAAATCGAACGGAAGCCATCGACTCACTCTCCGCACCCCATATAAATAAGGCTACATGTGGCGTACCATATATTCGGACCCGACGGCCCAACCACTATTCGACGAATGATACGCGACAATTACCGTTCCAGCGGTCGATTTTCCACCCTACTCACTACCGATGATTCACGTTGATAGCCTCGATTTCGCGTACCCGAACGCCGAGAACGACACGCTTCGTGATCTCTCCTTCGCGGTCGATTCGGGCGAGATATTCGGCTTCCTCGGTCCCAGCGGGGCCGGAAAGAGTACGACCCAGAAAATCCTCACCGGACTGCTGGACGACTACCGCGGGTCAGTCCGCGTCTTCGACCGGGAAGTCCGCGACTGGGACGGCATTTACTACGACAAAATCGGGGTTTCGGCCGAATCCCCGAACCAGTATCCCAAACTCACCGGTCGCGAGAACCTCGAACTGTTCGCGTCGCTCCACCGGACTGAAACGAGGGATATCGACGAACTGTTCTCGCTCGTCGGACTTGCGGACGCCATCGACCGGCGCGTGGGCACCTATTCGAAGGGGATGGCGATGCGTCTCAACTTCATCCGCGCACTCCTGCACGACCCCGAACTCGTCTTTCTGGACGAACCGACGAGCGGTATCGACCCCGGCAACGCGAAGCGGATCAAGACGGCCATCGCCGACCTCCGCGACGCTGGCACGACGGTGTTCCTGACGACCCACGACATGACCGTCGCCGACCAACTCTGTGACCGGGTGGCGTTCATCGTGAATGGCCGGATTCCGCTCGTCGGGGACCCCGAGGCATTGAAACGGGAGTACGGGTCGCGGACGGTTCGGGTGGAGTACCGCGATGGGAACCGCCCGCAAACCGCGCGGTTCGCGCTCGACGGGCTAAACGGGAACGCGAAGTTCCGGTCGCTGCTCGCGGGGAACGACATCGAAACGCTCCACACCGAGGAGGCCACGCTGGAGACCGTCTTCCTCGAAGTGACGGGGGAGAGATTAGAGTGAACCCGATCGCCGCGATGGTTCGGTGGGACGTACGACTTCAGCGTCGATACGGCTTCTACACCGTGTACGCCGTACTGACGGCGTTCTACGTCGTCGCGTTCGTCGGACTCGAACTCCCGGCATCGGTGGCCGAGCGTGGGTTGGTGTTCATCGTCCTCTCCGACCCGGCCGTCCTCGGTTTCTACTTCATCGCCGCGCTCGTCCTCATCGAGAAACGCGAGGGCGTTCTCGACGCCCTCGTCGTTTCGCCGCTCGGTGTCCGGGGCTATCTCGTCTCCAAAGTCACGTCCTTGACCCTTCTCGCGGTCGTCGTGGCGACGGTGCTCGCCCTCGTCGTCCATCCGAGCGGCGTGAACGTCCCCCTTCTGGTGCTCGGCGTGGCGCTCACGTCGATTCCGTTCGTCCTCGTCGGGTTCGTCAGCGTCGCCCGGTTCGACTCGATAAACGACTACTTCCTGAGCGCGCTTTTGTACGGCGCGGTACTGTACGCACCGCTGCTGTCGTTCTTCGGTCTCTTCGACACGCCGGTTTTCTACCTGCTTCCCGTCCGACCCGCCCTGATACTCATCGACGGCGCGTTTCACGGGATTGGGTCGGTGGAGTTCGTGTACGCGGTGGGCTACCTGTCGCTCGGAAGCCTCCTCGCGTTCGCCGTGGCGGAGCGGGAGTTCCATCGCCACATCGTACAGCACCGTCCGTCCCGGAGCGAAACGAACGGAGGGAACGGGACGAAATCGTCCCGCCTCGGAACGGTTCGTGATCTGGGACCCGTCGGCGGCATGGCGCTCGCGGACGGGAAGAAGTGGTTCCGTGACCCGCTCCTCCTCGTCGCGGGAACCGGCCCGCTACTGCTCGCCCTGCTCGCTCACGTTGCACTCCCCTTCCTCAACCAGCACTATCTCCCGACCATCTCGCTCGTTCCGTACTATCCGCTGGTGCTCGGATTCGTCATCACGTTCCCGCCCTACATCTACGGGTTCGTGGTCGGCTTCTTCGTGCTCGAAGACCGCGAGCAAGGCGTGCTGGCCGCGCTCCGGACGACGCCCCTGACCGGCCGTGGCTACCTTCGCTACCGCGGCGCGACGGCGTATCTCGTCGGTGCCGTCGTGACGATTCCGACCGTGATGCTGTTCGGCCTCGTCCGGGTACCGCCACTCGTGCTCGTGGCCGTTACGGTCGTCGTCGCGCTCGCTGGACCAGCCATCGCGTTCCTGTTCGCGGGGCTAGCACGCGACTCCATCGAGGGCGTGGTCATCAACAAACTGCTCGGCCTGCTGTTGATCGTTCCGGTCGCGGGAATCGCGTTGCTCCCCGAACCGTGGCAGTACGGCGTCGGAATCGTGCCGCTCTACTGGCCGGTGAAGGCACTCGTCGCGGGGGTCACCGACGGAATCTGGCTTCGCTTCGTCGCCTTCCTCTTTCTTGGAGTCCTCTCGTTCGGCGTGTCGATTCGGTATCTCGTCCAGCGATTCGAACGGATGGCCCGGGACGAGCGGTGAAAAAACGGGTCGTTCGACCGCTCACCTCAGTAGGAGTTGACGAGGTCGATGTAGTGGTCCCAATCCCAGTTCGAACCGGGGTCGGTGTGACTGCTGGAGGGGACCTGTGAGTGCCCGATGATACCGCCGTTGGCCGGGTTCGCGGCGTCGCTCGGGACGCTCGTCGGGTGCTGTTTCGGCACGCCGTACTGGTCACAGAGCCAACTGGCCAGTTTGGCCGACGCCTCGTACTGTGCTTCCTCGTAGGTCCCGCTGACGTAGCCGCCGTGTTCGATACCGACGGAGTACTTGTTGTAGTCCCAGTCACCGGCGTGCCACGCGATGTTGATGTCGCTGACGCTCTGATATTTGTAGCCGTCCTCGGCGACGATGTAGTGTGCGCTGACGTCCGCGTCGGGGTCTTGGAACCAGTTGGCCGCGCTGCTCGCCGACCCCTGTACGGTGTGGATGATGACCCAGTCGATCAGTCCCGCACCACGGTCCGCCGCCGTGTAGTTGCTCGAATCGGCCGGTTGCCAATGGACCGTCGGCTTGGCCGCAGCAGTTCCACTGAACGCAACCGCACCGAGTCCCGCCGTGCCTGCCGTACCGATCGTCTTGAGTAGGTTACGTCTGGATGGCATGTTCCATTCATCCAAAAGTAGAACTCATTTAAAATATTTTCTCTAGTAATTTTGTAAATTAAATTTAATAGACTGTGCATTTAGATACCGGAGGCCAAACTACCAGTTCCCCGTTCGGTCGTCACGACGAATCGAAAGCGGACGACGGTACGATCCGTCGCTCGCTGTCCCACAGGAAACCAGCATGTCGTTACGGGGATTATGAAAACGGAAAATGGGGGCAGGATCGAGACGGCATCACACGCTATTTCGGGTAGTCCGAGCCTACGAGGTGCGTTTCAGCAACGTCCGGAGGTGGTCCGTCGAGAAGAGCGACGAGGGTTTGTCCATGTGGACGCCGATTTCGCCCTCCATCGCCGAGAGACCGACCGTTTGGATCGGTTTCGGGAGCGAGTACGCCCGCCGCAGCCAGTGGCCCAGTCGGATTTCGTTCTTCAGTTCCCGACGCCACGCGCGCTCGTAATCGGCGAGCGTTCCGGGGTCGTCGGGATCGACCGTTTCGGCGGCGTGATCGGCCGAAGTCATCCCGTAGAGGATTCCCCCGCCGGTGAACGGCTTCGTCTGCGCGGCGGCGTCGCCGATGAGGAACCCTCGATGTGCGGTGACGCGCGGTGCCGGACCGATGGGAATCATCCCGGCGCAGAAATTCCCGATTTCGACGCCGTAGTCCGCCGTAAATCGGTCGAACAACTCGCGGGCGCTCTCGCCCGGCGGCGCGGCCAGTCCGTACTCGACGCCCTCCGCTCCACGGGGGATTCGCCACGCGAAGAACCGAGGTGCAGTCAGGTGAACGTCGACGAAATCGCCGCCGTCGTCTTCGGTCGTGAAACCGAGCACGCCTTGGAGCTTCTCGTCCGGCTCCGGCAGGTGGAGTTCCCGTCGGACACGGGAGGCGGGGCCGTCACAGCCGACCACCATCTTCCCGCGAAACGTCTCGGTTCCGTCCGGCGTGTTCGCGGTAACATCGACGTATTCGCCGTGTTCCTCGACCGCCGAGACGCTGTGGTTTTCGCGCAAATCGGCTCCGGCATCCTCGGCGGCACGGGCGAGCGTCCGGTCGAGACCGACCCGGTCGATGACGTTGGAGATGACTTCCTTCTTGTAGAACTGATGGTCCGCCGAACCCGGCCCATCGACGTGGAACCGAGCACCGTAGACTTCGTTTTGCAGAAGCTCGTCGCGTGCTCCATCGGGAGTAAAGTTCCAAATGTCGGTACTGACGTGGCCGGAACACGCGAGTGGCGTCCCCACTCGTCCACGTTCGAGAACGAGAACGTCGTGTCCCGCGTTCGCAGCCCGTCGTGAAAACCGTGACCCGGCGGGCCCCGCACCGACTACCACGAAATCGTGCATTATCCTCGATTACGGCCCGTCCGTCAAATAGCTTGTTTCTCGTTTCGGGTCGCTACCGTGCCGACGGCGGCCGTTCACCCGTCCCGAGTTGCCGACGGCGAAGGTAATGAACCAACGCCGAAAACGCGAAGAGGGCGACGATGAGGACACCCCAGATCTTGTCGGGGATGGCCGAAAACGGTGGGATACCGAGGAAATCGGCCAATACGAGGACCGCGCTCACTATCGCGAGACCGAGGTAGTAGCGAATCCACGGGAACTCGTCCTGCGGACGCAAGTACCCCTCCAGTTGAGCGGCGTTATCGGAGAGTTCCACGATACCTCGACTCTGGTTGTACTCCACGATACCGGCATCCGAAAGCTTCGGAAGATGAGTCTGGTACAGCGACGTATACACCGATTTGCGCTCGTTCGCGGACAGGCCTTCCACCGTGGTGTCGTTCTCCCACGCGGCCACCTGTTCGGCGAGTTCGCTGAGTTCCACTGGTCGCCCCTGTTGTTTCAGATAGTGGAGCGTGTATCGTCGTCGTCGATTTTTCAGAACGTCGAAGATGAGGTCTTCGGACAGTTCTTGTGGGGTTCCATCAGTCGAACTCATGCCACCGGTAAGTCGCAATCGGTTGTTTCGGCTATACCACCGCCACCCGGACGTAACACGACTGCGTTGTTACCGCGGACGACACTTTGTTATCCAGTGCTTAGCCGCCAGGAGTTTTCAAACTAATTACGATTGAGAGGTATAAGCGTGCGATTCTCTGCGGTAAGGACGCCATTATCGAGGGAGAAACAGTGGTTACGCGCCGATTTTCAGTCGTCCATCGCTGCCGGTGCAGGCCTGTCGGCACGTGGACCATCGAGATCGATCGCAGGGAGTTTATCCCGAAGATACCGGCCAGTGTAGGACTCCTCTGTCCGCGCGATTTCCTCCGGCGTACCGGTCGCGACGACTTGACCACCCTTCTCGCCACCTTCCGGACCGAGGTCGATGACGTGGTCCGCGTTCTTCACGAGGTCGAGTTCGTGCTCGATGACGGCGATGGTGTTCCCCTTGTCCGTCAGTCGCTGAAGCACCGAGACCAGTTTGCGCTCGTCCTCGTGGTGGAGTCCGGTCGTCGGTTCGTCCAGCAGATACAGCGTCTCGCCCGCGTCCTTCTTGCCGAGTTCCTCGGCGAGTTTCACGCGCTGGGCTTCCCCACCCGAGAGCGTCGTGGACGGTTGGCCGAGTTTCATGTAATCGAGACCGACGTCCTTCAGCAGTTTCAGACGACGGCGAATGCGCGAGTCGTGTTCGAAGAACTCGTGGGCCTCCTCGACGGACATGTCGAGCACCTCCGCGATGGTCGCACCGCGGTAGGTCACGTCCAGTGTCTCGTCGTTGTAGCGCGCGCCGCCACACTCCTCGCACGGGACGTACACGTCCGAGAGGAAGTTCATCTCGATCTTGACGGTTCCCTGCCCGCCACACTCCTCACAACGCCCGCCCTTCACGTTGAACGAGAAGCGACCCTTCTCGTAGCCGCGCTGTTTGGAGAGCTTCGTCTCGGCGAACGATTCTCGGATGTAGTCGAACACGCCCGTGTACGTCGCCGGGTTCGAGCGCGGCGTCCGACCGATGGGCGACTGGTCGATGAGTCGCACCTTCTCGATGTGCTCCATTCCCTCGATGGAATCGTGCTCGCCGGGGTCCACCGAGGTGTTGTCGTTCATCTCGCGGGCCAATCCCTTGTAGAGGATGTCGTGCATCAACGTGGATTTGCCCGACCCGGAAACGCCCGTGACGGCCGTAAACTTCCCGACCGGGATGTTCACGTCGAGGTCCTTGAGGTTGTGCTGGCGTGCACCGCGAATAGTGATACTGTCCTCGCTCTCGCGTCGTTCGTCGGGGACGGGAATCTCCTTTCGGCCAGCGAGGTAGTCGCCCGTGATGCTGTCCTCGTGGGCCATCACTTCGTCCACGTCTCCCTGCACGACGATTTCGCCGCCGCGCCGTCCTGGACCGGGTCCGATGTCGATGACGTTGTCCGCCCGTCGCATCGTCTCCTCGTCGTGTTCGACCACGATGAGGGTGTTCCCCAGGTCGCGGAGTTCACACAGCGTGTTCAACAGACGGTCGTTGTCGCGTTGGTGCAACCCGATGGAGGGTTCGTCCAGCACATACAGCACGCCGACCAGTCCCGACCCGATCTGGGTCGCCAGCCGAATCCGTTGGCTCTCGCCGCCCGATAGCGTCGAAGCCTCCCGGTCGAGGGTGAGATACTGCAAGCCGACCTCCTCCATGAAGCCGAGTCGAGCGCGAATCTCCTTGAGAATCTCCTCGGCGATGCGGTTCTGTCGTTCCGTGAGGTTGGCTTCGAGGTTCTCGAAGTGTTCCAACGCGTCCCCGATGGACATCCCGTTGACTTCCGAGATCGACGTGCCATCGACGTACACCGACCTGCTCTCGGGGCGCAGTCGCGTGCCGTCACAGGCCGGACACTCCGTCACGGCCATGTACTCCTCGATGTGGTTCCGCGCCCGGTCGCTGTCGGTCTCGATGTACCGTCGTTCGAGGTTCGGGATGACGCCCTCGAACGGTTCCTCCTTGCGTCGGATTCCGTTCTTCGTGTTCCACTTGAACAGCACGTCCTCGTCGGTGCCGTAGAGGAATCCCTGCCGGACGTCCTCGGCGAGGTCCTCGAACGGGGTCGTCAGACTCACGTCGAAGTGTTTCGCCACGGAATCGAGCTGTCGGCGGTAGTAGGTCCGCTGGTAGCTCCACGGCTCGAAGACGTGTTTCAGCTGTTTGCTCGGATCCTCTACGACGAGGTCCTCGTCTATCTCCTTCGTCTCGCCGATACCCTCACACTCGGGACACGCCCCGTGCGGGCTGTTGAACGAGAAGCTCCGCGTCTCGATTTCGCGGAAGTCGATGCCACAGTGCGTGCAGGCGAGTTCCTCGGAGAACTCCACGACGAGTCGCTCGTCGCCGTCCCCGGCCAAGTCGCCCGTCGAACGGGATTCAGAGCCGAGGTTCACGTCCTGGGGCGGGTCCGGAACGATGAGTTTCATGACGCCCTCGGCCTCCTCCAGCGCGGTCTCCACGCTGTCGGTGATGCGGCTTCGCGCCTCCGGGCTGACCTTGACCCTATCGACGATCACGTCGATGGTGTGGTCGTAGTTCTTGTCGAGTTCCGGGCGGTCGAGGGTCAGGTCGAACTCCTCGCCGTCCACTTCCACACGGGAGTAGCCGTCCGAGACGAGTTCGTCGAACAGGTCGGCGAACGCACCCTTCTGGTCGCGGACGACCGGCGCGGCGATTTTCGCCTTGGTTCCCTCGGGCAAATCGAGCACCCGGCGGACCATGTTCTGGGCGCTCTGCTCGCCGACTTCGCGGCCACACTGCGGACAGTGTGGCGTGCCGACGCGCGCATAGAGCAGTCGCAGGTAGTCGTGTAGTTCGGTCACGGTTCCGACCGTCGAACGCGGGTTGTTCGCCGCGTTTTTCTGGTCGATGGAGATAGCGGGTGACAGGCCTTCGACGTTCTCGACCTGCGGCTTGTCCATCTGCCCGAGGAAGTTCCGGGCGTAAGCCGACAGGCTCTCGATGTAGCGTCGCTGTCCCTCAGCGTACACCGTCTCGAAGGCGAGCGAGGACTTCCCCGACCCGGACAGGCCGGTGACGACGTTGAACTCCTCGCGCGGAATCTTCACGTCGAGGTCTTTGAGGTTGTGCTCCTCGGCCCCCCGCACTTCGATGTAGTCCTTGCTCATCTAGACTCAGACAGCGACCGAATGAGGGTATGCCTGTCGGTTGCAGATTAAAGCGGAGTGAAAGTGAAAGTGGAATCAAAAGCCATCACTCGCACACTCCACCACGACACTCACTTCCACCATCTAAACACACAAAGCCGCTGAGCGCCTACTCTGTTCGGAACAGGTGATTTCATTCAGCACGACTAACGACACCGAACGATTCGACGAGGACGAGGAGCGACACACGATGTGGCGACTCTTCGCGGAGTACGGCCGCGGCTACTTCCCGCAGTTCGTCGCGGGATTCGTCGGGACGGTGCTCGGACGACTCTCGGGCCTCCTACCGCCGGTCGTTCTCGGCATCGCCATCGACGCGATATTCCTGAACAAACAGGCGTTCCGTCTCGGGCCGATTCCCTCGGGGTGGCTCCCGACCACGCCGACCGAACAGCTTTGGCTCTCCATCGGTATCGTTCTCGCGTCGTTTCTGGTGGGGGCGGTATTCTCGTGGGTGGAAGGCTGGGGCTGGAACGCGTTCGCGCAGGGCGTCCAACACGAGCTTCGCGTGGACACCTACGATCGGATGCAGTTGCTGGACATGACGTTCTTCGACGGCAAGCAGACGGGCGAACTGATGTCCATCCTGAACAACGACGTGAACCAACTGGAGACGTTTCTGAACGACGGGCTGAGTTCGGCGCTCCGCATCGGCGTCATGATCGTCGGCATCGGCGGTATCTTGTTCACGCTGAACCCGTCGCTGGCGGTCGTGGCGCTCCTGCCGGTGCCGCTGCTTGCGGCCTTCACGTACCTGTTCGTGCGGACCATCCAGCCGAAGTACGCCGCGATGCGGGCCAGCGTCGGTGCGCTCAACTCCCGACTGGAAAACAACCTCGGCGGCATCCGCGTCATCAAATCCGAGACGGCCGAGGGGTACGAGTCCGGGCGCATCGAGGAGGCGTCACAGGAGTACTACGACACGAACTGGGACGCAATCACGACCCGCATCACGTTCTTTCCCGGCCTGAGCCTGCTGACCGGCATCGGCTACGCCGTCACGTTCGGCATCGGCGGGTTCTGGCTCCTCTCCGGCGCTCCGGGACCGCTCACCGGCGCGCTCGAACCGGGCACGTTCGTCACGTTCGTCATCTTGAGCCAGCAGTTCATCTGGCCGATGGCGCAGTTCGGGCAAATCATCAACATCTACCAGCGGGCCGAAGCGTCGAGCGACCGCGTGTACAGTCTGATGAACGAACGCGGGACGTTGGACGAAACGTCCGACGCTCCCGATTTGACCGTGACCGACGGCACCGTCGAGTACGACGACGTGAGTTTCGGCTACGGCGACGAGGAAGTCGTGGAGGGAATCGACCTGCGCGCCGAGCGGGGGCACATGCTCGCCCTCGTCGGCCCCACGGGAGCCGGAAAGTCGACCGTCCTCAAACTCCTCTTGCGGATGTACGACGTGGACGATGGCGCGATCCGCATCGACGGAACCGACATCCGCGACGTGAACCTCCGCAGTCTGCGGCGGGCCATCGGCTACGTCAGTCAGGAGCCGTTCCTGTTCTACGGCACCGTCAGGGAGAACATCTCGTATGGTTCGTTCGAGGCGAGCGACGAGGAAATCGAGGAAGCCGCGAAGGCCGCCGAAGCACACGAGTTCATCAGCAACCTGCCCGACGGCTACGACACGATGGTCGGCGAGCGCGGCGTGAAACTCTCCGGCGGGCAACGCCAGCGGTTGTCCATCGCGCGGACGATCCTCAAGGACCCCGCCATCCTCGTGTTGGACGAGGCGACGAGTCACGTCGATACCGAGACGGAGGCGCTCATCCAGCGCAGTCTCGCCTCGCTGATGGCCGAGAAGACGACGTTCGCCATCGCCCACCGCCTCTCGACGGTGAAGGACGCCGAGGAAATCGTCGTCTTGGACGAAGGGACGGTCGTCGAGCGCGGCACCCACGACGACCTGCTGGCGCTCGGCGGACTCTACGCGAACCTCTGGCACGTGCAGGCCGGAGAGATCGAAGACCTCCCACGGGAGTTCATCGAACGAGCGATCCAGCGCCGGTCGGAAATCGAGGACATTGGTGACGGAGCGGAGGCCGAAGGGGCGGATGCACAGACCGACGGCGGCGAGTGATTCCGTTCGGCTCCCTTCCCGACCTTCCGGCCTCAAGTTTAAATATGAGGACGTGAGAAATGGCGGTCAATGGAACCCCCAACGCAGCGACACGACATCGGCGGCGTGACCCTCGACGATGACGAGTACACCGTCAAGCAGAGCTACTTTCGGAACAAGTACAAGGTCTACGACGAGGGCGGGAATCTCGTCCTGAAATCGAAACAGAAGCTGTTCAAGATGAAAGAGGAGTTCCCGTTCTTCGATGCGGACGGAAACACGGTGTTCCGCGTGAAGGCGAAGAACGTCCTCGACGTCGCCGGGGATTACGTCCTCGTGGACGAACGAACTGACGAACCGGTTATCGTCCTCTCGAAGGACTTCACTATTTTCCATCATCACTGGACGATAAAGACACCCGACGGGGCGGAAGTCGCGGAAGTCGAATCCAGAAGCGCGATAATCGAGGCGCTCCGGTCGTTCTCGACGCTGTTCTCGTTCCTACCGCACAGATATACCATCTCGGGACCGGACGGGAACTCCATCGGAGAAATCGAGGGACGGTTTTCGCTCCGCGACGTGTACGATATCAGCGTCGAGGAGTCGAACGCGGTATCCAAGACCGCACTCGTCGCGGCCGCAATCGCCATCGACGCGTTGGAAGGGAACTGAGTCCGAAATCGGAGTCAGACTTTCTCCGGCAACCAACCGCCGTCCACTTCGATGTTCACGCCACTCAGGTAGTCGCTGTCGTCGTCGACGAAGAACCGCAGTGCCTGTGCCATGTCCTCGAATTCGGCGGGGCGGTCACGGGGTAAATCGTCCGGGAACACGTCGGAGTTCTCGACCACGTAAGGAGAAATCGCGTTGACCGTCACGCCGTCATCCTGCGTGTCCGCCGCGAGCATTCGGGTGAACATCAGGACGCTCGCCTTTGCCATGAAGTACGGGGCGTTTTTGGGGCTGATGAGTCCCTTCTCGGCGCTCGCGTAGCCGATGTTGACGATGCGACCGAACCCCGACGCTCGCATCTCCGGAAGCGCCCGCTTCGAACAGAGGTAGGTGCCGTTGATGTTGCCGTTCAGCACGGCGTTCCAGCGGTCGAAAGAGATGTCCTCCCAATGGTCGGGCGCGAACGGGCCGACGTTGTTCACCAGCACGTCGACGCCCCCGAGTTCGGCTTCGACGGTCCCGAAGAGGTCGTCTACTTCGTTCGGGTCGGTGACGTCGCCGTTGACGGTTATTGCTTCGACGTCGTGCGTACGGGCGGTGTCGGCGACGTCCTCGGCGACGTCCTTGCTGGAGTGGTAGTGAACGGCCACGTCGGCCCCGCAGTCGGCGAGTGAAAGGAGGAGTTCCCGGCCGACGCCCTTCGAACTACCGGTCACCAGTGCGACCCGTCCATCGAGGTTGGGTGTGATCATGGGCGACCTTCGCGGTGCAATCCCAATTAGTTTGATGCCGACGAGGTCGGGATTCCGTCCGAGGCATGACCTTCTCCAATTATGAGTGAACCCCCCTATCTTTAATATTCTGCATGGAGACCTGATACCATGGGAATTGAGACGATTCTTCTCGCCGTAGGACCGGGCGACGCGGACCGTACGGGAAAACTCGCTGACGCCGTCATCGATGTGGCGGGACCGACAGGTGCGACAGTCGTGCTCGCGCACGTATTCACCGACGACGAGTTCGAGGACGTGGTCGAGCAACTCGACTACGACCCGGCCGGGAAACCGAACTCCGACGAAGTGGCGGCGCGACACGCGACGATTCGATCGCTCTCGGACGCGCTCGACGCTGAAGACATCGGTTACTCGGTTCGTGGGTCCATCGGCCACCACGGCGAAACCATCGTCGAACTCGCCGAGGACGTGAACGCCGACAGCATCTTCGTCGGCGGCCGCAAACGCTCGCCGACCGGGAAGGCCGTCTTCGGCAGCACCGCACAGGAAGTCATGCTCTCGGCTCCCTGTCCCGTGACGTTCGTGCGCGAGGACTGAGCGCCCCGAGAATTTTCGCCTCTTTTGAACGGATCACCTGACCGCACCCGATCCAAGTATCGGTGAGCGTTCGATTAGCATCTCCGCGACCGCCGTCAGCTATTCCTCCGCGCGTTCCTGCCACTCCCGTTGCATCCGTCGCTCGCGGACGTGGCGTTCTCCCCCCGCAATCTCCTCGCGGGTGACACGTTCGAACGATTCGATATCGTGGAGGAATCCCGTCTCGAAGGATTCGACCAGTTCGTAGGTCCAGCGGTCGCCTCCGAGAACGCCACACGGAAGGATTTCGTCGCGGATGTGATCGGCGATGTCGTCGTGGCCAGCGTCACGGAGGTCGTTCTCGGCTTCGCTGAAGTGCTCCATCGCGTGGCCGGTGACGTGGTGAAACTGGACGAGGTAACCGTGTGCTTTACGGAGTCCCTCGATACCGAGTTCGAGTTGGTGCAGCGCGGACTCGGTTTCGTCGTCGAGGTCGGCAAGGTCGTCCGAGAGGTCGTCGGGAAAGTCCTCGGTCATGCATCGATACACGACGCCGAACCAGTTAACTTCGACAACCCGACCCGTCAGAATTGACAACCGGACCTGTCGAGTCGGGAGAACTCGTCCACGAGTAAATGCCTGTAGTTAAGTGGGACGGACGACGTTAGTTCACCTGAATGGCCTACTACGCGGGTGTAGACCTCGGGGCGACCAACGTCAGGGCGGCGGTTGCCGACGGGGACGGTAACGTCATCGGCACGTACGACCGTGGCACGCCACGAGGACCGAACGGCATTGCGGTTACCGAGGCAGTGCTCGAAAGTATTCGAGGTGCGTGTACGAACGCAGACGTCGACCCGAGAGAGATCCAGGCGGCGGGGATCGGCAGTATCGGTCCGCTCGATCTCGCGGAGGGAGCGGTCGATGGCCCGGCAAACCTGCCGGACACCATCGGTCGGATTCCGCTGACCGGTCCGGTGAGCAAGCTCATCGGGAGCGACCGGATATACCTCCACAACGACACCAACGCGGGCGCTATCGGGCAACGATTCTACAGCGACCGCAACCCCGACGACATGGTCTACATCACGATTTCGAGCGGTATCGGTGCCGGAGTCAGCGTCGATGGAAACGTCCTCACCGGATGGGACGGCAACGCGGGCGAAGTAGGACACATGCTGGTCGATCCACACGGCGGACGAACCTGTGGCTGTGGCAAGGACGGCCACTGGGAAGCCTACTGCTCGGGTAACAACATCCCCGAGTACGCCCGCATGTTGGCGAAGGAAGACGAGAGCGTGGCGACGTCCCTCCCGCTCGACGACCCCGACTTCTCGGCAAAGGACGTGTTCGAGTACGCCGGCCTCGACGCCTTCGCCGACCACGTCATCGAGCAAGTCGCCCACTGGAACACCGTCGGCGTGACGAACGTCGTCCAAGCCTACGCGCCCATCGTGGTCTACCTCGGCGGCGCTGTCGTCCTCAACAACGAGGAACTCGTCGTGGACCCGATCCGGGAACGCGTCGGCAACCACCTGCTCAACAACGTCCCGGACGTGCAGGTGACGACCCTCGGGGACGAAGTCGTCCTGAAAGGTGCCGTCGCAAGCGCGCTGACCGAGGGCACCGGCGACGAATCGCGGCTTCGGTCGTGAACGACGGATAGCGGTTTTTGACGTTTCAACTCCTCTTCTCGTTCGCTACGGGAGTACCTCGATTTTGGCGTTGCAACATCCACGACTCGGGAGTTTCACTCTCAACGAAGACGAACGAGTCAACGGAAAACAGATCGAGTACGATTCGCTAGCGGAGTTGTTCGCGGGCGGCGGCCATCCCGGCTTCGACGTCCACGTCCGCGCCGACTTCGAGGAACGCCTCGCCGATGGTGCGGACGCCGCGGAGGATCTGCTCGTCGGAGAGGTTGCCCATGTTGCTCACGCGGAAGATTTCGCCGCCGAGGTGTGCCTGACCGCCGCTGATGCTCGCGCCGCGTTCGGTGACGGCGTCGAAGAAGTCGGTCGGGTTCTCCCGGACGGAAGCCGGGAGCGAGATGGCAGTGAGGGTGTTCGAGTACTCCGAGGCGTCGTTTCGCTCGGGGAACATCGAGAGACCCATCGTCGTGAACGCCGCACGGAACGCGCTGGACTGACGGCGGTGGCGGGCGATGCGCTCGGGCATTCCCTCGTCCTCGATGTGGCCGACGGCGAGCGCGAGGCCGCGGAACAGCGGAACCGCGCTCGTGAACGGCGTCTGATGGGAGTCGGCCTTTCGAAGGTGCCACTCCAAATCCTCGTAGAAGGGTGCGCTCTCGCCGTCGAACGCCTCCTGTGCGCGGGGCGTGGCGTACATCGCGCTCGTTCCCGGCGGGGCCGCGAGGGCCTTTTGGGCGTCCGTGACCGCGACGTCGACGTTCCACTCGTCGATGAGGAACTCGTCGCCGCCGAGGGAGGTCACCCCGTCCACGACGAAGTAGGCGTCGTGTTCGGCCGCGATCTCTCCGATTTCGGCGACGGGGTTCAGCAGACCGGTGCTCGTCTCGTTGTGGACCATCGT
The DNA here is from genome assembly GCF_024136975.1 of Haladaptatus sp. AB643. Taxonomy (NCBI): domain Archaea; kingdom Methanobacteriati; phylum Methanobacteriota; class Halobacteria; order Halobacteriales; family Haladaptataceae; genus Haladaptatus; species Haladaptatus sp. AB643. Next base: position 43,519 of record NZ_JAMYJW010000016.1, read on the forward strand.
CACGACCTTCGTGTCGTCGGTGACGGCCTCCGCGACCGCCTCGGGGTCGATGGATTGGCCCCAGTCGAACGCCACCGGCGTCACGTTCGCGTAGCGGTCTGCGATTCGCTTGAAGCGACGGCCGAACTTGCCGTTCACGACCGAAACCACCTCGTCGTCTTCACCTGCGAGGTTGGCGACGGCGGCTTCCATCGCCATCGTCGCGGTTCCGTTGAAGATGAGGCTGGTGCCGTCGGACTCCGTCGTCGGCGTCCCGTCGAGCGACGAACGCTCGAAGACGTAGTCGAGGCCGTTCTGGGCGTCCTCGTAGACGGATTCGAACTCCGCAGAACGGTGTGAGACCATCGGTTCGCTCATCGCTTGTCGAACGTCGCGAGCGAGGGGTACCGGACCCGGGTTGAGTAAGAGGAAATCCTCTCGCATACTCACCCGTTCTACCTCCCCATAAATAAGCGTCGTGCGGGGCGCAAATTCCGCCTCTTGTCGTTGACAGTTACAACTATCGCTGTGAGTGCTCGCCCGGCATGTTCGGGAGCAGCCACGACAGCAGCGCCACCGGACTCCTCGACTGTAACCAGATCGTTCCCGGACCTTCGAACTCGGAGAGGAGACCACCCCGTCCGTCGCCGGGTGATCGGAGTCCATCGACGTGGTGGACGTCGAAATCGACGGGGCCTTCGAACGCGACGACGTGCCCCGTGTCCACGACGTATCGCTCGCCGGGGTCGAGACTCACCACCGAGACTGCCCCGTAGCTCGATAGGAACGCGAGACCCGCTCCCGACAGTTCGAGGAGGAAATCCCCGGCACATTTCACGAACGCCTCCTCACCGCTGAACGTCGCCTCGAAGTCGATACCCGATTCTGCGGCGAGAAACGAACAGGACTGGACGTACAGCGATTCGTCCCGCAGTTCGTATCGAAAGATGTCGCCCGGAAACGGCGGCGCGAGGCGGACGGTTCCGGGCTGGTCCGCGGCGAACGTCGTGGAAAACGGCGTCCCTTCGCCGAGGGAAGCGTGCTCCGGCGTCTCGTCCGTTCCCGGCGAGAGTTCCACCGTTCCCGAGTAGCTGACCAGCGCCCCCGACTCGGCCCGTATTTCCTCCCCTGCCTCCAGTGTCAGTACGAGTTCGGCGAACGCTGGCTGGTTCGTAATTTCGTACTCCATGCTCGACTAGGCCACGACGTCACGACCCATAGCCCTCCCGGCCTCCTCTCCACTCCGTGACCTGCTTTTTCGGTGATGTGCATTCCGGGTTGATGCTGGACAGGATTCGCGGTAGTTCGATGGTGGTCGCGGTGCGGAAGCGGTTGTGAGGGGTCGTTGCGATGCGGAAGCGGTTGTGTTGCTGTGTGCGGTGACGTTTGGTGGCGTGGCGGTATTCTCAAGAAAAAGAACCGCGAGCGAAGCGAGCGGGCCAAGGAACCCCCGGAGGGGGTGACGCCGTGCTTTTCATCAACGTTTTGCCAGCGAACGAAGTGAGCGCAGGAAAAGGTTGACGAGCACGATGGGATTCGAACCCACGGCCGTCGGATTAGAAGTCCGACGCTCTATCCAGACTGAGCTACGTGCCCTCGATATCTCGTTATTCGTCAGCCTTCATAAGGGATTGGGATTCTGTCCCGCAAACACAGCCCTTAAGCACGGTTCACGACAAAACCAAGACGATGCGAGTAATCGGAACCGTCGGCCTTCCGGGGAGCGGCAAAGGCGAAGCCGCCACCGTTGCCGAGGAGATGGGGATTCCCGTCGTCACGATGGGCGACGTCATCCGCGCCGCCTGCCGTGACCGGGGTCTCGACCCGGCGAAACACCACGGCGAAATCGCCAAAGCGCTCCGCGAGGAGAACGGCCCGGACGCCATCGCGCAGGCGTCACTGCCGCAGATAGACGACGCGCTAACGGGCGCGGACACCGTCCTCGTGGACGGCATCCGCTCCGGCGTGGAGGTCGAACGGTTCGAGGAAGCGTTCGGCGACGACTTCGTACTGGTGAGCATCGAAGCGCCGTTCGAGGTTCGGGCCGACCGCTTGGGGGAGCGTGGACGTGACCACTCCGACGCCGACGAAGAACGGCTTCGGGAACGCGACGACCGGGAACTCGGGTTCGGTCTCGACCGTGCGATGGCGCGGTCCGACGCCGTTATCGACAACACGCGCTCGCTCGACGCGTTCCGCCGTCGGATCCGAGCGCTGTTCGAGGACGGAGTGGCGGGACTGGAAAACGTGGAGGCGACCGACAAACCATGATTTACAGCGTCGATATTCGAATCACGGCCCCCGTGCACGACACGGAAATCGGAGCACGAATCGAGGACGCGATCGAGAACGTCTTTCCCGGCGCGGAGGTGACGTCGGACGAGGGCGAACTCGTCGCGGAAGCCCACAGCGTCGAACACTTCTCCGAACTGCTCCACCGGCAGGAAATCCTCGACACGGCACGTGGGGAGTTCTTCTCCGGGCAGGACGGGGACACCCTTTCGTTCGATCTGAAAAAGCAGGCGGCGTTCCAGGGCGTCGTCAACTTCGCCGTCGGCAACCCCGACGAACTCGGCGAGATTCACGTTCGGATGGACGTCCACGACCCGGACGTGGAATCGTTCGTGGACTACATTGCCCCGCCGACGAAGGACGGAAAACCGATAGACAGCGACGAATAGCGACCGGGACCGATAGCGGAACGATTTTTCACACCAGCAGTTCCACCACGGCGAACAACACGATCACGCCGAGCACGTCACAGGCGTTCGTGACGACCGGAATCACCACGTCGTCCGGGTCGAGTTCGAACCGATAGGCGACGTACGTGGCGACGAGCGTGACGAGCACCGCGACGAACGCGAGGACGATACCGCTGGTTAGCGAGACGAGGACGACCGTTCCCAACCCGAGTTCCGTTCCGTCGATGAACCACGTCAACATCCACGCGCCGAAGCCGACGACAGGGAAAATCGTGATCGCGAGAGCGACCGTGGCGACGGCGTTCCCCGCGAGCACTTCGTCCTCCCGACCGAATGAGAGCGTCCCGAGGTGGAACGCCGTCGAGAGGCGAGCGGCGAGGATGCTACCGAGGTTGCCCGCGGTGCCGATCGTTACCGGCACCAGCGCGAGCAGCGTGGGATACTGGAGGAGCGTCTGCTGGAACGACCCGAGGACGAGTCCGCTCCCGAGTTCGACGACCGTGAGAACGAGCAACACCGGCAGCATCGCTCGCATAATGGATCGAACCGTCCAGCGCGTCGGCATCTACCCACCCCCGAGTGCGAGGACGATTTTGACCGCGAGCAGGAGAAACGAGATGCCGAACACGTCGCCGGTCGTCGTCACGAGCGGACCGACGAGCGTATCCGGGTTCTTCCCGCGACGATACCCCGCGAACACGACGATGACGACGGCGACCGTCAGTGCGATACCGGACAGCAATCCGGCGATGAGCGCGATCGCGACCAGGGTCGGTAATGATGCGACGTCCTGCGAGAGTGCTTTCAGGATGAAGAACGCGACCACGGACGCGAACAGGCTGGCGAGGATGCCATTCGCCAGCGAGGCGACGATCGCCGCCCAGACCCGTTCGTCGTCGGGAACGAACGACGGTTCGACCAGCCCTTGGTGTAGTCCGGACGCGAGACGCGCGCCGAGCGACCCGTAGACGTTCCCACGGGTAGCGAGGAGGGCGGGAACGAGAACCAACAACCCGGCCACCTGACGGAGTTCGGCGCGCATTCCCCCGAGGACGATACCGGCGAACAGCCCACCCACCATGCTCGCTGCGAGCGCGGGGAGAGCCTCGCGGTACGCCTCGACGGCGACTTCCCGGACGGTCATCTATTGTCCCGAAAGCGGGCACGGAACAAAAAAGCGGTGTGTCGCGGTTTCACTTGCGCTCGATGTTTGCTGTACACAGGAAGCTAAAAGCGGCCGTTCATCGCGATCGTGCTCGCGACAAAATCGTATCCGGATCGCGGAGACCATTCACCCGAACGGACCCATGCCGCCCATACCGCCACCACCGCCACCGCCGCCGCCCTGCATCTTCTTCATCATGCGCTCCATGTCGCCGCCCTGTCCCATGCCCTGGAACTGTTTCAGGGTCTGGGCCATCATCTTGTGCTGTTGGAGCAGTTCGCGGATGCGTTCCTCGTCCTGTCCGCTCCCGCGAGCGATGCGTCGAATCTGACTCGCGCCGATGGACCGCGGGTTTTCGAGTTCCTTGTCGGTCATCGAGTCCATGATGACCTCGAAACTCCGCATCCGGTCCTTCGTCACGTCCATCGCGTCGTCCGGCAGTTCGTCCATGATCCCACCGCCGAAGCCGGGGATCATGTCCATGACCTGTTCGAGCGGCCCCATCTTGTTCATCGCGTTCATCTGATGGCGCATGTCGTTGAGGGTGAACTGCCCCTTCATCATGTCTTCGGGGTCCCAGTCCTCCTCCTCTTCGGTCTCCGTCATCGCCCGCTGGACGCGCTCGGTGAGCTGTTTCAGGTCGCCCATGCCGAGCAGGCGGGAGATGAAACCGTTCGGCTCGAACCGCTCGACGTCCTGGACCGTCTCACCGGACCCGAGGAAGGCGATGGACGAATCAGTCTCGTTGACTGCCGTCAACGCGCCACCACCTTTCGCAGTACCGTCGAGTTTCGTGATGACGACGCCGTCGATGCCGATGGATTCGTCGAACTGTTGGGCTTGGTCCTTCGCGCCCTGCCCGATTGCGGCGTCGAGCACGAGCAGGTTTCGGTCGGGGTCGGCGACCGACTCGATCTCCTCGATTTCGGCGATGAGGTCGTCTTCGAGCGCGTGGCGACCGGCCGTGTCCACGATGTGGATGTCGGCGTCCGCCGTCTCCTCCAGTCCCTTCCGCGCGATATCTACGGGGTCCTCGTTGTCCGGGTCGCCGTAGAAATCGACCTCGGCGCGGGAACACATCTCCTTCGCCTGGTCGTACGCACCGGGCCGGAAGGTGTCGGTCTGGATGACTGCGGGGCGAAGTCCCTTCTTCGAGAACCACCACGCCATCTTGGCGGAGGTGGTCGTCTTCCCCGACCCCTGCAAACCGGCGAGGAGAATGGTCTGGTTTTCGAGCGGGATTTCCGTACTCTCGCCGACGAGGCCGACGAGTTCCTCGTAGACGATACTGAGGACATGGTCACGGGCCGTCGTCCCGCCCGGCGGTTCTTCGTTCACAGCGCGGTCCTTGATGGACGACGAGAGGTCCATCACGAGGCTGACGTCGACGTCAGCCTGCAGGAGGGAACGCTGAATTTCCTTGACGATTTCCTCGACGTCGTCCTCGCTGACGCGTGACTTCCCACTCAGTTTGTCGAGTGAGCCGCGAAGAGAACTGCCGAGATTATCGAGCACCATCGTTAGGGAGTGTTTGGCTTTCCGGCGGTTTAAACCCTTTTTCTATTTGGTTTGGAGTCGATGTCGTCGGAACGTATCGGGGGGCGTCAATCTTCAAGCCGACGGGGAACGAAGGGTTTCGTATGCGACTGTTCGTGAGCATCGACCTGCCGGACGACCTCTGGGAGGGTGTCGAGGGCGTGCAAGAGCAGTTCCGAGACGCCGGGGGTCTCACCTTCACCGACCCCACGCAAGCACACCTGACGCTCTCGTTTCTCGGCGACGTGGACGAGGACCGCGTCCCTGCCATCGAGGACGCGCTCGAAACCGCCGTCGAGGATGACATCGACTTCGGCCCCTTCGACGCGGAGATTAGCGGCTTGGGAGTCTTTCCCAGTCTCGACTACATCTCCGTCGTCTGGCTCGGCCTCGACGACGGGGGAGAGGAGACGAGTCTCGTCCACGACGCCGTCGAATCCCGTCTCTACGACCTCGGGTTTTCGCCCGACGACAACGAGTTCGTTCCGCACGTCACCATCGCAAGAATGCAACACGCGGGCGGCAAGGAACTCGTCCAGCGGAACGTGCGGGAACTCGACCCGACTGTGGGGAGAATGGAAGTCAGGGAGATTCGACTGACCGAGAGCGAGTTGACGTCGGACGGGCCGGAGTATTCGACCGTCGCGGCGTTCACCCTGTGAAGCCGTTTGAAAGGAACAAGATTTTATGCGACGGCGGAAAAGTGGCAACCACTATGGGCAAGAAATCGAAGGCCAAGAAGAAACGCCTGTCCAAGCTGGAACGGCAGAACAGCCGCATCCCGGCGTGGGTCATCATGAAGACGGACCGAGACGTAATGCGAAACCCGAAGCGCCGCAGCTGGCGGCGTAGCGACACTGACGAATAATGAGCGCAAGTGATTTCGAGGAGCGAGTCGTGACGGTTCCGCTCCGAGACGTGACGGCAGAGGCAAAGCACAAACGAGCGAACAAAGCGATGAAACTGGTGCGCGGGCATCTCGCCCAGCACTTCAAGGTGGACGAGGACGAGGTTCGCCTCGACCCCTCCATCAACGAGGCGATCTGGGCGCGCGGTCAGAAGAACCCGCCACGAAAGCTTCGAGTTCACGCTGCCCGCTTCGAGGAAGAGGGCGAATCCGTCGTTGAGGCGGAATACGAAGAGTAGAGCGGTGCTTCGTACCGCGTTCAACGGCTCGGCGTACGTTGGCGTCTTCGCTCGTGTGACTGACGAGTATCTCCTCGTCCGACCGGATTTGGACGATGACCTCGTCGACTCCCTCGAAACGGAGTTGGAAGTCGATGCCATCGGCACGACGCTCGGTGGGTCGTCCACCGTCGGCGCGCTGGTCGCAGGCAACGAGAACGGGCTGCTCGTCAGCAACCGTCTCACTGACCACGAGCGCGAACGAATCGAAGCAGTGGTCGACGTTCCACTCACGAAGTTCCCGGGGCGTATCAACGCCGCCGGAAACGTCGTGCTCGTGAACGACACGGGCGCATACGTCCACCCGGACCTCTCGCGGGAAGCAGTTCAAGCCGTCTCCGACGGGTTGGACGTTCCCGTCGAACGAGGGACGATTGCGGGCGTTCAAACGGTCGGAACGGCAGGCGTCGCCACGAATCGAGGCGTCCTCTGTCACCCGAAAGCGACCGACGACGAACTCGATACCATCGAGGACGTGCTCGGCGTCCCGGCGGACATCGGCACCATCAACTACGGTGGGCCGCTCGTCGGGTCCGGGCTTCTCGCCAATGCCCACGGCTACGTCGTCGGAGAGGAGACGACCGGACCGGAACTCGGCCGTATCGAGGACGCGCTGGGCTATATCGACTGATTTTCGGCCCATCGTGTTTTGCAACCTAGTTAGCAACATTCTTCCCGCTCGCTCCCGCACGTGGTGACATGAGCACGATTACTCGCGGAACGGAGAGTGGAGCACAATGATGGGCGGCGGCAATCAAGAGATGCAGCAGATGCAACAGCAGCTCCAACAGCTGGAAGCCGAGAAGGAGGAGCTGAACGGAGAAGTCGAGGACCTGCGCGACGAGAAGGGCGAGGTCGACGAGGCTATCGAAGCCGTCGAAACGCTCGACACCGACTCGGTCGTCCAAGTCCCGCTCGGCGGCGGCGCGTACCTCCGCGCGAGCGTCGAGGACATCGACGAGGTCATCGTCGAACTCGGTGGCGGCTACGCCGCGGAGCGAGACCAGGAGGGCGCAGTGGCGTCCCTGAAGAGCCGGAAAGACCTCCTCGACGAGCAGATCGCGGACCTGCAGGAGGAGATCGGTGAAGTCGAAGCCGAGAGCGACCAGCTAGAGCAGAAAGCACAGCAGATGCAACAACAGCAGATGCAACAGCAGATGCAGCAGATGCAGCAACAGCAGGACGACGAGGACGAGTAACCGCCGATGTTCGACAGTCTGAAGGATAAGTTGAGCGGGTTCCGTAAGGACGTCGAAGAGACGACAGAGGAGAAGGCCGAAGAAGCTGAGGCGGCGGACGCAGAGACTGCAGATGCCGCGGCAGCCGAAGAAACGGCCGAATCGGAACCCGTCGAAACGGAAGCGGAAACCGAAACCGCGGAAACAGCCGAGCCGGAAATCGAACCGGAAATCGAATCCGAGCCGGAACCCGAATCCGAGCCTGAACCGGAGCCAGCGACGTCCGACGAGGACGGCGCGGAATCGGAGACGGACTCCGAATCGAGTTCGGACAACGGCCGCGGCGGGTTCGCCCAGAAGGCGAAGTCGTTCGCGCGCGGTGAGATCATCATCGAGGAGCAGGACGTCGAGGACCCGCTCTGGGAGCTGGAAATGGCGCTCCTCGAAAGCGACGTGGAGATGAGCGTCGCCAGCGAGATGCTCGAAGACATCCGGAACGACCTCGTCGGCGCGACGCGCAAGTTCAGCGCCGAGACGGGGGACGTCGTCGAACAAGCCCTGCGCGATTCCTTGCTGTCGGTCATCAGCGTCGGGCAGTTCGACTTCGATCAGCGGGTTGCGGAAGCCGACAAACCGCTCGTCATCATCTTCACCGGGGTCAACGGCGTCGGGAAGACGACGAGCATCGCCAAACTCGCCCGCTACTTCGAGGAGCGCGGCTACTCCTCGGTGATGGCGAACGGTGACACCTACCGTGCCGGTGCGAACCAGCAGATCCAGGAGCACGCGGACGCACTCGACAAGAAACTCATCGCGCACGAGCAGGGTGGCGACCCCGCCGCCGTCATCTACGACGCGGTGGAGTACGCCGACGCTCACGACATCGACATCGTGCTGGGCGACACCGCGGGTCGCCTGCACACCAGCGAAGGGTTGATGGACCAGTTGGCGAAGATCGGACGCGTCGTGGACCCCGACATGACCCTCTTCGTGGACGAGGCCGTGGCCGGGCAGGACGCGGTCCAGCGCGCGAAGGAGTTCGACGACGCCGCCGAGGTCGACGGCTCGATCCTGACGAAAGCCGACGCCGACTCGAAGGGCGGCGCGGCGATCTCGATCTCCCACGTCACGGGCAAGCCCATCCTGTTCCTCGGAACCGGACAGGGCTACGACGACATCGAGCAGTTCGACCCCGAAACGATGGTCGAGCGACTCCTCGGTGAGGAAGAAGAGGAGTAATCCGCACCGCAAGTCGGTTTTCGCGTTCGCGGTTCGGTTTTCGCGGTTATTTTTTCGAAGGGTGCAATCGGGAGTGGCGACGCGATGTGGAGTTTGAACGATTGTGAGAGAGACTTCGAAAGTGCGGATTGTGGTCTCGGTAATCGAATCAGACGTGGTCGTCACTGTACCCGAACTGGCTCGGGATCACGAGTGCGAACCTTCTCGTCCCCGTCGTGATTCGGAATTCCCAAGAGCACAGCACTGTTCCCCTCGAACGAAACCGGACGACTCCGGAGGAAATCGCAATCGTGTACGTACTGGAACTCGGCGGACAAGACGACGAATTCGCGGCGTGTGAAGCGGCGAGCGCGGCGACCGGAGTGGAACTCGTCGCGCCCGGACTCGCGCGGGCGGCGACGATCACCGAGCGCGTTCGAAACCTCGCGTACACCCATCGGGCGAACGAACTGGTGGGGACGACGGACGCCGACGTGGAGAGCGCGCAGGCGTTGCTTTCGGCCGCACCCATCGACCGCGAGGGGACTGTCGCGGTGCGTGCGCGGACGGTCCGTGACACGGAGGATATCAGCACACAGGAGGTCGAGCGCGAATTGGGGCAGATACTCGTGGACCGCGGATTCGCGGTGGACTTGGACGACCCCGACCACGAACTGCGGGCGACGTTCTCCGACGACAGTTGTGTGCTCGGGTGGACCGCAGTCGAGAGCGTGCGCGACTACGGTACCCGGAAACCGACCGACCGACCGTTCTTCCAACCGGGGAGCATGCACCCCCTCCTTGCGCGCGCGCTGGTGAACATCGTCGGAGCGAAGGAGGGAACGACGGTTCTCGATCCGATGTGCGGGACGGGTGGCACCCTCATCGAGGCCGCGCTCGTCGGCGCGCGACCGTTGGGTGCCGATGCACAGTGGAAGATGGCCCGTGGGGCGGCGGAGAACCTCGACCACTACGCACCGGACGCGGACGCCGCGACGGTTCGCGGCGACGCGACACACCTGCCGTTCGCCGACGATTCCATCGACGGCGTGGTGTTCGACGCACCCTACGGCAGGCAGTCGAAGATAGCGAATCTCGACCTCGACGACCTCGTGGCTGGCGCGCTCGCCGAAGCGAAGCGGGTTTCCTCTCGAACCGTCATCGTCGGCGACCGCTCGTGGGCGGACGAAGCGCGGGCGGCGGGATGGACCGTCGAAGGAGAGTTCGAACGGCGCGTGCATCGGTCGCTGACGCGGTACATCGTCGTGTTGTCGGAATAATATCGTTCGAAGAGAAGAACATCGAGAGGGTCGTTTTATATATTATTGAGCAGGAACACCCACCCATGAAGCAGTACCTCGACCTCATCGAGGACGTACTCCGGGACGGGACGTACAAGCCCAATCGAACCGGCGTGGACACGATTTCCACGTTCAGCCAGCACTACGAGGTGGACCTGCGCGACGGCTTTCCGCTGTTGACCACCAAAGAGATGGACGGCTTTCGGTGGGACTCGATGCTCCACGAACTGCTCTGGTACCTCTCCGGCGAGGAGCACGTCCGGAACCTCCGCGAGAAGACGGGAATTTGGAACGAATGGTCGAACGAGGAGGGGCATCTCGACACGGCCTACGGTCGGTTTTGGCGACGGTTCCCGGTCCCCGAGGAGGGGCTACCAGGCGAATCGTGGCCCGAGGACGGCAACCGCTGGATGAACGAGGACGGAACCTTCGACCAGATCCAGTATGTCATCGACGGTCTCAACGAGAATCCGAACTCGCGCCGGTTCGTCGTTTCGGCTTGGCATCCGGCGAACGCGGCCGTTTCAACGCTCCCACCGTGTCACTACACCTTCGTCATCAACGTTCAGGGCGACGGTACCCTGAACCTGCACCTCACCCAGCGCTCGGGTGACGTTGCACTCGGAATCCCGTTCAACGTCGCCGCGTACGCCATTTTGGCGACCGTGCTCGCCCAGCAGACGGGATTCGAGGTGGGGAAATTCTCGCACACCATCGTGGACGCACACATCTACTGCGGCGAAGGCGAACGCGGCGAGTGGTACCGTGACAACCTCCCTGCCCTGCAATCGCGCCTCGCCGACGTGAGCGAGAAGTCCGAATACGAGGAAATTCGGGAATGGCTCGAATCCGAGGCACCGGAGGAAGAGACCGACCGTCTCGACCACGTTCCGGGCCTGCTGACTCAACTCTCGCGAGAGCCCAAATCACGCCCGAAGATCGACATCGCGGCGGATTCCATCGACGAGTTGAGCTACGAGGACATCACGCTCCGAGAGTACGACGCCCACCCCGGCCTCAAATTCGGCGTGGCCGAATGACCCGTCTCGTCCTCATCGCCGCGATTGCCGAAAACGGCGTCATCGGCAGCGACGGCGGCATGCCGTGGCATTATTCGGAAGATATGCGGCACTTCAAGGAGACGACGATGGGCCACCCCGTCGTCATGGGTCGGACGACCTACGAGAGCATCGCGGCACAGATGGATGGCCCGCTCCCGGGCCGAACGAACGTCGTGTTGAGCCGGTCGAACCCGGACCTCCCGGAGGAAGTCGTCCTCGTCCACGGCGTGGAGGAAGCGATGGTGGAAATCGAGGAACTGGACGACGTCGCCTACATCACCGGCGGCGCGGCGGTGTACGAACAGTTCCTCCCGCACGCGGACGAGATGATCCTCACGGAGATTCACGAATCCTACGAGGGGGACACGTACTTCCCCGAGTGGGACCCGGAGGAGTGGCGAGAAGTCGAGCGCGAGGAGCGCGAGGCGTTCGATTTCGTTCGCTACGAGCGGTGAGGAATCGCCGCGCGGAGTTTTCTGTCGAGCTCAAATCGCACGACGACGAACGCAAACAGCATGCCGACGAGCCATTTGGCGAGCGTGGGGGCGAGTGGTTGAATGCTCTCGGTCCCGGTAAGCGAGCCGACAATCCCCCCTCCGATGAGTGTCAACCAACCGAACAGCGCGGCGCGTTTCGGGTTTTCCGGACGGTAGTACAGACAAAGACACGTCATCAAAATCGTCGCTGCGAACGGCAAGTCGGACAGCGAACTATCGTATCCACCTCCGGATTCGATGAAGAGAAGTGGGGTAAACACCGCACCAGCACCGACGTAATACCAGAAGAGATCGGCGAATTTCCCCATCTCTTCGGTGAATTCACCCATCTACGCCCCGTTCCGTCGGAATTGCAAGTGTGGCTTCGCCCACGCGACGAACGCGCCGATGGCTAAAGCGATAACCCACGTCGCCAACGCGGTCGGTCTGTTGGCGGGCGTGAGACTGATTTCGAGGCCAGCCCACAGAACACCGATCGCTACGGAGCTAGCGAGCGAGAACAGCCAGACCTGTCCGTAGGAGACCGGGAGCAGATCGAGCGCGACGAGTACGCCAACGACAAGACCGGGGATGCAGACGAGGAAAGTCCCGACCCAGTGGGGACTAACGATGAACAAATCGAGAAGCGCGATGAATGGAAGTGGAAGCATGATAACGCTCCCGACGACGATGCCGACCTGTTCCAGACGGTGGGGGAGGGACATACTGTCAAGTTAATCAAGTGAGGATAAATGTTTTCTCGTCGGAGAGTCCGACGATGTCACTCCGTGAAAGGCGGGAAAGGGAAAACCGAAAGAGATTATTCCAGCAGACCGAGTTCTTCGAGCCGCGAGACGATTTTATCGACTGCCTGTTCCGCATCTTCGGGCTTCTTGCCGCCGGTGATGACGAGTTTGCCGGAGCCGAACAGCAGGGCGACGACTTCGGGTTCGTCGAGACGGTAGACGAGGCCGGGGAACTGCTCGGGTTCGTACTCGATGTTCTCCAGACCGAGACCGATGGCGATGGCGTTGAGGTTGAGGTTGCGTCCGAGGTCCGCGCTCGTAACGATGTTCTGGACGACGATTTCGGGGTCGTCGTTCACCTGAATGTTCAGCTCTCGGAGCTTGTCGAAGACGATTTCGAGACTCTCGTGGACGTCGGCAGTGCTCTTTGCACCGGTGCAGACGATTTTACCGGAGCGGAAGATGAGTGCGGCAGACTTCGGGTTCTGCGTACGGTAAACGAGACCGGGGAACTGCTCTGGGTCGTAATCCGCGCCCTCCAAGTCCATGGCGACACTTTGAAGGTCGAGTTCCTGCCCGATGCCCGTCGAGGCGACCACGTTTTCAATGTTGATGGTTTCCTTTGGGTCGGTCATAGCGCGACTTAAATGACGTATTTAAGGTTTATAAAGGTTGGTAGTCCAGACTGACACGTCTCACCCACCCTTTATCAGCGGACTGCGTACGAAATATTGATGTCGGAGGCCCTATCGACGGCAATATTGGTGTTTGCGTGTCCTCGAAACGAACGGGGATCGTTGTAAATAGCTCACATTTTATCGGACCGGTTTCCGTCAGCAGGTCCGCGACGAACCACCTCCGATGGAGGACGACGAGATGGGCACCAATCGAGCGGTGGGGGCGTTCTCGGAACGTCGTATCGTCGGCTTCGACACGCTGAAGGCGTGAGAAGCGCAAGGAGGACCCAATGAACGTGACGGTCGAAGTGGTCGGCGAGGAAAGCCACGAGTTCGACGTGGAAGACGAGGTGTACGCCGATTTGGTATCGGCCGTGGGGTTGAGTCCGCATGAGGTGTCGGTGATGGTGGACGGACGGCCGGTACCGGAGGACCAACCCGTGGAGGCGGAACACGTGAAGATACTGCGACTGATAAAGGGTGGATGACGGTTCGACTCGCGACCGCTGCGGACCGCCTGTCAGTGATGCGAATCGTGAACGGTGCGATGCTGGAAGTCGATGCTGAGGAGGTCGAACGGGGAATCGATTCGGGGGACGTGCTGGTAGCAGTTGAGGAGGACAGGGTGCTCGGAGCGGCGGTGCTAGAACCGGGAGCGGACGGCACGCACATCGATGCAATCGCGGTGCGACGGGCGCGGCGGGGACAGGGTATCGGCGGCGAACTGGTGGCGTTCGCGGCCGAGCGGTGCGGAACGCTGACCGCGGACTGTGACCCGAACGTGCGACCGTTTTACGAGTCGTTGGGGTTCGACATCGAGGAACGGATGATGGATGGAGAGGGAAGCGAGGAAAAGCGGTTGTGGGGAACGCTCGAAAGCGAAGACTGATATGGCGAGTTCGCCAACGCCCGGACATGGACGAGACGAAACGACGCCGTCTCACGCTCATCTGGGTCGCGTTCGCGGCGGTGATGGTGTACTACGTCTTCGCAAGCGGATTCACCGGATCGATCGGAGACCTGCTCGGCCTCCTCACCGCAGCGTTGGGCGTGGTGCTCGCCGCCGTCTACTATTTCAATCCACGCGGCATGCTTACGTTCGGCTAAAAAATCGAAACGACCGATTCAGATCAACGGTGCGACCAGTTCCTTCCCCGCGTCGAGCAGGTCGGCCACGGCGTCCTCGCTTTCTCCCTCGGCGTAGATTCGCATCTTCGGTTCGGTGCCGCTCGGCCGGACGAGCAACCACGAACCGTCGGCGAGCAGGATTTTGAAGCCGTCCTTCGTCACCATGTCGGCCACGTCCTTGCCCGCGACTTCGTCGGGGAGTTCGGTTTCGAGGTCGTCGAGGACGCGTTCCTTTTCGTCGTCGGGGCAATCGAGGCTGACCTTGCCCTGGTGAATCTCGCCGAACTCGGCGAGCAGGTCGTCCACGCGGTCGTCGAACGGACGTTCGTGCGCGACTGCGGCCGTCAAGAGCGCCATGAGGACGCCGTCCTTCTCGCGGACGTGGCCGCGGATGGTGAATCCGCCGCTCTCCTCGCCGCCGATGAGCGCGTCGTGTTCACCCATCGACTCCGCGAGCCACTTGAATCCGACCGGCGTCTCGTGGACTTCCTCGCCGTGTTCCTCGGCGATACGGTCGATGAGGAAGGTGGTCGAGACGGAGCGCACCGCGGGACCCGATTCGTCTTCGAGCAGATACTCGTACAGCGCGGCGAAGACGAGATTTTCGTCCAGATAGCCGCGTTCAGGCGTCACGATGGCGATTCTGTCGGCGTCTCCGTCGTTGGCGATACCGAGGTCCGCGTCGCCGTCCTCGACCGCTTCGATGAGGTCCTGGAGGTTTTCCTCGCTCGGTTCGGGGGGTGTGCCGCCGAATTCCGGGTCCTGATCGCAGTTGAGTCGTTCGACACTCGCACCGGCGTCTTCGAGGAGTCGGTCGGTGATTCCCCGACCGCTGCCGTGCATGGCGTCGTAGACGACCGAGAGGCCGTCGAAGTCGGCGTCCACGAGGTCGAAAGCGTGTTTTTCGTAGGGTTCGACGAGGTCCTCCTCGCTGACGGACCCGTACTCCGATTCGGGGAGGGGATCGGGTTCAGCGAGTCGGGCCATGATCTCGTCGGTGACTTCGGGGAGGGCGGGTGCGCCGTCCGATGGGATGAACTTCACGCCGTTGTACTCCGGCGGGTTGTGGCTCGCGGTTATCATCAGGCCGCCCGCGAGGTCGCGGTCCACCAAAGTCCACGCGAGGATCGGCGTCGGTGTGTCGCGTTCGGCGACGAGTACATCGAACCCGTTCGCGGCGAGGACGCGACAGAGGTCTTCCGCGAACCCGCGTGAGGTATCGCGGGCGTCGTAGCTGATCGCGACCGTTTCTCCCGCTCGGTCTTCGACCTCGCGGAGGTAGTCGGCGACTGCTTGGCCGACGATCTGCACGCGCGGGGAGGTGAACTCGTCGAGCGTCGCGCGCCAACCGTCGGTTCCGAACGAAATCGGCGTGTCCATACATCGTTCGTCATCGGGGATGTCGAAAAAACCACCGTGTCGAAGTTTGCCACAGAAGTGGCAAGCATGCAACCAAAGTGCGCTTTCGGAAATCACCTCGTACGCTCCGCCCGAGTTCGTTCCCACGAGACGAATGCGAACTGAAACCCGATCGGAGTGGAACACGCCGGTTAAACGTTCTCGGTTCCAAGATGTCCGATAATGCAACGGACACCGAACGTCATCGCGGTATGCGGCAGCATGCGCGATGGCAGCCACACACGAACCGCCTTGAAACACGTCCTCGATGCCGCGGAAGCGGAAGGCGCGGAGACAGAACTCATCGACCCGCGCGAGTACGACCTCCCCATCTTCGATCCGGACGAGGAAGAACCGGAAGACGCCGTCGAGATCAAGCGGAAGATCCGGGAAGCCGACTCGGTCATCATCGGCAGTCCGGTCTACCACGGCTCGTACACCTCCGCGTTCCGGAACGTCCACGACTACTGTAGCTTCGACGAGTTCGAGGACACCACGGTCGGCCTGCTCGCGGTCGCCGGTGGCGGTTCCTACGGAAGCACGCTCGATCACATGCGGATCACGGTCCGCGGCGTCCACGGCTGGGTACTCCCCCATCAGGTCGGTATTCGGAACGCATACGAGCAGTTCGACGACGGAGAGTTCGTCGACGGCGATTTGGAAGAGCGCGTCCGAAAGCTGGGCGAGCAGGCGGCCAAATACGCCTTCCTCGACCCCAACGTGACCTCCTCGGAGGCCGACGAAGAGGTGGCGGACGAAGCCGCCGCTGACGACTGAAAAACGATCACGAACGGCGAACCACTCTACGAACTACTCTATCAACCGCTCTTTCTGCCTACGGCTGAACTGCTTGATCCGATATTCGCGGGACATCGCAGCGGATTTCGAGTCGAATCGCTCGGTGTAGCGGAGCGTGACGGGAGTTCTTCCGCGGGTGTATTTCGCCCCGTTTCCGGCGTCGTGTTCGGCGACTCGGCGAGTCACGTCGGTCGTGTACCCCGTGTAAAAAGTGCCGTCACTGCATTCGACGACGTACACCCAATGGTCGGTCACACCTGACAGGCTTCGCGTGGTTCTTCTTCGTCCTGTCGATTCCGCCCGGGCCGCCACAGTGGGCTATACTTTTTGCGCACGCTCTCGTGCCACCTCGGCGATACCTGCGTTCGCCGAGCAAGCAGGGCAAGCGCGGATGTAACCGGATTCGTCAGCGAAGACGCGCGCAAATCGTTCCGAGACATGCGCGCCACAGTGGTCACAGTTTGGCATGCTGTCAGCCGACGATTGGTCGTCGGCATCCAGTGCTTCGATTCGAGCGCGTAAATATGCTTTCCAAATTCCGACCCAAATTCGTGAATTGCGAATATTTGTTTTCCCAACAGAGAAAAAGAAATCGAAAAACCAAACACAACCATCAATATATGAGATAAGGTTTTGGAATCGAAAAATGCGGTTCGAGACCCCCCAATTTCCGGTGGAGTTCAGTGGCCGTCCAACGTTTGCTCACCGGCTGGAATCAGCACGTCGAGCCAGTTCTCCTCGGGGGGGGAGCGGACAGGAGAACGTCTCGCTGTAGGCGCAGAACGGGGAGTACGCCACGTTGAAGTCGAGAACTATCTCGTCGCCGTCCGACAGTCGTCGGTCGGGATGGAGTTCGAGATAGCGTCCGTTTTCGTAGCTCTGCTGGCCCGTCGTCTTGTCCCGGAACGGCACGAACAGCGAATCCTGCCCCTCCTGTTGGTACACTGCGAGTGACGCATCCTCGTCGTCCACCTCGAAGTGGAGCGTCATGGTCCGAAGGTAGCGCTGTGACGGCCCCGCGGTCGTCTCCAGTTCGACGGGTTCCGGGTCGTCGTGTGCCTCGACCGTCGCCGTCACGCGGTAGTCCGCGTCCGGGTCGAAGTACGACAAGCCGTCGAAGTCGTCGCGCTCTCCCGGCGGAATCGGCGATTGCGGATGCGTGTCGAAAAAGTCGTCTTTCTCCTCGCGCATAGCGAGCAGTTCCTCGCGCCACTCCTCCTCCGTGGTGTCGAAATCAGCCATACACGGGGGTACTGGCTCACGCCGGGTAAACACACCGCCACGACATTTGGTTTGTTTTTGATTTTTCTGCGATTACGGTTGCCGAGAGGAAACCCGCGAATGTCCTCACCCGTTCGCCACGTGCGAAGCATGTAGTTTCCGAGATTGCAACTACCGAACCCCACCATACCGCACCGCTCCCGCCTGCTCGGGGTTTCGCCGGGCAAAGTCCGACTGACTGCCGAGCGTTGCTCGGCAATTTCACCGCTCACAATCGAGGTTGCTCCGCAACCTCGCATCCCGCACATCGTTCCACGTTCCACCGTAGCCTTTTGTACGAAGCCGCCGAAAATTTCGGCGTGATGAGCCGCGGTACGGACCACGCGACGGAGGAACGCCGCCTTCGAACCCGCGAGGAAAAGGAGGGCATCGAGGAGTGGACGGAGAGCTTCTTCTTCGCGGTCGGGGAGGTGACGTTTCTCTGCGTGCCTGCCTTCTACGTCCTGATGGACGCGGAACCGAACGGGCCGCTGAAGTTTTCGGCCCTCTTCGGATGGCTCGCGCTCTGTCTCTCGGTCGGGACGTTCCGCGGCCATTGGATCGATATCGACTGGCCGCAGGTGACACCCGCGTTGGTGCTCCTGCGGTTCGTCTTCTACGACGCCGTCATCCTCGGGGTCGCCTACGCCGCGACGGGGGTCGATCTCGCGTTTCACTCGCCGGTTGCGACGGCGACCGCCGCGGTCGTCCTCGCCGTCGGGTGCGCGCTGTTGTTCTCCCGCCTCGGGGGAGCGGTCGAAAACCGACTGTAGCGGAACGCTCAAGAAAACGACGAACGCGATACTACACAGAGAGGACACATGCAAGACGAGTACGACCCGACGACCTGTCCGGTCGAGGGGTGTGAGTACGAGGACGCCATCCGCTCGGTCGCGGCACACGTCAGTCGTTCGTCGGACGACGGCCACTCGTGGGACGCGCTGGACTACGACGGTGCCCGCGAGTTCGTGATGAGCGAAAAGCGACGACAGCACGCGGAGTCAGGGGGGGCAACGGCAACTGGTAACGGAGCAGGAGATACGAGCGGAGAATCTGCCGCATCGACGCCCGCCCCCACTCTTCCGGCGGAGGACCCGCCCGAGTTCGGTCTCGACCTCGATTTCGTCAGGGACGTGTTGGTGCTGTTCGACGCCGTCGAGGAGTACGACGTCGATTCGTTGGACGAACTCGACACCTTCCGACTGGTGAACCTTTACACGCTCCTTTCGGACGTGAGCAGTTCCGCCGACGACGCGCGGAAGGAAGTCCGGGACAAACTGCTGGAGGTCGTGCAGGACGACCGCCGAGTCGAGTCGGATTTCGGCGCGGTGAAACGGACCACCCACAAGCGACGGAATCTCAAGGACGAGCAAGTCGTCGCGGACCACTTGGAAGCGGCGGGTATCGACCCGGAGGAAGCCCGGTCGTTCGACACGAAGAAGGTCAAAAAGCTCGTTGCCGAACGGGGACTGGACGAGTCCTCGGTCTTCGACATCGAGAAGCGGACCTACGTCCGGAAGTCCGGCGCGGACGACGAGGGGCGGCGCAAGGCGTACAACCGACTCGACCCGGAACTGAGGGCGCTGGTGGACGACGAGCGGTTCGGCGGGAAATGATCGGGTTTTCTGGCCACTGACATCGATGCCATGTGGTGACACCACCGTCAGCGAGGGTATTTCTCCGCTCGGAACCTATTCCGAGACGAGAACGATGTCCAACGAACCTTCCACGGACGATATTCCGATCACGGCGGAGCGCCCGGACGGCGCGGTTCCGCTCACCGGCACCGACCACATCACACTCATCGGGAGCAACGAGGAGGATACGGTCGAATTTTATCGGGACGTGCTCGGCATGCCGCTCGTCCTCCGCCAACCGAACCTCGACGCGCCGAACGTCACGCACCTGTTCTTCGACAGCGGCGACGGCCGCATCATCACGTTTTTCGTCGAGGAAGGTCGCCAGTCGAATCCCGCACCACAGCGGACCGGCATCGGTGCCGTCCACCACCTCGCGTTCCGGTTCGATCCGGAGCGAATCGAGGAGGTCCGCGAACGACTCGAAGCGCACGGCCGCCGGTACAACGAGTTCGACCGGAGCATCTTCTACTCGCTATACACCTCCGACCACAACGGCCTCACCATCGAACTGACGACGGACAAGTTCGACATTCCGGACGACCGCCGCGCCGAAGTCCTCGCCGTCGCCCAGCGGAAGCGCGAGGAGGACGGTTCGGAGTACGCGAAGGGCGAACACCTCGAAGCCGCGCTGGAAGAACTCGGTATTCCGGTGGAACCGGCGGACCTCCCCGACGCGCCGACCGGCGCGGGCGGGTTGTAGGTCTGGGCGGATTGTAACGGAATTCGAAACCGTTGGGCGGTGCTTTTCTGTATCGTGCGCCCGTAACCGGATTCATGACCGATTCCGGGTGGACCCAAGACAGCATGCCGGACATGGCCGGAAAGACCGTCATCGTCACGGGCGCGAACAGCGGCCTCGGCTACGAGGTGACGCGGGCGCTCGCCCGCCACGGGGCGACCGTCGTCATGGCCTGCCGACGGACGGATCACGCGATGACGGTCAAGGGGCAGATTTTGACCGAACTGCCGGACGCAAACCTCGACGTGCGGGAACTTGACCTCGCCGACCTCGCGCTGATTCGGGAGTTCGTGGACGACTTCAGCGAGGAGTACGACGACCTGCACATCCTCTGTAACAACGCAGGCGTGATGGCGGTGCCGCGGGAGGAAACCGCGGACGGCTTCGAGTTACAGTTCGGTGTCAACCACCTCGGCCACTTCGCGCTGACCGGTCTCCTGCTCGATTCACTGCTGGAAACGGAGGGAGAGACGCGGGTCGTGACACAGAGTAGTGGCGTGCACGAGCGGGGGACCATCGACTTCGACGACTTGCAGGGCGAACGCGAGTACGACAAGTGGGACGCCTACGGTCAGAGCAAACTGGCGAACGTGCTGTTCGCCTACGAACTCGACCGCAAACTCCACGACACGGGGGTCGACGACGTGGCGAGCGTCGCCTGTCATCCCGGCTATGCGAGCACGAACCTCCAGCGACGCGGCCCGGAGCGGGAAGGCTCCCTGCTTCGACTGTGGATGATGCGGGTCGCGAACGCCGTCTTCGCACAGAGCGCTGAACGCGGCGCGCTCCCGATGCTGTACGGTGCGACCGCCGGGGAAATCGAGGGCGGAGAGTACATCGGTCCGGACGGCCTGATGAACATGCGCGGTCACCCGAGCGTCCAACCGTCCAGCGACGAGTCCTACGACGAACGCACCGCCGAGCGACTCTGGGACACCTCCGAGGAACTGACGGGGGTCGCATACGACTTCCCGCAGTCGAAATCCGTCAGTCGATGATCGTGGATCGGTAATCGTCAGTCGATAGAATTCTTTAATTTCCATCCGTCGGATACGCCCGTATGGACGCGACGGACGACGCCCACCGCTTGACGACGGTCGAGGACCTCCCCGAAAACGATTCCTTTCTGTTCACGGTTCGCGAACGCGACGGCTCACAGGAGGAAGTGATTCTCGTGAACGGTGGCGACTGCATCGCCGCGTGGAAGAACTTCTGCCAGCACGAAACCGACCAGCGTCTCGACCGAGGGTTCGGGGCGGCGATGCGCGACGGCGACATCATCTGTCCGAAACACGGGTCGATGTTCGACGGCTGTTCCGGCCACTGTGACAACGGCAAAGCGTCGGGTTCGACGCTCCTCTCGGTCGACGTCACCGAGGACGGCGGCGAGATCTACCTGACCGACCGAACCTGCGACTTCGATCACGAGGGGGGAATCGAGGAGGACGATGACGACGACATGCCGAGTTCGTCGTCACATCTCACGTTTTAGACGTCAGTTGGGTACAGTTATCCGACGTCACCGATAGCGATTATTCCGGAATTCTCAGAAGGGTTCTGTAGAGTTTTATCGAGTTGTCGGTCGAACGGATAGTCATGGTCGTTGTTGATAACCGTCTGGTCGATGATCTCTCGCTGCGCGACCGCGAGTACGAAATCGACGACTTCGTCAGATATCTCGAACGGCATCATCACGGGGAAGAACCCGGGCTTTCGCGGGAACGGATCGACGCCTACGCCGACGCGCTCGATTACGACAAGGATCGGACGAACGCCTTGCTCGAAGAGCGACTAATGGACTCGGAGACGTGGATGCCCGGCAACAACCTGTATCGAGTCGAGGGGAACGTCAGTATCTACCCACCGTCGTGGCACGAGCAGTTGGACGACACGATAGACCTCGTCGAGTA
This sequence comes from Haladaptatus sp. AB643, assembly GCF_024136975.1. Taxonomy (NCBI): domain Archaea; kingdom Methanobacteriati; phylum Methanobacteriota; class Halobacteria; order Halobacteriales; family Haladaptataceae; genus Haladaptatus; species Haladaptatus sp. AB643. Next base: position 65,616 of record NZ_JAMYJW010000016.1, read on the forward strand.
CGTTCGCGTCATGCTTGCCGAAAAGGAAGCCAAGACCGGCCGACTGAATCCCGCTCAGCGAGGGGTCCCACAACCCGACATGCTCACCGCGATAGAGATTTTCGCCGACCTCGATCGCGAGATGGGCGAACAACTGCTACAGAAACAACGACAGGAGGGCTCTATCGTGATATTCGCCTCGCAAAACCCCGAGGACCTCGTGCGACTGCCGGAGATGACGGAGTAACTACGAACGATGAAAGTAGCGACAACACTCAACGAACGGGACCACCTCGAACTGTTCGTCCTCATCGACGAAACGGTGTACACCAGCAGACAGACCGGGTCGGAGACGGAGTGGACCGACTGGGAACGACTCGTCGGTGCCGAAGGAAAGGCGATAGCGGCCGGGCGCAACGAGGACGGACGCCCCGAGGTGTTCCTCACCGATCCGGCGGATGGAACGTATCACAATCGACGGGAAGCGCTGGGCACCGATGAAGCCGCGACCGAATGGGACGGCTGGCGACTGCTCTCCGACGATCCGATCACGGGCGAGTCGATAGCCGTCGCACCCAACGGCGACCGACGGCTCGAAGTCTTCGTCACCGGACCAGCGAGCGGGACGTTCCACGCGAAACAGACGTCGCCGAACGATACGACGTGGACCGACTGGGAACAGTTGGGCGACCAAGCCGGGAACGAAATCGTCGTCCAGCAGGCTGCGAACGAACGGTTGCACGCCTTCCTGCTCAGCTACGACGACAAGGCGACCGATCTGACGGCGGCCGAAAAGGAGTTCCTGTTCGGAATTCACCACTGCTGGCAACTCGAATTGGACGGCGACGAGTGGGCCGACTGGCATCGACGCGGGCGGGCGAACGGTCACTCGCTCGCCGTCGCGGAGAACAACGACGGGAAGTTCGAAATCTTCCTCGTCCGGGACGACGAGACGCCGCTCTACCTTCGACAGCTCGGATTCGAGGAGACCGAGTGGGAGGAGGAATGGAGCGAACTGAGCTATCCCGAGCGGTTCCAGGTGTTCCACCGCCCGAAGGCGAAATCGCTGGCCGTCGGCCGACACGCCGACGGCCGCCTCGAAGCGTTCATTACCGGAAAACGCCTCCACCACCTCTCGCAGATGGCACCGAACGGCGACTGGTCGCTGTGGGAGCGGTTCGGGAGAGTCAAATGCGCCGGTCTCTCCGTCACACGGACGACGGACGAACGCCTCGTCGTGTTCGGTCTCGAAGACATGCCGGAAGTGTCGCGGCAGCCGAAAATCCACCAGCGATGGGAGACCGAACCGAACGGCAAGTGGTCGAAATGGCACTCGCGCACGATTTAGGGATTTAGCGGTGAATCGTCACGTGAATTTGTTGCGAGGCGTCGCGGAGGTCGAATCATCGGCGATTTCGAACCGGCTACCGAGTTCGGGCGCGTTCGCATCGAAGCCGTCGTCCCGCAGTTCCTCGGCGAACGCCTCGCATCTGTCGCCGTGATTGACGAGAACCGTCGAATCCCGATACGAATCGAGGAAGTCGAGCAACCCGTTCCGGTCGGCGTGAGCCGAGAAGTCGTAGGATTCGACCTGCGCACTGACGGGCATGACGCGGCCGTCGATTTCGCCGCGGCCGTGGTCCAGCAGTTCCCTGCCGGGCGTTCCTTCGACCTGATAGCCGGTCATCGTGATCTTGTTGACCGGATTGGCGCGGATTTCGGGGATGTACGTCATCGCCGGACCACCGGTAAGCATCCCCGAGGTCGTCACGATGACAGTGTTCTTCCGCGCGATTCGCTTTCGCTGGCCGTTTCTCCCCGTCACGAATCGAGCGTGCGAGACGGCGCGCTGGAAGGCGTCCGGGTCGCGGAGGAACACGGACTGCTGTTGGAGCATTCTGGTGACTTGCTTTCCCATCCCGTCCACGTAGCAGTCGATGTCGTGGGCCTCACAGACCATCAGTATCTCCTGTGTCCGGCCGATGGCGAACGCCGGGACGACCACGGTTCCGCCCTCCCACACCGTCGTCTTCACGCTTTCGGCGAACTCCCGTTCCGTCGTCTTCCGCTCACCGCGCTCCACGTCGGAGTACGTGCTCTCGCAGATTACCACGTCCGCGTCGGGGCGGGCGGTCGTGCCCGACAGCAATCGCTGGTCGCCGGTGTGGAAGTCGGCGGTGTAGAGCAGTTCGGTGTCCCCGTCGTCGATGAGAACGTGCGCGCTTCCCGGAATGTGGCCCGCGTTGAAAAACGTGATTTCGTGGCCCGCGGCTTCGAACGACTCCTCGTAGCCGTGCAGTTCGGACACCTGGGCCAGTCGCTTCAGTTCCGCCTCGGTGAACGGACAGTCGTAGCTTCCGCCGTGGAGTTTCAGGGTGTCCCGCGCGAGGATGCGCGTCAGTTCGTACGTCGGCGGCGTCCAGTGAATCGGCGGCCGGTCGTCGCCCGCGAGCAGGGAAGGGAGGATGCCGACGTGGTCGAGATGGCCGTGCGAGACGACGACGGCATCGGGGTCCACGTCCTCGACGGGGTACTGTGGCGGATTGCCGGTCAGCATCCCGTAATCGAGCAGGAGGGAGTCGTTGACGAGAATCGCGCTCCGCCCCACCTCGCGCGCCCCGCCGAGAAACTCGATATTCATTGTCGGTGGTAACGGCCGGAGCCGTTTTTCTTCGTCGGTTCGGAAGCGTGTCTGAAAATGCCACACCGCGGCCGGTTCCTGACCATTTATCACCATGAACACCCGAGTTCTCAGTGATGTCGGACAGAGCCTACACCTTGGACGGCGACTGGAACGCCCTCTACATCGACGGCGAATGGATCGACGGCGGCGACCGGGACGAAATCGAAGTGACGAACCCGGCGACCCAGGAGAAAGTCACGTCGGTCCCCGCCGCGACCGAGGACGACGTGAATCGCGCCTACGAGGCCGCCGCCGAGGCGCAGGCCGACTGGGCCGACCTGCCGCCGAGCAAACGAGTCGGCGTCGTCCAGTCCGCACTCGACCTGCTGGACGAACACCGAAACGACATTCTCCACGCGCTCGCCGTCGAGTCCGGAAGCGCGAACATGAAAGCGTTCGCCGAGTGGCAGACCGCCCGCGGTATCACCCAGCAGGCGGCCGAGTTCCCGTTCCGCGTCGGCGGCGAGATCAAGGACTCGATGATTCCGGGCAAGGAGAACCACGTCAAGCGCGTGCCGATGGGCGTCGTCGGCGTCATCTCGCCGTGGAACTTCCCGTTCAACCTCTCGATGCGCGCCGTCGCACCCGCGCTGGCGCTCGGCAACGCCGTCGTCCTGAAACCCGCCTCGCCGACCCCCGTCACCGGCGGTCTCCTGCTCGCCAAGATTTTCGAGGAAGCCGAACTGCCCGAGGGACTGCTCAACGTCGTCCCCGGCAAGGGTTCGGAAATCGGCGACCGGATGGCGTCCCACCCCGAACTCGACGTGATGGCGTTCACGGGTTCGACCGAAGTCGGCAAACACGTCGCGGGTCTCGCCGCGGAGAACCTCGCGCTCCCCGCGATGGAACTCGGCGGGAACAACCCGCACGTCGTCACCGAGGATGCCGACCTCGACGCCGCCATCGATTCGGCCGTGTTCGGGTCGTTCCTCCACCAGGGACAGGTGTGCATCTCCATCAACCGCCACCTCGTCCACGAGGACGTGTACGACGAGTACGTCGAAAAGTTGACCGAGCGCGCCGAAGGACTCCCCATCGGCGACCCGACGGACCGCGACAACGTCATCGGCCCCATCATCGACGAGGGTCAGCGCGACCAGATGCTCGACTACATCGACTCGACGGTCGAGGAGGGTGCGACCCTCGAAACCGGCGGCCACCACGACGGCCTGTTCGTCAAGCCGACGGTCCTCTCCGGCGCGACCAACGACATGGCCGCGTCGTGCAACGAGACGTTCGGTCCCATCGCGCCGGTCATCCCGTTCTCCTCCGACGAGGAGGCCATCGAACTCGCGAACGACACCGAATACGGCCTCGCCGCGTCGGTACACGCGGGCGACCTCGGCCGCGCACAGGACTTCGCCGACGCCATCGACGCCGGGATGGTCCACATCAACGACCAACCCATCAACGAGGAACCCCACGTCCCGTTCGGCGGCGTGAAAGGCTCCGGAATCGGCCGCTACGACGGTGACGCCATCGTCGAGGAACTCACGCAGGAGAAGTGGATCTCAGTGCAGCGGAACCAGCGACGATATCCGTTCTAGAACCCACCTTTTTATAGCGAGGGTCGCAAACCACGCGACCCTCGATAAAGATCTGGACCAAAAGCACCAGAAGACGTTCCGGCTCACTTCGTTCGCGGGCATGCGACTTCCGAGCCTTCGTTCGCTACGCTCACGAAGACACTCCTCCTTCACTGCGTTCAGTCGTCGGCCCGCTCGCTCGCACCGCGCGTCGCTCGCGGGGAGTTGGAAACATCTCACCTCGTCGTCCGTGGCCCTTCTGGTTTCATCGGATACTCGTTTGTAGCCTGTCTTTCTACTCCTTCGATGCCGACTCGACCACTTCCTTCTCCGACCCCTCGATGACGGTCCGTTTCGGAATATCGTTCTTCACCTTCGGACGGCGCGAGAGCAACCGTTGGACGAGCGTGAGTTCGTTCGGGGCCTCCTTCTCGATGGTGTGGTACTCGATCACGACGTTTCCTTCCTCCTCGTCGATTTTGAAGTAGTTCAGTCGGTACGAAGGGTAATACACCGGCGGCAGGATACCGATCCACGTCGAGGTCCGGTGCAGTCGCTTGAGCCACGTTCCGGTGTTGATGATGACGCGCTCGCCCACGTTCGTGAGCGAGACGCGGTGGGTGTGGCCGTAGATGTACGCAACGACGTCGGGGAACTCCTCGAACACGTCCTCGGCGGCGGCGACGTAGGGCGCGTCGGCCGGTTCTTCGGGCTTCTCCTGTCTGACGAGGCCGAACCGTTCGAGCGTCTTTCGCACGTCGCGGGCGAAGAAGTACAGCGGTATCGAGACGAGAAGGAGGAGACCGACGACGACGAGATTGACGTAGATGACGAACTCCACGAGGTCTCCGACCAGTCCGAACTGGTGGAGAAAGTCCGCCGTGAGGTTCGAGATGAGATGCGTTCCGAGGACCCCGGTCGCTTCCAGCACGAGGACGAGGAGATACAGCAGGCTGATCTGGAAGAGCAACAGGAACGGCAACGCGCCGTAGCGCAGAAACGGGTTCATCTCGCGGTAGAAGTAGTTCGATGCGATCCAGTCCGGAATCTCTTCGAGCGGCGTGAGCGACTGGATGTCCTTGAGCCAGTTGTACTTCCCCCGCCCCGAAAGCTGTCCGGCCTTTCCCGTGATGTGACGGTTGACGAAGTAGCCGAGCGGGTTCGCACGCGGGTTGCCGAACTCCGGCATGCGGTTGTGTGCATCCTCCTGCATGCCGTGTTCGATCCAGATTTTCTTTCCGGCGACGGACCGAGTCAGCGACAGCGTCGAGTCGAGGTTCACGTTGTACTCGGCCAGTCGCCTCTCGTACTCCGGATACCCTGCGAGTTCGGCGTCGTGATTGCCGGGGATGAGCGTGATGGTGACGTTCTCGCCCGTCTTTCGAAACTGGTCGAACAGTTTCGGGTGGTGTTCGACCAGCAGGTCGAACTTCTTCATCCCGGCCGATTGGGTGAACTCCCACAGGCCGAAGGCGTCGCCGAGGATCACCAGTTCGGCGTTTTCATCTGTGGTTTCGAGCATCCGCAAGAACTCGACGAACTCGTCCTCGAACTCACACTTCTGTAGCTCCTCGTCGCCGCCGACGTGCAGGTCACTGACGAAGTAATAGGTTTCCGACATTCGTCCCCCCTGCCATCAACGAACGACTGGCCCATGCATAGCGGTTTCGTCCGAAAGCACTTTTCGATGTCCTTTTAGGGTGCGACCGATATTCGTTCCGTATGGCAAACTTTCAGGTCGTCGTTGCTGACCCCGACTCCGGGGCGGCCTATCAGCGCGAAGTAGACGGACAGGACGCAAACCGATTCCTCGGCAAGTCTATCGGTGAGGACGTCGACGGCAGTGCCGTCGGTCTCGACGGGTATTCCGTCGAAATCACCGGTGGCTCGGACAACGCCGGTCGCCCGATGCGTGGCGACGTCGCAGGCCCGAACCTCAAGGACGTGCTCCTCGAAGGCGGCACGGGTTACAACCCCGAGCGAGACGGCGAGCGACGACGCATCTCGGTCCGCGGAAAGGAAGTCAGCGAGGCAGTCGCGCAACTCAACGTCACGATCTCGGAATACGGCGACGAGTCCGTCGAATCCCTCTACGGCGAGGGCGACGACGAGGAAGACGACGAGTAACGCGGCGGAACACTCAAACATATACACCATCTTTTCACGATTATGACCCAGCGGGTTTCTAGTGATACGACCGAAACCGTCAGGGCGACACTGGCGCAGGCGGGTGCGACGCATCGTGCGAACATCGAGATTTCCGGGGACAACGAGGACGCGTTTCCGGCCGACGAAATCGTCCGTATCGTCATGGACGATACGGAGTATCGCGCTCGAATCGAACGACCGCTGACCGGCGACGGACGGCTCATTCGCGGGGTGTACGATACGCCGCGACTCGCGCGGAATCCCGGCGAAGGCGAAAACAGACTCTCCGAGTGGTTCGACGAGAGCAACCGCTCGTTTGGCCAGTCGGTGCTGATCGACGTGGTCGAGGAGGGGTTCAAATACGGGATTCGACAGCCGGGTTCGCGGGCGGTGTACGAGGCGACGGAAGCACCGGACGGTGACCTCGCGGATATCGCACGCCAAGTCGAGGACCAATGAACAAGCGGGACGAGTTTTTGGCCGGTGACCGCCCGGACGACGTCGCGCTCTTTCTCGCCGATTCGTTCGTCTCCGGGGACACGCTGGCGGAGTACGGCGAGTCGGTACCCGGTGGGACACTGCTCATCGTCCCCGGCGAAACCGGTCGAAGCGTGTTCAAGAAGGCGACCGGAATGGACGCGATGAACTTCGCGAAACAGGCGATGGGAACCGAAGGGACCGTCGCGCCGACGCTCGACGGCGGCGACTGTCCGGAGGGTGACCACGACGTGAAGTTCGTGTTCGCGTTCGCCGAGGAGCAGAACGAGGACGTCGGTGGCCTATACGCGGAGGGGGACGTGATTCACGCCTACGCCTACTGTGACTGTGGCACCGCGTTCTCGCAGAAGTGGGTCGCCGGCGAACGCGAAGACGCACGAGCGGCGTGAGAATTCGATCCGAGTTCGTTATTCAATCCAGGGTTCGTTACCATCCGTAATGAGTTAGATATATGTCTTTTGGCCGTGTTGGTGCAGAAAGCTAGATGGCGAATGTAGACCCGGTTTCGATCGGTCACGATTTCCCTGCCGAAATCCGTGTGCTCCACGTCGACAACGATGAGAAATTTCTCCAGTTGTCCAGAACGACCTTGGAAGCGGAGGATGGTATCGGAGAGGTCGTCAGCGTTACGAACAACGCGGAAGCGACGGAGTACCTCTTCGACCGTGACATCGATATCGACTGCGTCGTCAGTGATTACGAACTCGAAGATGGATCCGGATTGAAGTTGCTCGAACAGGTCCGTGATCGCTGTCCGTACATCCCGTTTCTCATGTTTACAGGGACTGGAAGCGAGGACGTTGCAAGCGGTGCTATTTCGGCCGGTGCGACGAACTACCTCCAGAAGGGGACGTCCAGTGTCCGGTTCGTCACGCTGGCGTCCCAAATCCGGCAAGCAGTGTCACGCCGTTACGTGGAAAAACAAGTCCACCGAGGGTTTCGAGCCATCGACACGACCAGCGAAGGTATCGCGTTGCTCACGAACGATTTCCGTTTCAATTACGTCAACCAAGCGTACGCCGACCTGTTCGGCTACGACTCGTCCACCCTCATCGGAGGGGAATGGAAGGAGACGCTCACGGACGAGGCAGACGACCGCATTCAGTCCGAGATAATCCCAGAAGTCGATTCTGCCGGGGAGTGGAACGGCGACATCACGGGAAAACGTCACGACGGCAGTACCCTCACGCTGACGCTCACCGTCACAGTCGTCGCGGAAGACGAGTACGTCTGTGCCGTCCGAGACGTCACCGAGCGCAAGGAGCGTGAACGCGCGCTCGTCCGGGAGAACGAGCGACTCGACGAGTTCGCGAGCCAGGTCTCCCACGACCTCCGTGGGCCGTTGAGCATCATCTACGGCTATCTCAACTTGGCCCGTAAAACGGGGAAAGAGGAACATTTCGACGAGGTAGAGACGGCCGCGGATCGCATCGAGGCCATCATCTCCGACCTCCTCGAAATCGCACGAGAAGGGCAAAAGACGCTGAAACTGGAGGAGGTCGAACTCGTCGAGTTCGCCATCGACGTGTGGAACGGTGTCGAAAGCGAACCGGCAACCCTCGACGTCGAGTCGATGAACGACCGAATTCTCGCCGACCGCGACCGTTTGACCGAGTTGTTTGCGAACCTGTTTCGAAACGCGATCGAACACGGTGGCGACGACGTGACCGTTTCCCTCGGCAAGACGCCGGGAGGATTTTACGTCGCTGACGACGGCCCCGGGATTCCGGAGGAACAACGCGAACGGGTGTTGGAATCGGGGTACTCGACGGAACAGTCCGGAACCGGACTCGGCTTGAGTATCGTCCAGCAGATCGCCGACTCCCACGGCTGGACGATTGCGATCGGTGACAGCACCGGCGGCGGCGCTCGGTTCGCGTTCTCCGACGTCGAATATCCGGGCACGCAGTGACACCTGTCCCTCGGATATCCCCCGATTTTTCCGATTTCCTCGATTTCCCCGACATCGCTTTCCCCTTCCCTGCCGACGGTTACCTATGGCAGAGCGGGTGCCCATCGACAACTGGGGCGCAATCGAAACCAACCTCCGGCAGTTCGCTCCGGACGTTGACGAACACGGGTCGAAACTCGTCGCACGGATGGGTGTCGCCCGGTTTACCGTCACGCGTGACGGACACGTTACGGCCGGAATGCCGTTTCACGAGTTCGACGGACGCGCGGATTGGGTCGTCTTCGACCACGACGCGGGCGTGATTCGGATCGAGCGGGCAGGGGTAACCTACGTGTTCCGCAAACCGTAGCGCAAGCGACTTCCCGCCGCGACGTGACCGTGCCGACGATGACATTCGACGCGGTGACGGTCGGGAGCGCGCTCGTTGACCACGTCTACTCGCTCTCGAACCTGCCGGAGCCGGACGGCGGCGCGTTCGTCCGCGACGAATCCCGTGCCGCCGGTGGCGTCGCGGCGAACGTCGCAACCGCACTCTCACGACTCGGCCGCGACACCGGCGTCGTGGCACGCGTCGGCGACGACGAGGAGGGCGAATTCGTGAAAAGCGACCTCGAAGCCCGCGGCATCGACACGACCCGCGTTCGTCGCGGCAACGAAGACTCTTCGTACTGTCTCATCCTCCGCGACCCCGACGGCGAGCGCATGATCATCGCGGGGGGAGACGCCGTGCCCGCACTCCGACTCGACGACGCCGACCTCGACTACCTCCGCCGCGCCCGCGTCGTGTTCACCAGCGCGTACGCCCCCGACGAAGTCGTCTCGCGCCTCGTTTCCGCCCGAAGAGCGGGCGACTTACCGCCGCTCGTCTTCGATCTCTCCGGCCCGCTCTCAGAACTCGACGGCCGGGGCGTCACCCGTGAAACGTTGGACGACGCGCTCCCCGTCTTCGACCTGCTGGTCACGAGCGAGGTGCCAGTCCGATCGTACCTCGGCGTCGGTCCACACGAGGCCGTCGAGACGTTCCGCGAGAGGGGTGTGAAACGCGGCGCGGTGACGCGCGGCGCGGACGGTGCGCTGCTGTTCGACGCGTCGGAGACGGTCGAGATACCCGCCTTCGACGTTCCCGTGACCGACACGACCGGAGCGGGGGACGGTCACACTGCTGGCCTGATCCACGAGTGGATTTTGGGAGCGGGAAATATGGCGAAAGCGGGGGAGTTCGCGGCCGCCGTGGCCGCGTTGAACTGCGGCGCGGAGGGCGCGAGGGGTGGCTTGCCGACGGAAAACGAGGTCGAGGAGTTTCTGTGAACGGTCACAGCTCCTTTTTCATCTCGATGACCGTCCCCGTCACGCCCGTCGATTTGCTGCTGCAGAACTCGTGTGTGTACTCCCTCACGCGTTCGTATCCGTGTTCCTCGTAGAACGAAACCGCGTTCAACGACGCCGAGAGTCCGAGAGCGTGCGTATTCCGGTCACGCATCCGGCGTTCTATCTCCGAGAGTACCGCGGAGCCAACTCCCGTCCGGGCGACTGACGGGTGAACGTACACACCTGTGACTTCCGCCTCCACTGTGGCCTCGTACTCCTCGGGCGATTCGAGTGTGGCCGACCCGAACGCCACGACGGTTCCTTCGTCCTCCGCGACGACGAACTCGGTCACCTCGTTTTCGATAACTGATGAGTAGTCGGCGGACTCACAACCTCTCGCCCACGCTGCGACCTGCGGTTCCGCGTATCCTTCCGGGCCGAGTTCCGTGATTGATTCCGAATGAACGCTCCGGACTGCCTCGGCGTCGTCGGTCGTCGCGTCACGAACGTGCACGGCGTCATATTAGTCCCAACTGTCATCTTCGGTTCGGTTCTGCAGATTGGTCTGTGTAACCTCAGTAGGAATAGTGGAAAGACATGGATGTATTCGTGAAACACCCCTTTCTGCTCACCTCACCGTACTGGATTTGATTTTGATGCGATTGCAGCTACCGAGCCGCATGAATACCGTCCTGCAACCGATTCCGCACCACACCACTCCCTCCCCAACCGATTCCTCCGGGAGAGCAAAGCTCTCCCGTGCTCTCGTTCACTCCTTCGTCCTCGCCAGCGTGAAACGTCGGCTTCCAGCGGGACCTTCGGTCCCTCGCGCGCCGCTCGTATTCACTCGCTTCCGCGCGCCACTCGGTTAGGACGGGTTAGGCGATACGAGTGGGCTACACGAGAACCGAAGGAGTATCCGTTCGTAGCGAGCGTAGTGGGTGCCTCAGATCCTCTCGACTAGTTCCCGAACTCGCTCCTCGTCCACTCGGTTCGTCGTCTCGCCGCCTTCTTTCAACGCCGTGCCGACGATAGCGCCGTCCGCGATATCCAGCAGGTCACGAACGTTTTCGGCCGTCGTTCCGCTCCCGAGAAGCACCGGCGCATCCGATCCGACCCCGTCCCGGCACGCGACGACGGCTTCCAGCATCTCGGTATCCACTTCGTGACCGGTTCCGACGCCGCTCACGACGATACCGTCCGCCCGTCCGCGGCCGAGGGTCTCGTCCACCAGTTCGGTGACGGGCCGTTCCGCGAGTGCGGCGGAGTGTTTCACGTCCACGTCGGCGAGGACCTTCACGTCGGAATCGAGTTCGTCCCGCAGGCGGATCGTCTCGTGTGCGCTCCCCTCGATGATGCCTTGGTCGGTCAGGCGCGCGCCGGTGTGGACGTTCACGCGGATGAACTGGGCGTCGGCCGCGGTCGCTATCGAGAGGGCCGCTTCGGCGTCGTTGCGGAGGACGTTCACGCCGAGCGGGCACTCTGTAGCCTGTCGGAGTTCGGTGACGACGCGGGTCATGGAGGCGACGACGTGCTTCGGCACGTCGTTCGGGTGGAACGGCGAGTCGCCGAAGTTCTCCACCATGATCGCGTCCACGCCGCCCGATTCGAGCGCGTGGGCGTCGGTGAGCGCGCGAGTTCGGAGCGCGTCGAAGTTGCCGTCGAAACCGGGAGCACCCGGCAGGGCGGGCAGGTGTACCATGCCGACGATGGCGTCAGTGTCGAAAATGACCATACGCGGCCCTCGTTGCGACCCGGATTAAAGGGTCCGAGTCGTTCGTTCGGGATCGTTCCGGTTCGCTCCGGTTCGTTCCGGCCCGGAGAGTTCCGTTGCTGTTGGCAGTTCGACACCACAAGGCTTCTACGAGCGGGGCGGCGAAACCCACCCATAACTCGATGACGGACACGAACTTGGAGACCGAACGCGTTCCACGACTGATCCGGGAGATACTCGGCGACCGCACGGTGACGAACGTGGTTCCGGCGGACGAGGGCACTGACGACGTCTTTTTCGTCACCGTCGAGATGCCGGACGGGGCCCGACACTGCGTACTGAAAGCCCGTTCGTTCGTGGACCCGCCTTCGTTTCGGATGGAACCGCGCATTCTCGACTTCGTGAACCGGCGAACCGAGATTCCGGTCCCGGCCGTTCTCGGATACGTGGACGAGCACGATAGCCTGCCCGTGCCGTTCTTCCTGATGGAGCGTGCGCCCGGCGAGCAGGTTTCCGGCCCGGAGTCGCTGACCGACCGCGCCCTCGAACGCACCGCACACGACGCCGGACGGCACCTCGGCGAACTTCACTCCGCGGCCACGTTCGACGGATACGGTTGGCTTCGTGCGGGCGTGGACGCCGACAGCGAACCGACCGTCGGTGGCCTCTCGATCACCGATCCCGAACCCGATTGGCCCTCACGGCTCCGGTCCTACGCAGAAGGAAACCTCGCCCGCATCGAGGAATCCGGGCGATTTTCGGATCTGACCGACGAACTCCGTGCCGGACTCGACCACTACCTCGAAGTCGTTCCGTCCGATCCCGCTCCGGTGCTCCTCCACGACGACTATCGGTTCGGTAACCTCCTCGTCGACCCGGACACCGGTACCGTGCGAACGGTGCTCGACTGGGGTAACCAGTTCACCGGCCACCGCGAGTTCGACCTCGCGACCACCGAACACTACCTCTGCGGTCGTCGCCCGCTGGACGACGAACGGCGAAGTATCGTCAACGAGGCATTGCTTTCGGGGTATGCACAGACGGACGAACTGACGCGCGACGACGGGTTTCGGTGCCGACAACGGGCATACCGCTTCATCGGACAACTCTCCCCGCTCGCGTGGTTCGATCTCTGGTACGGTGGGCGCGACGATTCGGATGATATCGAGACCCGGCAGAAGGAACTCGCGCTGTCGTTGCTTCCGTAGCCCCGAATCAGTTGCTCGTGTTCACCGGTCACTGAACCGTCGGTTGCTTATAAACGAAACGTAGTGAGCGGTGTGAACGTGCCCACGGAAATCTGGTCCAGCATGTACTTGCCGGGCGAAAAGGGATGTCCGACTCGGTGGACTCACCATCAGAATCCAAACCGGATACGAGCGGGGACTAACGATGATCTATCGTTACTGATCAGTTACTGTGCTCTCGCAGGCGATGTGCGAGTTGACCGATATTGGTCCACCCGCGCAGTTTTCCGCTCTCTCGATCGTACTTGATGGCATCGTGCTCGGCGAGTAGTGGTAGATGATCGTTCCAGACGGCCTCCGCGATCTCTTCGAAGAGTTGGGTCGGTGTATCACCGGAACACTCCTCCAACTCTTGGTACGTGAGGTGCTCGATTAGCGATTCGATTTCGACCGGGCCGTCGCATACTTGTAAGTAAGAGAGGATCACTCGTCGCCGTTGGCTCGTAAGCAATTCGCTGACTTCCGTCTCCGAAAGTCTCCCGTCAGTTGTATCGTTGGTAATACTTTCGAGGTCTTCGGTCGCGTTTTGGAGTTGCATATGTTTGCTCATTACTCCCGACGTCCTTTCATCCATTTTGTAGTAACTCGCGTGGCGATGAATATCTCGCTGTTGCGTATGTCACCGTATAAAATGGGGTCCAGTAGACGGATGCATTCGTCAAACCGAATCAGGTCAGTGAACGCAAATCCCATACTGCTTCGAGAAAGGAGTGATCGGTACCCAGGGAAGAACACTCCCTACGCTGTCCCAATCTTCCTAATTTCGGTACTAATCCGCTATCAATCGACTGCTTGGCCGTTCTTAACGGCAGTGCCATCCATGCAGCTTAAACAGCCATGGACGCTATTTTGATTATCACCAAAAATACGTGCAAAATCAGGCGTAACGAAGTTGCCGCAGTTTTGACACCGGATTGCTTCAAGAAGCGCTGCCGGAGTACAGCGTTGAAAACATAGAGATGAGGTATCCGCATTATCTTTCGCCAGAGGATGTTTATAACTACAGGCCGGAGGTTTGGATGGAGTGCTCGTTGCGGAAATCGTCCGAATAATCACGAGCGCTCTAGGGAGAGACTACAACCATGGGAGAGACAACAACCAACACACCAAGCGACGAGCAAACGATCACGGCAGAGCCCTCGATCACGGTGTTGATTCATGCCGAGATTGCTACCCGTGACGGTCCCGATACGAGTGAATGCCCGCCGTTATACGAGGCCATCGACCCGGATGCTCTTGACACGCTGTTCGCTCCACTCCACCGAAAGACCGAACGAAACGGGAAAGTGGTTTTCGACTACTGTGGCTATCAGGTCACGGTCAACGCTGATCGGACGGTTGAACTCGAGCCGCTCGATGCCGAGGGGGAATGAGATACTGTGATTTTACTCGACTACCGCGTCTTCGTCGATCATTAGTCGGACCGGGTAGTCTGGGGTACCGGCGTTTTCAACGAACGCGTGGTCACGGAGCTCTCCTTGGCCACGTCGAAGTCGCTCAGAGAGCGCTTGATGTGTGACCCCAAACTCTTCGGCTAGATCATCGGTAGTGATCTTACGAGGAACTGAACACGAGGAATTGAATCGTCGTACTCGCGACGAACCGCGTTTTTATCGACCATCCTGCCGAGTAGCAACGCAGAACAGTTAATTTTTTGTACTGTTCGAGACGGTCCGTTCGAAGCGACCCTATTCGTCGGTGTCCAGTTCGTCGTCCTCGTGTTTCAGGGCCCAGAACGCTTCCAGAATCACCTGCTTGGTCACCGCGCCCTGTGTGGTCCAGTGGTGGGCGTAGTCCAGCATGTCGTCGTAGATGCTCGGTTTGCAACCCGCCGCTTTCGGGTGGCCGCCGCCGTTGACCTGCCGTGCGACCTCGTGGCACCGCTCGAACTCGTCGGTACCGCGAATACTCGCGCTTCCGGCGGGTTTGACGACGACCGAAGCGTCCGCACCCTGTTCGCGCATCGCTTCCGCGACCTCGTTCTGCGAACAGCGGCCGTAGGTGACGCCGACCATCCAGTCGCCGATCCGCTTCATCTCGGCGCGGGACACTGCCCGCTCGATGAGCGCCTCCTTCTCGACGCGCTGTTCCGCGAGGAACTCCTCGACTTCCGCGGGGAGTTCCGCACCGTGTTCCTGAATGACCTCCATGTACTCCTCGGGTTCCGCCCAGTAGGAGTAGTCCGCCAAGTCGTCGCTCCGTGGGTCGTCCCGAAGCCACAAGTCGTGGTCGCGCGTGACTTCCGCGAGTTCGACGAGGTAATCCGGGAAGTCGTAGTCGAGCGAGCGGGCGACCACGTCGGCGGTACACTCCTCGTCGGATTCACCGACGACGAGTTCGATACCGAGCGCGCGAACGGCGTCGGCCACGGCCTCGTCCCACTGGTGGTGGTCGAACCAGAAGACCTCGTTCGCCTCCTCCACGAGGACTTCGAGTTCCGCCGCTATCGGCTCGTAGGCGTCGGGACAGAGGTCACAGATGAAGACGGTCGCACCGGGTTCGCTGTACGCGACGACCCGTTCGAGGGCGTCCGCGAGGTCGTGCGGTCCGGCGTCGATGAGCGCCGTCTCGCCGTAGGCTTCGCGAACGAGCGCGGTTGCCGCCAGTCCGTCGGCGTCCGGATCGGCGACGACGGCCCGTTCCGCACCCTCCAACTCCTCTTTCGCTTCCTGTTCTTCCTGCCGTGCTTCGAGCGAGTCGGGAAAGAAAAAGCCCTCACCCGGGAGGAGCGATTTCCGTTCGAGCGAGAGGTTCTCGTCGTCGATAACCCAATCTTTCATACCTTCCCTCATACCCCAGACGCAAAGAGTTCCCGGGTATGGCTCCGGGAAGACGAAGTTATTCGAACGTTCGGGAGATACCGTTCCGTTCGAGGAGGTGACGGACCATGTTCAGCGTCCAGTTGATCCGCGTGTCGAGGTCCGTACCGTATCGCGTCGTATCGAGGAGATAGGCGGGTATCTCCATGTCGCGGCCGACTTTTCCGGCCAGGAGGGGTTCGCTCCCGTCGAGCAACCGCCCCATCTTGAACTCGTAGTACTCGGGGAGCGAGTCGGCGAGGTGGTGGTTGTTCATGTACGACGCCGTTTTCGTCGCGTCCCGGTCGGCACCTTCCGAAGTCGTCGGGAAGATGGCTTGTCCGGTTCCGTCCGGCGCATCCGCATCCCAAAGGATGCCCTTCGAGCTATGGAGGGTCAACACCGTCTTCGGGTCGTGACGGTCGATTTCGTACCACAGCGCGCGGGCGAGCGCCGTCCTCGGTTCGCGCCCCGGGTGGAACTTCGCGTTCAAGTTCCCATCGTCGTTCAGATACGCTCCCCGTTCGATAGCGACCGGGTTCGCTCGCGGAATCACGACGAGTTTCCCCTTGTCGATGGACCATTCGGCGATACCACCGGCGGCCCGGTATCCGGCCGGTTCGTTGCCGTGGATGCCACCGACGACGACGGC
Organism: Haladaptatus sp. AB643; assembly: GCF_024136975.1. Classification (NCBI taxonomy): domain Archaea; kingdom Methanobacteriati; phylum Methanobacteriota; class Halobacteria; order Halobacteriales; family Haladaptataceae; genus Haladaptatus; species Haladaptatus sp. AB643. The sequence goes on from NZ_JAMYJW010000016.1 coordinate 82,081, forward strand.
CGTTGGACCCGGTTCCCCGGATTTGACGACGTGTACGTCCGTTTCGTCGTTCGTTCCGCGCCGAATCGCGTGCGACGTCCGCTCCTCGCCCGCCGCCGCACCGACTCCCGTCGCAACCGTCGCCGCCGCGAGAACACTTCCTGATTTCAGTAGAAATCCGCGCCGTGAGCTGCTAGTGGCAGATACTGCTCGTTCCGATCGTGAACTCTGGCTGTCAACCATCTGGAAGTGAAACTCCTCACGTCCGAATATTATGTATTTCTAACGAAAAAATATATATATATATCCGAACAGACAAAAGGATTCTATCGGGTGTGGAATCCCGCGTCGGGAAACCGGTCAGAGGTCCGCCGAACGAAACCGCCGGTAGCCGAGTGCCACCGGGATCACGGCCCATCCGAGGAGGACGAGGAGGGCGAACCACCCGGACTGATAGAACGTGGATGCGGTGTTACCATGCACCAGCGTACTCATCCCGTTCGAGTAGGCCTGGATGGGACTGAGGCCGTCGATGACTTTCGCCCAGACGGGTTCCGCGCCACCCGGCATCGAAAAACCGTTGAGCACGTACCGGATCACCAGCGGAATCGCCGACCAACCCGCGAGCGTCAGGAGGAAGAACCCGACGCTCGTCGCCATCGCGCGGTTGCTCGTGGGCGAAGCGGCCGAGAGACAGACCGCCGAACTCGTGTACGCCGCCGCGAGGAGCAGGACGAGGACGAGGAACAGCACGTACCCGACGATGGAGAGCGTCCCGCCGAGGACGACGAAGACGAGCGTCGAGATGAGGATGCCGATAATCGCCGCCGCGCCGACGACTGCGGCCCGTCCGATGGCCTTCCCGGAAATCACGTCCAACCGGGTGTACGGGAGCGCGAGCAGGAGTTTCAGGCTGCCGAGTTCGCGTTCGCCCGCGATAGCCCCGTAACTCATCATCAATCCCGCCAACGGGACGAAAAAGAGGGCCGTCTGCACGAACCCGAAGAAGTCCTGTCCGCCGGGATTTTGCGCGTGGCTCATCCCCAGATACGTCGGAACGGCGAAGAACAGGACGAACCCGGCGGCCGCAGTCGCGAGCGACCACTTCCGGTAGGCGTCGAGGAAGTCCTTTTTCGCCATGACGCGCCAGTTCATGCCGGAACCCCCGCCGTGTAGGTGGCGAACAGTTCTTCGAGCGACGCCTCCTCGGTTTCGAAATCCTCGATAACTGCACCCGTCGATTCGACGACGTCGAGAACGCGCTTTTTCGACGGGTTCGTACAGGCCACCACGAGCGTCGTCCCGTCGGCGACGACGTTCCCGACGCCCTCGACGCCACGCACTCTGTCGAGCGTACCCGACGGGATTCGGTTCACTTGAACGGTCAGCGACGCGCCGGAACCGACCGTCTCGCGGAGTCCGTCGATGGAGTTCACCGTGACCAGTTCGCCGTCGTTGAGGATAGCGACGCGGTCACAGACGGCTTCGACCTGCTCCAGGATGTGACTGGAGAAGAACACGGTCGTCCCGCGGTCGCTCTCCTCCTGGATGATTTCCCGCATCGCCAGCGCCCCGTTGGGATCGAGGCCGGTCGTCGGTTCGTCGAGGATGAGCAAGTCGGGGTCGCCGACGAGCGCCATGCCGAGGATGAGTCGCTGGGTCATCCCCTTCGAGAATCCTTCCGCCCGCCGGTCCGCTGCCTCGGGAATGCCGACCCGTTCCAGTATCCTGTCCGGGTCGTCGTTCGCGCCGCGTGTTTCGATGACGAAGTCGAGGTGTTGACGGGCGGTGAGATGGCCGTAGGAGTGGTAGGCGTCAGGGAGGACACCGATACGTTCGTGAACGGCCCGGGTTTCTCGCTGGGCGTCGTGGCCGAAAACGCTGACCGTTCCGCTGTTCGGTCTAACGTAGTCGAGAACGATGTCGATGGTGGTCGATTTTCCCGCGCCGTTGGGGCCGAGAAAACCGAACACCTCACCTTCCTGTATGGAGAGATCGAGGTTGCGGAGGGCAACGACGTTCCCAAATCGCTTGGAAACGTCCACCAATTCGATGGCGGTCATGGCGGGAACATCGTAGCCGTCTGATAAATGTCTTCCTCACGCCTCGCTCGGGTCGAGTTGCCGGACCGTCAACACGGGTGTCGGGCAGGTTCGAACGACGCGTTCGGCGACGCTCCCGATGAGGAATCGGTTTTCGCCGTGTCGTCCTCGCGTCCCCGTCGCGACCACATCCACATCGTTGTCGCGGGCGTACTCCCCGATTTCGGCGGCCGGATCGCCCTCCCGGACGGCGGTGACGACGCTCCCGTTCGTGTTCTCGCGGATCGATTCGAGCGCCGTTTCGGCTTGTGCTTCGAGCGCGTCGTGAAACTCCTCGCGCAGCGTTTCGGGGGAGGAGTTCACTTCTCCCTCGTCCACGACGTAGAGTGCGTGTACCTCGGCATCGAAGCGGCGCGCGAGGTCGAGTGCGACCGTCACTGCCCGTTCGACGCTCTCGGAACCATCGGTGGCGATAACGACGGTGTCTATCATCGTTTCTCATTCCTCCGGCATCCCGCTTAAAGCCTAAGACTATATTGCACCAATCCAAACGGCTAAGGTCTATGGTGCATGTTATCAGTACGCCCGACGGGGCAAGGTTGCACTCAAGCCGCAATCCCATCCGATTGCGGTTTCTCGACGGGCAAGCGGGAGAAGGCTTTTTGCTTACCTACGCGCACCCACACGTATGTCCGAGTCGTCAGTCGAAGTAAACACGGTACTCGTTCCGGTGGACGGAAGCGACGAATCGGTGCGTGCCGTCGAGTACGCGGTTGCTATCGCCGACCGCTACGGTGCCGATGTTCACACGCTCTACGTGTTCGGTGAGGAAGTGTCCCGAGCGATCGAAACCGGAACGGTCGAGGAGGACGACGTCATCGACGAGACGGAATCGTTCATCGACGGTGCACACGCCATCGCCGAGAACGCCGACGTCGAACTCGGCAGTTCGATAGCCTACGGCTTTTCGACGCACAGCAAACTCCGCCATCCCGGCAGCACCGTGCTCGACTGTGCGGACGAGATCGATGCCGACTTCATCGTCGTCCCGCGGGAAACGCTCGCCGACGAACCCGGAGACGTGCTCGAAAAGGCGGCGGAGTACGTACTCCTGTACGCCAGCCAACCCGTTCTCTCGGTCTGATTTCATTCTCTCGGTTAGATGGAGCTCAGAAGTTGGTCATCTTCGATTGAATCCGCCCGTCGTCGATCGCCAACTCCTCGTCCGCGTCCCTGAAATACTCCGCCAGTTCGTCCATCCGTATCTCGTCGCTGTCGTGTAGGTAGGCGATTTCGGTGAGCGACAACGCTTCACCCTCTTCCAACTTGTGTCGTAGTTGCTCGACGGAGAGCGAGTGGAAGGTCAGATCGAGATCGACGCTCGCCACCCTGCCCTCTCTCACCTCCGCCATGTTGATTCCTTCGTGCAATACCGTCTCGAAATCGAGGCTGGTGTCCTCGGTCGCCCGATAGAGGAACGAAACGGCGGACACGAGCGCATCGAACGCCGCCGCGCCGTCCATGTTTTCGAACCGCTTTTCGAAGATGAGCCGTCGGTCGCGTTCCGGAAGCCGCTCAACGAGGAGTTCGAAATCGCACATCGCGTTGTACGTTCGGTCCCGAATGCGCGCACGCGTGTTGCGTTCCGATTGCGTACTCGCGAGGTCGGACTCGCCACGAAGATACGCTCGGTCGGCCTGGCTCAGGATTCCACGGGGTCGCTTATTCCCGTCCATAACTTGTATCAGGTTATGTATTGAGATGCACTCATATAATCATAATCCATATCGAGTTATCTATCTGAATTGTTAGCAAAATCATTATGCGGTTGTTTGCTGATATCTTAGCCGATAAACGATGAGCGAAACCAGTTCGAAACCACGGCAAAGCAGCGACGGAGACAGCTTGTTCGAAGGGGTGGTGGACGCCGACGTGATGCAGACGACCGTCTCGCTGGTCGAGGCGTTGGTGGACGAGTGTCACCTCTACCTCGACGACGACGGTATCCGTATCCCGGCGATTGACCCCGCCACCGTGGCCGCCATCGACCTCGTCCTGAAACCCGACGCGTTCGAATCCTACGAGACCGACGGTGCCCACGTCGGCGTCGACGTCCCACGGCTCAGCGACATCGTCGGAATGGCCGACCGCGACCAATTGATATCGCTTACGCTCGACGCCGAAACGCGAAAGCTCGTGATTCGCATCGGCGAACTCACCTACACGCTCGCCCTCCTCGACCCCGAGACGGTTCGCTCTCCGCCGGACCGGTCGAACGTCGAGTTCGAATTCACCGGGGAAGTCGTCACGGACGCCGAAACCATCAGTCGGGCGGTGACGGCGGCCGATATGGTTTCGAGTCACGTGACGCTCGGAATCGACGCGGAGGAGGAACTGTTCTACGCCGAGGAGGACGGCGACACCGACGACGTCTCGCTCGCGCTTCCGGCGGATGACCTCGCGGGGTTCACCCCCGGCGACGCACACGCGCTGTTCTCCATCGACTATCTGACAGCCATCGACCGAGCGATGCCGCGTGATTTGGACGTCGAACTCGAACTCGGCGTCGACATCCCGCTCGCGATGCACCACTCGTTCGCCGAAGGTGCTGGGGTAGTCGATTATCTGGTGTCCCCCCGAATCGCCAGAAGTTGAGACGCGCGTTCGAACCGCGATGACACAACGTTTTTACCCGCAAAAGCCACCCATCGGTGTATGGACCGGACGACGCCGAACGTCACGGCGCACTCACGCGCGATGCCGTACTGGGAGAACGTCATCGACGACATGGACGCGACAGCGGCGGAGTACGACGACGAGGGATGGAAGACGGTACAGCTTCATCCCGGCGACGTAACGCCGCTTTGGCTGGACGAGGACGACGAGTTCGGACTCGACGTGCTCGTTCCGGACAACGAGTTCGAGGAGGTAAAGGAACTGATGGACGGCGTTTCGTTCGATGCGTTCGAATTCTATCGCGCGCTCGCCGATGGCCTCGTGTTCGGTGTCGTCGTCATGGAAGACCACGACGCCGAAACCGCCGTTCTCTACCCGGTGTACTACGACATGCAGGGAGCGGAGGGGATGTTGGACGACGCGACGGAAGCGGGGGAGATGTACACGTTCGTCCGAACGCTGAGCGAGGACCGCGTCCAGTTCGTTCACGACGACCCGTCGCTGTTCCGCCCGACGGAGGAAGAGATCGAAGCGGCGACCGCCGACGTGGAAGAAGCGGACGTCGAAGAGTAACGAACCCTACTCCTCGCCGTTGATTTCGTGCCCGCAGTGGGGACACTCCATCTCGTCGTGGCGCAACTCCTCGCTCGATTCGCGCACCTCGCGCATGACGCTCGAAATCCTGTCCTCGGCGGCGAGTTCGTCCTCGACCGCGAGGTCCACGCCCTCGACTTCGAGCAGGAACTTGGCGACCTCGGTCACCTCGTACATCACGTCGTCGAGCTCCTCGGCGGTGAAAAATCCGGACATCGCGCCGTAGAGGAACGTCGCGCCCGCTTTTCGAACCTTGTCCTCGAACGCCGACCGCGCCTGATTCACCGCCTGCGGGGTGTACGTGTCGGTCATGAACGGAACGAGATACGGGAGGTTGTTCCCGATTTTCGTCATCTCCACGCCGGTTTCGGTTCGGAAGTCCGCACAGAGACGGGCGATTGCCCACTCGCGCGCGGTGATGTAGGTCCGGTCGCGCAGGAACTCGTTGACGCGGTCGTACTGTGCCCCGTCCATCTTCTTGAATCGCGCGTATTTCTGCACCTCCGGCGGTATTTCGGGGGTATCAGGTTCGTCGGGTGTGGTATCGTTTCCGGCGTCGGGTGTGGTATCGTTTCCGACATCGGGTGCGATATCGTTTCCGGCGTCGGGAGTCGTTTCGGTCGCCGATTCGGCGGCCATCTCCTGGGAAACGCCTTCCGCCGTCTCGCGTGTCGTTTCGGCGTGCTCGTCCTCCGTTTCGGGCTCGGGCGGGGAGGGGTCGTTCGACATATCCCGTCGTTACCGAGCGGGGTGCAAAAGCGTATCGCACCCAACTGTTTTGATACCCGGCGGAAATGGAGGTAGTATGAAGGTCTTATTGGGAATCGGCGGGAGCGATGACTCCCTTACCGCGCTCTCCCGAACCGTCGAGCGCGCGGTCGCGGCGGACGACGAACTGACGGTCGCCATCCTCGACAACCCGGAAAGCGATCTGGCGAAGGACGACATCACGGAGAAGGTACAGGCGGTACTGGACGACGTCGGGTTCGACGCGACCGTTCGGGACGTGTCCGGCGACCCCGGGAGCCGACTGCTCGACATCGCCGAAAGCGAAGGGTTCGAACAGATAGTCCTCGGCGGCGGCCAGCGTAGTCCGATGGGGAAGATCCGCTTGGGCCAGATCGCGGAATTCGTCCTATTGAACTCGCACGTCTCGGTGAAACTAGTACGATGAGTCCCGACCGCCGGTTCCCGGACGAGCCCGCTGGGCCGTTCCCGGAACCACCGCAGACGTTCACCGACCGCGAAGGGCGAGACATCGAAGTCCGTCCCTTCGAGGAGGGTGATGCGGAAGCACTCGTCTCGATGTACGTCGATTTCGACCCGGCTGACCGAGCACAGGGGATTCCCCCGGCCACGGAACCACGGGTGCGCAACTGGGTGGAGACGCTGACCGACGGCGACGGGTTGAACGTCATCGCGTGGGACGGTGACGAGGTCGCGGGTCATGCGACCCTCGTTCCCGACGGGAACTCCTCCTACGAGCTCGCCATCTTCGTACATCAGGAGTACCAACGCGCCGGAATCGGATCACATCTCATCCGAACACTCCTCGGCTACGGGCGACAGGAAAGCATCGACAAGGTGTGGCTCACGGTCGAACGATGGAACCGCGCCGCCGTCAACCTCTATCGCAACGTCGGGTTCGAGACCGCCGATGCCGAGAGTTTCGAGCTAGAGATGGTTTTGCGGTTGTGAGATTTTTTCACGAGCTTCCTTTCGTTACTGTGTCGTATGCTATACTCAACCGAACGATTTTTGCTCGCGCGACCACCATAGCCGCGTAATCGTGAGCGATCTACTGTCCATCTCGAATCTCAAGACGCAGTTCCATACCGAGCGGGGGACTGTCAAAGCGGTGGACGACTTCGAACTGAATATCCGCGAGGGCGAAACGATCGGACTCGTCGGCGAATCAGGGTCTGGAAAGAGTGTTACCGCGCTCTCGGCGATGCAACTCATCGACGACCCGGGTGAAGTCGTCTCGGGTGATATCGAATTCCAACATGCCGAAGTCGCCGAAGAGTTCGCCGAAAAATATCCGAGCGGCGTCGGGGAGTTCGTGTTCCCCGACGAGGGCTACATCGACATCATGGCCGCGCCCGAATCCGTCATGCGGGACATCCGCGGCAGCGAGATGGGGATGATCTTCCAGGACCCCATGACCTCGCTCAACCCGGCACTGACCGTCGGCGAGCAGGTGGCCGAAAGCCTTCGACTCCACCAGTACGGCGGCCAGCGAAAGGATAGCTGGTGGAACGCGGTGCGGGAAATCGCCCCGAAACTCGGCAACGACGAAATCGACGGCGAACTCCTCGAAGACACCATCGACATCCTCGAAGAGGTGGGGATTCCGGAACCGGAATCCCGCGTGGAGGAGTACCCACACGAGTTCTCGGGCGGGATGCGCCAGCGCGTCCTCATCGCCATCGCGCTCGCGTGCAAGCCGAAACTGCTCATCGCGGACGAACCGACGACCGCACTGGACGTGACGATTCAGGCCCAGATTCTCGACCTCATCAACGACCTGCAGGACGAGTTGGGCATGTCCGTCTTCATGATTACCCACGACCTCGGCGTCGTCGCCGAGACCTGTGACCGAGTCGCGGTGATGTACGCGGGAGACCTCGTGGAAGTCGGTCCCGTAGACGAGATTTTCCACAACCCGAGCCACCCGTACACCTACGCGCTCCTCGAATCCGTCCCGCGCGAGGACAAGGAACGGCTGACTCCCATCGAGGGGAACGTTCCCGACCTCATCGACATGCCGCAGGGATGTCACTTCGCCGACCGCTGTCCGTGGGCGCAACCCGAATGTACGCAGGGTGAAATCCCGAACCTCCAACACGGTCCGGAGGACCTGGACCACCGCGCCAAGTGCGTCCTCGAATCGTTCGACAAAACGGAGTACATCCAGGAACAGGAGAGTCTCACGACCAGTGACCACGAAATCGGCGACACGCTGGTCGAAGTCGATCAACTGAAGAAGCACTACTCGCGCGCGGACGACTTCCTCGACAAGTGGCTCTCGGACGGCGACAACAGCGTGAAAGCGGTCGACGGCATCTCGTTCGACATCTACGAGGGCGAGACGGTGGGATTGGTCGGCGAGTCCGGCTGTGGCAAATCGACCGCCGGGCGGTCGCTGCTCCGGCTCGAAGACCTGACCGACGGGCGAGTCGTCTTCGCCGGAACGGACCTCGGCGGCTTGGACGGCGACGAGATGCGCGAGCGACGCAAGGACGTCCAGATGATCTTCCAGGACCCGCTGTCCAGTCTGGACCCCCGGATGTCCATCGGGAGTATCATCGCGGAACCGCTCAAGATTCACGGACTGGCGAAGGAGAACCGACGGGAACGCGTGGAGGAACTGATGGAGAACGTCGGCCTCGACCCCAGTCAGCGCGACCGGTACCCACACGAGATTTCCGGCGGCCAACGCCAGCGTGTCGGCATCGCCCGCGCGCTCGCGGTGGACCCGGACTTCATCGTCGCCGACGAACCGGTCTCGGCGCTGGACGTCTCCGTGCAGGCCCAGATCATCAACCTGCTCGAAGACCTGCAGGACGAGTTCGGCCTGACGTTCCTGTTCATCGCGCACGACCTCTCCGTGGTTCGGCACATCTCCGACCGTATCGCCGTGATGTACCTCGGCGAAATCGTGGAGATAGCGGACACGGACGAACTGTTCGCAGACCCGAAACACCCCTACACGCAGGCGTTACTCTCGGCGATTCCGGAACCCGACCCCAGAGCGGACACCGACGACCGCGTCATCCTCAAGGGTGACGTGCCGTCGCCCATCGACCCGCCGAGCGGCTGTCACTTCCGAACGCGCTGTCCGCAGATCATCCCGCCGGAGGGGATGGACATCGACCAGCGGGCGTACCGCGAAGTGATGAACTACCGCGAGCGAGTCGAAGACCGCTCTATCAACCTCGAATCGGTTCACGAACAGGCAGCGGAAGGCGGGTCCCCGGAGCGGGCCGCGACGGACGGGGGCGAGAGGAAGACTGACGCCCAGCCCTCGTCGGACGTGGAATCTCCCGCTTCGACGGACGAACCGATGAGCCGACAGCCTGTGGACGATTCCTTCCACGCCGTGCTCTGGGACCGGTTGTTCGAGAAGGAACCGACGGGCGTACCGCGGGATATCGTTTCCCAGTCATTCGACCATCTCGCGGACGGCGACTGGGAATCGGCTGAGTCGCTTCTGCGCGAGCACTTCACGAGCATCTGTGAGCAGAAGGACCCAGTGCTTCAGGACACGACCCACCCGTCGGCCTGTCACCTCTACGATCAACCGTAGTAGTCGATTCGACATTTCTGGTCATTGGGTTCCTTTATTGACCATCTCGAAACACGCGTGTGCAATACCACGCGTCGAAGGCGCATAGACGACGGTGTCGCCGGATTCGTCGCCGAACCATCCCGGAACGTCGTTTTCTCTAATGAAAAACGGTGTTCTATTTAAGAATCCAAACTTTATGTGCGGAAGTGTGACTAATTGTTGGCGCTGTTCGACTGTTTCTTTCATTTATTTCCGGTTCTGAATACTATTGGTCCGGTATGTTTATATAGAACATGTGACCACACTGGCGTATGGCGTCACGCGACAGATTGACTGACAGACGTAATTTCCTCAAAGCTGCTGGTGGTGCTGCGGCAGCAGCGACGCTCGCTGGTTGTATCGGCGGTAACACGGGCGACGACGACAGTTCGACGAGCGATGGTAACGGTGGCGGAGACAACACCGATAACGGAAACGGCGGCGACAAGAGCGGCACGCTGACCTACACCCGCGGTAGCGGTTCGGGGTCGCTCGACTTCCAGAACACGACGAGCGGTGAAGCCGCGAAGGTGACGAACCAGATTTACGACACGCTCATCGCGTTCAAACCCGGAAAGACCTCCCTCACCGAAGGGCTCGCGACGAACTGGAAGGTCGACGGCAAGACGGTCACGCTCGACCTCCGGAAGAACGTCAAGTTCCACAACGGAGAGACGTTCACCGCGGACGACTTCGTCGCCTCCTACCGACGGTTCGTGGATACGGATTACAAGTACTACCCCGGCAAGAAGTACGCCTCCTCGTACGGTCCGTACACGCTCGGCGTCATCGAGGACGTGAAAGCGAAGAGCGACAACGAGTTGGAGATCACCTTGGAGAAGAAGTACGCGCCGATCCTGCCGAACCTCGCCATGTTCGTCTCGGCGGTTCACTCCAAGAAAGCGATCAAAGAGAAAGGCAAGGACCTCAAATCGAAACCGGTCGGCACCGGGCCGTTCAAGTTCAAGAACTGGGACACGAACAACAACCGAATTCGCCTCGAAAAGAACGACGATTACTGGGGAGACGGTCCCTACGTGGACGAAGTCGTCTTCACGGTCGTCGGGAGCAACACCTCGCGCGCCCAGACGCTCGACACTGGCAACGCCGACATCATCGACGGACTCGGCGCACAGTCGTCCAAGCAGGTCAAGCAGTCCGGCAACGCGGAGCTCGTCTCGGCCGCCGGTATCAACGTCGGCTACATGGCGTTCAACATGGCGAAGGTGAAGCCGTTCCGGAAGAAGAAGGTCCGGCAGGCCATCAGCTACGCCATCAACACGAAAGCCATCGTCAACACCATCTTCGATGGTATCGCAAAGGAGGCGAACCAGCCGATTCCGGAAAGCGTCATGGGCTACAACGACAGCATCAGCCCGTACGAGCACAACCCGGAGAAGGCGAAGAAGTTGCTGAAGGAAGCGGGCTACGGCGACGGTTTCTCGTTCGAGTTGGCGACGTTCAAGAACCCGCGGACGTACAACCCGAGTCCGATTCAGGCCGCCCAGACGGTCAAATCGAACCTCCACCAAGTCGGTATCGAGGTGACCATCCACCAGCAGGCGTTCGATCCGTTCCTCGATTACACCAGTAGCGGAAAGCACGACGCGTGTTTCCTCGGCTGGATGACGGACAACGCCGACCCGGACAACTTCTACTACGCGCTGCTCCACCCCGGCGTCTCCATCGACAAGGTTCCGAAGGGACAGGACTGGGTCAGCTTCGACGCGGAGAACTTCAACACGCTCAACGTGGCCGGATGGGCGAACACGGACTTCATGAAGCTCGTCGAGGACGCGCAAGTGACCTACGACAACGCGACGCGGAAGAAGAAGTACAAGAAGGCGGGCAAACTCGCACACGACGAAGCGCCGTGGGTGTTCATGGACCACGCGAAGGACCTCCGTGGCGTTCACAACAGGGTCAGCGGGTTCGAACTCGCACCCATCAGCGGTCCGTTCCTCCGTCTCGTGAAACTCAACTGACTGATTGTAGTAACGAGCATTTTTTGACCCCGCAAAATTGACCTTGGTGTAGATGATATCCAAGCGGTTTGTTGTCAAGCGACTGTTGCTACTCGTTCCCGTGCTACTCGGGGTGGCGACGTTCGTCTTCGCCATTCTGCAACTGTCACCGGGAGATCCCGCGAAGGTGGTTGCCGGTCAACGGGCGTCGAAGGCGTTCGTCGAGCAAGTTCGCCACCAAATGGGACTGGACCAACCGATTTGGGTCCAGTACCTCGATTTCCTGTGGAAGGCGCTTCACCTCAATCTCGGAAAGTCCTACCAGATTCAAAAGGGTGTTCCGGTCACGAACATCCTCCTACACAAGCTTCCCGTTACCGTCGAGCTAGCGATTTACGGGCAGATATTCGGCATTCTGTTCGGAATCCCGCTCGGCGTGATTTCGGCCATCAAGCAGGACTCCGCGACCGACCACCTCACCCGTCTCGGTGCGCTGACCGGCATCAGCGTCCCGATTTACTGGAGCGGACCGCTCATCATTCTGTTGTTCGCCCAGATTCTCCATCTGTTCCCGCCGAGCCAGCGCATCGCATCACAGTTCAGCATTCCGCTTGTCACCGGCCTCATCACCGTCGATACGTTGTTGAGCGGTAACCTCGCGGCGTTCCAATCGGCCGTGATGCACCTGTTCTTGCCCGCGCTCGTCATCGGTATCTACTCGATGGCGCTCATCTCGCGCATGATGCGGTCGTCCATGCTGGAGGTCGTCCGGCAGGACTACATCCGAACCGCCCGCGCGAAGGGACAGGGAACCAAGATCACGATGCTGAAACACGGCTTCCGAAACGCGTTGATTCCGGTCATCACCGTCATCGGTATCCAGTTCGGTACCCTGCTCGGCGGCGCAGTGCTGACCGAAACCGTCTTCGGGATTACGGGTATCGGAACGCTGCTCGTGGACGCAATCGAAGTCGGTGACTTCCCGGTTGTACAGGGAACCGTGCTGACCTTCGCGCTCCTGTTCACCCTCGTCAACCTGTTCGTCGACATCACCTACTCCTATCTCGACCCGAGGATCCAACAATGAGCACGCAAACAGAAAACAGCGAAACGGTTTCCCGTGGGTTCTTCGAACGCCTACGGGCGTCGCCGTTCCTCTCCGAACTCCTGTCGAATCGCCTCGCCGTCACCGGACTCGCCATCATCGTCTTCATGCTCGTAGTGGCGATTTACGCGAGATTTACCATCGATCTCGATACCATCAAACAGACACAGATCGGGGTGATACCGAGCATGCACCCACCGAGCGCGAAGTATCCCTTCGGAACGACCCAACTGGGACGGGACATCTTCCCGCGCGTCCTCTACGGGGCGTGGTACGCCATGCTGTTCGGAACGGTAACGGTCGTCGCCTCCACGACGCTCGGTGTCGGTCTCGGCATCGTCGCGGCCTACTACAGCGACCTCACCGACAACATCATCATGCGGACGATGGACGTGCTGTTGGCGTTCCCATCGCTCCTGCTGTCGCTCGCGTTGGTCGCGATTTTCCCCAATGAATGGGGCTTGTGGCGCGCAGTCGCCGCACTGACCCTCGTCTACACGCCGCGGTTCGCCCGCGTCGTCCGCGGAGCGGCCCTGAAAGTGCTCGAAGACGAGTACATCGATGCGACGGTGGCGTTGGGGGCACAGAACGCCCGCGTGCTGGTCCGCCACGTTCTGCCGAACTGCCTCGCGCCGATCACGGTGCAGAGCACGCTCAACTTCGGCCTCGCAATCCTCGACCTCGCGGCGCTATCGTTCCTCGGATTCGGTGGCGCTCCGGGTACCCCGTCGTGGGGACTGATGCTCTCGAACGGCGTCAAGCACGGCCTGTTCAGCATTCCGAGCGCGTGGTGGTGGTCGTTCTTCCCCGGCCTCTTCCTCGCGGTCACGGTGCTGGGCTTCAACCTCCTCGGTGACGGGATGCGCGACGCGCTCGACCCCCGGATGCGCGAAGCGGTCGACTGATGGATTTCGCCGGTTATCTGCGCCCGCGAATCCGTCTCATCGTTCGATTCGGACTTTTTGGCATCGTCCTCAGCAGTGCTGCCATGCTCCTCGTCGTCGTTACTGGAGAGACGGTCTCGTTCGCCAGTCGGAAGACGTTCGCGGTCGCCACACTCGCGTTCGGGTTCGCCATCCTCGGCTGGTCGGGGTCGGTGTTCGCTGGGTCTGCAATCGAAAATGTGCAGGAACACCTCGATACGAATTCGAACTGGACGGAGGCGGGGTCTCGCCGAGCCATGACGGCCATCGGAAGTTTCGGCGCTGGCGGCATGCTCGGCGTCGTCGTTATGACGACCGTCTTGCGTGCGGCACACTGAGCCGCAACATTTTTCATTATATCATTGTTATGGATGATATGGTCGTCTTCGAAACACTGTTTGTGGGCGTCGTATTCGCCCTATTCGGCGTCGTCGTCACGACAAAGCCGCGAGAAGTGTTTGGAATCAGACAGTCAGTTGCGGTCGCATCGACCGGCGAACTCGGCGAGTTCGGTGTCGCGCGGTATCAGACCTACGGGTTGCTCTGTGTCCTCGCCGGACTGCTTCTCGCATTGGTTCCCTTCTTCCTTCCTTAAGGCTCGACGAGTTTCGACGCGAACCACTCACCGGCGAGGGTCGCAACTGTCTCCAGCGTTCCCGATTCCTCGAACAGGTGCCCCGCCCCATCGACGACCTCCAATCGCTTTTCACACCCCAACTCGTCGTACGCCTCCCGATTCAGTTCGAGTACGTCGGTGTCCCGTCCGCCGACGACGAACAGCGACGGGGCGGTCACATCGGCGAGAGTGTCCATCGCGAGGTCCACACGCCCACCGCGCGAGACCGTCGCGCCGATGTCCGGACGACGAGCGGCGGCACGCAGTGCAGCGGCCGCACCCGTACTCGACCCGAAGTACCCGACACGACGCTCCACGACTCCCCGCTCGTCTTCGAGCCACTCCGTCCCCGCGACGAGGCGGTCAGTCAGTAATCCGATATCGAACCGATTCGCGTACGTCTCGTCCTCCGCTTCGGTGAGCAAGTCGAACAGGAGCGTCCCGAGACCGAACTCGTGGAGTCGCTCCGCGACGAAGTTGTTTCGTGGGCTGTGCCGACTACTCCCGCTCCCGTGTGCGAACACCACGACTCCTGTCGAACCCTCCGGAACGTCGAGAAACCCATCGAGGCGAACGGAATCGATGGGTATCTCGACCGTGTTCTCCCCCGGCATATCGCGCTGACTATCGTCGCGAGAGTGCCTAACCTTGGCGGCCCCACGGTCCAACGCTCGCTGATCATCGGTCGCCGATCACCGATCACCAACCAATCACCGATTACCGACAAGCCGTTGCTCCGCGTCGTCCCGCTCCGCAGGCGTGTTGACGTTTACCGTCCATCCGTCGGTTTGCCCCACCAGCATCGTATTCTCGGCGACGAACCGCTCGATGGACTCCGCGAGTTCGTATTCGCCGCGCACCGACAACTCGGTCTCGGCACACGCCTCGAAGATCGAGGGACTGTAAACCGCGAATCCCGCCGCGATGAGGCTCGGTTCGGGCGGGTCGTCGGGTTGCTTTTCGATTCCGAGTAACTCACCACCGTCCGTCACGTCACAAATAGCCTTCACGCGCGCCGCCTCGGTCGGGACTTCTTCGACCTGTTGTACTGCATCCACCCCCGCTTCGCGCTGTCGTGTGACCAGCGGGTGGAGGTCCGCGCGGATCACACAGTCGCCGTCGAAACACATGAAATCCCCTTCGACGTACGGTTTGGCCTGCAACAGCGCGTGTGCCATCCCCAACTGCTCGTCCTGTCGGACGTACGTTATCGGAACGCCGGAGAACGACGCCCCGTATCGTTCTCGAATCCGTTTCCCTTCGTATCCGACGACGACGACCAACTCCTCCGCGTCGAGTTCGAGGGCGTTCTCGAAACAGCGAGTCAGGATCGGTTTTTCGGCTACCTCGACCAGCGCTTTCGGTTTCTCATCGGTGAGCGGCCGAAGACGGGTTCCCTTTCCGGCGGCGAGGACGACTGCTTGCATAGGGTCGCTACACGCTACACCCCCACGACGGATAATTTCGGGGTCTATGCTCGAACGTTTTCCCCGATTTGCTCGCCGAACTCGCCATCCTCGAAGACGACGTGACCGCGAACCATCGTCATCTCGGGGAACACACCCATCCACCCTTCGAACGGCGTCCAGTCGCAGTTGGTATGAAGGTCGTCCGCTCGAATCTCGCGGGATTCGTCGGGGTCGACGAGGACGAGGTCGGCCATCCGACCCTCCTCGATTCGACCCTTTCGCGGCAGACCGAACACCTTCGACGGGTTTCGAGCGGTGAGGTCGGCGACGCGTTCGTAGCTGAGGTTCCCGTTACGTGCTTGCTCCAACAGGAGCGGGAGCATCGTCTCGACGCCCGGCACGCCGCTCGGTGCGTCCCAGATTCCGGCGTCCTTCTCCTCGCGCGTGTGTGGCGCGTGGTCGGTTGCGATCATATCCACCGTCCCGTTCGCCACGCGTGCGAAGACTTCCTCGCGGCGCTCTTCGCTCCGGAGCGGGGGATTCATCCGCCCGAACGTCCCGAGTTCGTCGAGGTGGTCGCGCGAGAGGAACATGTGATGCGGCGTCACCTCGCAGGTCGCACCCGCGTCCTTCGCCACGTCGATTCCCTCCGGCGTGCTGGTGTGGGCGATGTGCAGTCGCGCGTCGAGGTCGTTCCCGATTTTACACGCCCGTTCGACGGCGTCGGCCTCGGCTTCCGCGGTTCGGTAGGCGCTCCACGCGTCCGCATCGTCACGGGATTTCGCGTCCGAATCGAACAGATCAGCGTTCTCGGCGTGCACCGTCACGACGACGTAGTTGTCCGTCGCTCGCTCCACCGCCACCCGAAACAGGTCCTCTTCGATACCCATTTTCCCGGTCGAATCCGCCAGGAACACCTCACCGAGCGCAAGAATCGGCTTCTCGAACAGTTCGTCCGGATTCCAGTCGGGTGTGACACCGCCGTTGATGCCGTAATCGACGTAGGATTTGGCCGCGAGTTCGGCTTTCTCGTCGAACGACGCCGCATCGACCGTCGGTGGGTTGGTGTTCGGTTGGTCCACGACCGTCGTCACGCCACCCGCGGCAGCGCTCTTGCTGCCGGTCTCCCACGTCTCCTTGTGTGAAAAGCCGGGCTGTCGGAAGTGGACGTGAGCGTCGATAGCGCCGGGCAACAACAGTTTTCCAGTCGCATCGACCACCTCGCCGGACTCCGTGAGCGAAGAGCCAACGGCCGATATCCTCCCGGCGTCTGTGTCGATACGAACGTCTCGTCTACTCCCAGAAGGTAGCGTCGCGTTCCGGATTGTGAGCATACTCGCCACTGTTCCGGGAATCGTCCTAAATCCCTCGGTCAACGTGTTCGACCGTCACGTCCGCGCCACCGACCAACATCTCCTCGATTATCTCGACGACGCGCTCCGGGTCGCTATCACCGTCCACCTTGGCGATACTCCCGACCGAATCGGGATTGAACGGGACGTCGAGGGCGGAATAAATCGGGTCCAAGACGCCCGCGATTTCACCGTGGTCGTCTACGATGACGACGCCGGAAACGAGCGCCGCGCCGGTTCGAACCCGTTGTGCCACGCCGGCAACCTTCCCCTTCCACTGGAGCGAGTAATCGCCCGGACAGAACGACCGTTCCGGCTCGCCGCGCTGGGCCGGAACCCCCAGTCGCCAGAGCGCGCGCTGGAGGTCCTCCGTGATTTCGGCGTACCGCTTTTCCATGCCCGTTCGCATGTCCGCCAGCGGGACCGTTTTGGCGAACGCGACCGTCGTTCCGGTGTATGCGACGGCACGTCCACCGACGCTTCGTTCGAGAGGTTCGAACCCACACGCCCGCGCGACGGATTTCGCGACTTCGTACTTCTCGGCACGGGTATCCCGCCGCCCGAACGCGATCTGTCGATGTGGTGTCCAGACGCGAACCGCGGATTCCTCCGTGTCCGCCGTCTCCGTGAGCATCGCGGCAGTGACCTGCCGGTCCTCATCCCGCGTCTCCGCCTGCCCACGCAGCACACGCATGGCCCACTATTGTGACCCGATGTATGTAAACGCTCCCGCTCGTAACAGGGTTCATGGTCGGGCTTCCCCCTGACGTGTTGTCGCGTTACCCTCGATTTTCGATCTACAACTCGCCGTACGCCGCACACGATGACGGCTGTGCTATCGACCTCTATCCCGACAACGAGGAGCCACGGACGCCCCTCGCGCCGAGTCCCGTCGCTGGGGAGGTGGTCGAAACCCGGACGGTAACGGCCCCGTCGAAACCCTACGCCGTGGAGCACGACCACCTCATCGTGGTCGATACCGGCGACTACCTCGCGCGCACCCTGCACGTCGACCCGTCGGTCGAACCGGGAGACACGGTCGAAGTCGGCGACTCGCTCGGTGAGTTGGTTCGCTCGGGCTTCTTTGCGCCGTGGGTCGCAAACCACATCCATCTCGGATTCCGCGAGCCAGATTCGAACCCCGTGCGCGCATCCGGATCGCTCCCGCTCGACCTCCCGGTGGACGTGGAACCGATTCCGTGGGACGGCACCGGGGAAGTGGTCGAGACCGGGGAGACGTTCGTCGTCCTCGATTCGCCGGTGCATCCCGCTCCCGGCGAGTGCTTCGCGGGTATCGAAGCAGTGGTCGGCGGCGACGCTGTGGTGCTGGATGGTGGACTGCCACACTACGAGGGCGGCGGCGTACTCCGTACGCCGGAATATCGAGCGGCAACGCCGCGAGATGGCGGCGTGCTCCGCGCATCGGAAGGTCGAGTGGAAACGGAATCGGAACCAGTGGCCCCGGAGCCAGTTTCACTGTTCGACGCTCGTGTCGGGAGGGCCGTCGGTCGCACCGTGACGTGGGACGACGTGGAGATTTGTGCGAACGGCGAACCGATCACCGGACTCTCCCTGTTCGTCTCGCTGGAGCAGTTCGGCGCGAAACTCGTCCGTCCTGGCCACGACTTTTCGGTCGGCGACTCGATTTCGGTGGAGATTCGCTGAGCTGTCGAGTTCCTGTTTTGGCTTACTCCGCGCTGTTTTCGTATTCGTCTCTCAGTCTCTGGTATCGATCATCCTGACGAATCTGGCCGCATCTTCATTTAAAAACCTTCGTCGCTATTCGAACTCGATATCGTCCAGTTCCACACCTTCGCCGAACAACCATGCGGCGTGTTCGAGGGCGTAGTCCCGATGACTTTCCTCGATATAGCCGACCGCATCCTCCACGATGACGGGTTTGAAATCGCGCAGTCCGGCGCTTCCGGCGGTGTGGAGCACACAGACGTTCGCCAGCGTCCCACAGATGAGCAGGTCGTGGATGTCGTGGGCGTTCAGGTAGCCTTCGAGGTCGGTCTGGTAGAAGGCGTCGTAGGTGTACTTCGTGACGACGTGGTCGTCCTCGCGAACGTCGAAGTCGTCCACGACCTCGGCCTCCCACGAGCCTTCGAGGACGTGCTCGCCCCAGCGGTCGAACTCGTCGTAGTAGTGGGTGTCCTCGAACTGCTCGGGCGTGTGCACGTCGCGGGTGAACACGACGGACGCACCTGCGTCCCGAGCGCGCGCGAGGAGGTTTCGAATCGGGTCTATAACGTCCTCGCTTGCGGGGGAGTACAAACTCCCATCCGGATGACAGAAGCCGTTTTGCATATCGACGACGACGACGGCGGTCGAATCGGAATCGACGTTCATACTCGGGACTACGGGCGGTTTTCACGAAACGGTTTCGCGTCCGGTTTATTTTGCCTCGCTTTCACGAGCTTTTTTACATAGCAGTCCTACTTTGCAGGCACGAGAATGCGAACATTTACCGTAGTTGCGCTTGCCCTCATGCTCGTTCTCGCGGGGTGTGCCCAAGCCCCTGGGACGAATACGAGTACGAGCACATCGCAGAGCGGTCCTGACGTGACGAGCACATCGCAGAGCGACGGGACGGCGGTGTCCGGACCGAACACGAACAAAACGACTCACCCGCCGGACCCGAAATCCGACGTTCTCGGCTGGGAGAACGGATATTGGTACAACGAGACGCTCTCCGTTGACGCGAGCGACGGCTTCAATCAGTCGGAAGTCGAAGCGATCGTCAATCGGGCGATGGCCCGTGACGAGAAGATACGCCATCTGGAGTTCACGCAGAAGGTCCCCGTCAAGATCATTTCTCGAAAGGAATTCCGCAAGCAACAGAGCAACCAGTCCGTCCCCGCAAACCGGCAGTTGTTCGACAACGCGAAGTACGAATCGCTGTTCATGATCAACGAATCGACGGACTCCATCGCGGTGCAGAACACGAACTCCGGTTCGTCCGTCGGTGGCTACTACAGTCCGTCGAAGGACTCCATCGTCCTCGTCTCGAACGACAACGAACACCTGAAAGTGAGCGAGAGTACGCTCTCACACGAACTGATGCACGCCCTTCAGGACCAGCATTTCGACATCACGTCGTTCAACAAGTCCACCCGGGAACGAACCAACGCCATCAATGGCCTGCTCGAAGGGGAAGCCAACAACATCGAGTTCCTCTATCAGAACCGCTGTCAGAACCAGTGGAAGGGGACGTGCTTATCGGACACCGAACAGAGTAGTGGCGGCGATCTCGCCAACATCGGACCGTACCTCATCAAATACCAACCGTACAGCGACGGTCCCGCGTTCATCCGATACATTCGCAAGCAGCAGGGTTGGAAGGGTGTCAACCAGTTGTACTCGAACCCACCCACCAGCACCGAACAGATAATCCACCCGGAGAAGTATCCGAGCGACGAACCGTCGAACATCTCGGTGCAGGATACGACGAGCGATGGCTGGAAACGTCTGAAACCGCAGGGGCGACCGAGCTACGGTCAAGTCGGTGAAACGGGCATCTTCGCGATGTTCATGTATCCGTACTACGAAAGCCAGGGAACCACACAGATCATCCCCGCACAAAACTTCTTCAACAAGAACGGCGACAACCTGCAAACGGTCGATCCGCTCAACTACGAGAGCAAACCGACCGACGGATGGGACGGCGACAAGATCGTCGTCTACACGAACCCCAACGAGCCGAAAAACGAGACCGGCTACGTCTTCAAAACCAAGTGGGATTCGAAGCAGGACGCGACACAGTTCGTGAACGCCTACAAGAAACTGCTCAACTACCACGACGCGAAGAAGGTCGACGGGAAGCAAAACACGTGGACAGTGCCAGACAGCACGGGCTTCGGTGATGCCTTCCAAGTCCGGCAGAACGGAAACACCGTCACCATCGTGAACGCGCCCACGGTGTCGGACCTCTCGCACGTTCACGGCAACACCGCATCGTAGAGCGCAACGACGTATCACAGCGCTTCGAATCGACCGTCTTTCAGATTCCGCTTTTCACACCGACGAATCCGGCCCTTTTTCTCTCTCGCGGGGAATACCCCCGGATATGCAAGACAGGTGGTTCGCGTGAGCGACCGATTCGACGTGGTTTCCGAGGAGTCAATCCGCGACGGAACCGCGACGGATGCCTACTTCCTTCGTACAGAGACGACGCTCGAAGCGGTCGGGAAGAACCCGCACGTCGTCGCCGAAGTGACCGCAGACCAGTTCCCGACCGGCGAGTTCGAACTCCTCTCCGGCGTGAAAGACGCGGCCCACCTTCTCTCCGGGCTTCCCATCGACGTGGACGCGATGGCGGAAGGTCGACTGTTCGACGGCGGACCGGTCATGTCCATCGAGGGCGACTATCTCGACTTCGCACGATACGAAACGTCGCTGTTGGGATTTCTCTCGCATGCGTCGGGAATGGCGACGAACGCGCTCGAAGCACGGCTCGCGGCTCCGGAGTCCACAGTCCTGAGTTTCGGTGCGCGGCACGTCCATCCGTCCATCGCGGCCGTGGTCGAGCGCTCCGCGCTCGTCGCGGGATTGGACGGGTTTTCGCACGTCGCGGCCGGTGAGGTACTGAGACGAGAACCCGGCGGCACCATGCCCCACGCGTTGATGATCTGTTTCGGGAACGGCAACCAGGAGGACGCGTGGCGCGCGTTCGACGCCGCGGTCGGCGAGGACGTTCCCCGTGTCGCGCTCTGTGATACCTTCTCCGACGAAAAGGACGAGGTGCTTCGCGCGGCGCACACGCTCGGCGACGATCTCGACAGCGTTCGCATCGACACCACGGGGTCGCGTCGTGGAAACTTCGAGCACATCCTACGGGAACTCCGCTGGGAACTGGATTCACACGGCTTCGAGGACGTCGATATCTTCGCGAGCGGCGGTCTCGGCCCGGCAGAACTCCGGAATCTCGGCGATATCGTGGACGGCTTCGGCGTCGGAAGTTACGTCAGCGACGCGAATCCGGTCGACTTCGCGCTCGACATCGTGGAAGTCGATGGCGAACCGGTATCCAAGCGCGGTAAGCTCTCCGGACGAAAACAGGTGTATCGCACGGCCGATGGCGGCCATGACGTCGGTCTCGCACGCCACGACGCGGACGGTGAGAAGCTGCTACAGCCGCTGATCCGTGATGGGGAACTGGTACGGGAGTTCGATATCGATGCCGCTGCTCGCCGTGCTGAAGAAGACGCGGCAGCCGTCAACTTTTAAATCCGCTCGATACTCCCCTCTGGTTCGCGCTCGCGGAACACCGGTCCGTCGACGATCGTTACGGTCACGTCGTCGTCTTCCCATGCCCCGTGCGGGAGACCAGCCTTGCGACACGTTCGGTCGAGATACTCGAACGTACTCCAGTTGTGTTCGACCGGCAGGGTCGGATACATCCACGCTGCACCGCCACGACCTTCGATGGCGACCCCGTGTCGCCCTAGCCGAATGTCGTTTGCCGGATCGTTCGATAACTTGGTATCCTCGACGATGAACACGGAGATGTTGAGATTCGACAACTCTGCGGGTTCGATTTCCGACCCGCACGAATCCTCGCTCGCCGCCGCGATGGCGGAATCGACGATCGCGTGCCCCAACTGTTCGCTCGTGTCGTAGGCACCTGCGCACCCGCGTAGGCTTCCACGACCACGGGTGGATTCGAGCCGGACGAATACGCCAGTGCGTGCATAGAACGCTTCTCGCATGCTTCCTGGCTGTTCTCGTTGTCCGTTGATCACGTAAGAATTGACTGCCTCCCGAGCGAGTTCGACCGCGCGCGTGCCATCCTCGTAGGAGAGGGTTACTGCCTGTGCCTCAGACATACAGATGGTTTATGCATACAAACACCTTCAACGCTTCCCTTCAACCTGGCCGGCTTTAAGGGCCCATGACTATTCGTATCGAACGGCTTAAACGCGTGCAAAGACTAGCTTTCCTCGGCAGAGGGAGCCCGGTTTCCGCGGTGCACGTGGTAATCGCCGCGTGCGGACGGTACCGATTTCCGGTACCTACGTGAGGAAAGTCCCCCCACCCGCCGGGTAGGCAACCGGACGCAAGTCCGGAGTGGGAGACCACTGGCTCTGAAACAGAAACGAGACCACTTCGCGTGACCGATGAGGTGTGCGAACCGACCCGAGAGGGAAGGGAGTTAACCCACCGAGGGATCCGGTGGCACTGCCACCGGAACGGCGCGACGGTAAAACCGCCGCGTCGATGCGTGCCGACGCTGTCGACACGCGGACCGCGAAGAATGGATGGAACGGTGAATCCTTGCCGGTGCAAGTCCGTGCCATATTGGTAGCCCGGACACGCCGTCGGAGTCCTCCGACGTGCCTCCGGAGATCATCCGGGGATGGTTCGGACGCTGAGCCGAATACTGGGCCGAACAGAAGGGGGCTTACTCCCCTCAGCCGCTATTCATTTAGATACCAAATGCGACGGCCAGTAATGCGACCCCAGCGAGTATTTCTATCGCAACTATCGCCACGGCGGCGCTTGCTTTAATGTGCGTCATGCTGCCCAGTTTGGCTATCGGTATCACCCCCAATAAGTGAGAACGATGGTTATGCCCAGTTTCCTATTACAACAGAATCATAACGGATTGAACGGTTTTGAACGGTCAATCAGCGATGACAATCGCGTTGTAGAACGATCTGGAACGTCCGAATTCGTCCTCCAATGAGTGATTAACCCGTTATCAGCACCCTAAAATCGGTACCAATTATTCACTGAACGAAATACGTTGTCCGATTCAATACACTAGTACAACATTGATAATAATAGCCCGCCTCGATCAAGAGTCGTATTTCCAAGCTATCTCCGAACTGGATTTTCCGAGGCCGGAAGGTTTGATAGGGCTAGCGTCGGATAACGTAACGATGAAGCAGCGTGTACTGTTGCTCGTTGCCTGTCTCGTCCTCGCAGGGTGTGCTGGCGCGCAGTTCGACTACACGACACACACCGTGACCAACCCGACGCGGACGGTGAACCAACAGACAGGAACGGAAACGGGAACCGGAATGGTCGCCGACCGCACGAACCCGTGGGGGGACGGGCCAGTGCAAGTTGCGATCAACGCGAGTGCCGACGGTTCGCGTAACTACGCTCCCGAGATACGACAGGCGCTCGATTACTGGGAGAACCACAGCGAGCAGTACGCTGGCTACTCGATTCAGTACGAGTTGACGCCGAACGCGAAACATCCAGATCTCGTGATCAACTTCGTCGATACCGTGAAAAGTTGTCCCCGCGTCGAAAACGCCGCTGGCTGTGCGCCGTATATCACCGACTCGGCACAGATTTCCCGTCCCATGCGAATCGACGTGGACGACTCGTTTTCGAACGGTTCGACCGTTCTCATCCTGAAACACGAAGTCGGTCACACGCTCGGGTTGAACCACAGTTCCGCCCCACAGTCGATAATGGCCGCCTCGGCGGCACTCTCGACGCGGCCCCAACCGGACGCGACCGAGCGCGACCTCCCGTGGGCGGACCCGGATTTCACGGTGTATCTCGGCGCGACGAAGGACCGTACCGCAGTCAAAAAGCAGGTCCGGCACGCACTCGACTACTACGCCGATGGCGCGGACGGGACGGTTCCGTCGAACGCTACGTTCTCGTTCACGAGGAATCGATCCGCGGCCGATATCGTGATTGAGTTCCCCGAGACGCTTCCGTGCAACCCCGGAACGAGCGGCTCCTGTGGCGGTGTCCGTGGCACCGATCCCGACGGCGACTCCGCACTGGAGGAGTACGATAAGCTCACCATCTCGATTTCGGGCGTCGATACCGACACTATCGGGTGGTACACCGGCTACTGGTTGGGTTACGGATTCGGCCTCGACGAGTCGGAACTCGCACCGCCGTTCCAACACGCTTCGGAACGGGAGCGCAGAAGTGACTGGTGGAAATAACCGCGCACTTTTTTACCTCGTCGGATGGGCTTCGCCCACCCCTCCTCGTAAAAAACCTGCACTAAAAACTCCCCGCTCGTTCGACTCACGGCTCACTTCACTTGCCGTTCGTCTTGCGAGGCGCGAAGCGCCTCGTCTCCCTCGCGGTTATTCCTCGAACCCGTCTTCCCATCGGAACGTGC
>NZ_JAMYJW010000017.1:0-85641 GCF_024136975.1 Haladaptatus sp. AB643
GCGCCTCGTCTCCCTCGCGGTTATTCCTCGAACCCGTCTTCCCATCGGAACGTGCACGTACCACCTTTTTACGTCGTCGGGTCAGCAAGCTGACCCCTCCTCGCAAAAATCTGGACCAAAAACGCCCGCTCGTCTCCCTCGCGGTTATTCCTCGAACCCGTCTTCCCATCGGAACGTGCCGTTTCGTTGGACGACCTCACCGTCGATTTCCATGCGCGAGTCCTCGCTCATATCGGTGATCATATCGACGTGGACGGCGCTGTCGTTGCCCGTTTCGCCGTCTGGAAGGCACGAGTCATAGGCCCGTCCGACCGCCAAGTGGATCGTATCGCCCATCTTCTCGTCGAAGAGGATGCTGTCGGTGAAGCGGTCGATACCGCGGTTCATCCCGATGCCGAGTTCGCCGAGTTTGCGTGCACCCTCGTCGGTGTCGAGGATGTCCGCCAGCACGTCCTCGCCGGTATCGGCGCTGAACGCCACGACCTCGCCGTCCTCGAACGTGAGCTGAACGTCCCGGATGTGTTGCCCTTGATGGGTCATCGGCACGTCGAAGAACACCTCGCCTTCGGTCGCGTGCGGTGCCGTGAACACCTCGCCGCTGGGGAGATTGTGTGAGTCGTACGCCACCGACGCGGAGCTATTGACCGCCGTTCTCCCCTCGATGGACATCGTGACGTCGGTGTTCTCCTTGATGATCCGAACCTCGCTTCCCTCGTCGATGAGCGTCTTCATCTTCTCCATCTCATCGGCCAGCGCCTCCCAGTCGCGGAGTACGGCGCTGTACACGAAGTCCCGATACTCCTCGTAAGCCATCCCCGCCTGCTGTGCGTATGCACGCGTGGGATGCTGTGTCGAAACCCAGTCCGTTCCGAGGCGCGTCTCGCGGATGAGCATCCGGGATTTGTCGTATGCCTGCTTCCTCTCCCCCGGAACGTCGGCCTTCCCCATCGTGTTGCGCGTTCCGGAGAGGACGAGAACGACGTCCGCGTTCTCGTACATCGCCAGTTCGGGTGCAGGGTTCTCGTCGAAGTCGCCGTCGTGTGCCCGAAGGAACGCCCGTTCGATCTCATCGGATCGGTACACGGTCAACATGTTCGCGTTTCGCTCGCCCAACGTCTCGCCGACAGCGACGGCGAGGTCGTGTGCACCCTCATCGACCACGACGACGACGTCATCGCCTTCTTCGACCCGCGCACTCCAATCGACCAAAATCTCCGCGTGTTCGTGAACTCGGTCGTCCATACCACGACAGTCGCGGGGCAAAAGAAAAGTCTCGGTGATTCAAAAGCGCGGTGTTTGCTCTTCGATGACCTCGGCGGCGTCGTCCATCTCGTCGGCGAGCGTGACGAGCACGTCATCAAGCGTAACGATGCCCGTCAAGTTTCCGTTTTCGACGACAGGTATTCGACGGATATTCGCATCGTCCATTCGTTCGATAGCGTCGTGAACGCTGGCGTCGGCGTCTATCGTGATCGGGTCCCTCGTCATTACGTCGCCGACCGTTCGGCCCGATGCGTCGGCCTCATCGGCGAGTGAGAGCGCGATTTTGCGGTCCGTTACGATACCGACCGGACGTTCCCCGTCGACGATAGGAACACACCCGACGTTCTCCTCGCTCATCATCGAAGCGATGTCCACGAGTTCGGTTTCGTCGTTGGCGGTGATGACCTCCATCGAAGCGATGTCTTTGACTGGCATTGGTTCCCCCCAAATCGGAGGTACTACCGATCGGTACGTAAAAACGACGGCCTGTCGGATGGTCCGTCTACGGGAAGACGAGAACCGTCGCGTGCTCCGTCTCCAGCACTTCGACTTCCTCGCCGCTTTCGGCGCGGTACTCCTCCTCGATTTCGACCCAATCACCGTCGAGCGTGACCTCCTCGCCTGCCGCGTCGAGCGTGATTTCTCCGTGGGTATCCAATTGGGCCTTGAGTTCTGCGGGGTCGGCGGATTCGAGTGCACCGACGACGGCACCCGCCTTGTCGCGGAACTTCGGACCGATGGACGAATGGTCGGGATCGACGCCGACCGGTGCGAGTTCGACGTTCGGTCGTCCCTCTTCGAGGTAGACGGGGCCGTTCACGGCTTCGCTCAGGTCGTAGGTGTCGGGGTGGCGCTCCGAGTCGTCGTACAGCTCGATACGGTTGATTTCACCGTTGAGAGCCAATCCTTCCTCGGATTTCCATGCTCGAACCTCGCTCGCGACTTCGGCGATGATGTCGCCCGCGAGTTCGGCCTCCTCGTCGTGCATCTCGACGTCGGGCCACGAGGCCTGATTGATGCTCGCTTCCGTGCCGGGAAGGTGGCTGTACACTTCCTCGGCGAAGA
The DNA here is from genome assembly GCF_024136975.1 of Haladaptatus sp. AB643. Taxonomy (NCBI): domain Archaea; kingdom Methanobacteriati; phylum Methanobacteriota; class Halobacteria; order Halobacteriales; family Haladaptataceae; genus Haladaptatus; species Haladaptatus sp. AB643. Next base: position 2,329 of record NZ_JAMYJW010000017.1, read on the forward strand.
ACGGCGAGAACGGCGCGAGCATGCGGACGACGGCCGAAACGCACGTGTAGAGGGCGTGACGGGCCGCGTTCCGCTCGCCGGGACGTCCTTCGTAGAGGCGACCTTTCACGAGTTCGAGGTAGTCGTCAGCGAGGTCGTCCCAAACGAACTCGCGGAGCGTTCTGAGCGCCCGGTCGTAGCGGTAGGCTTCCATGTCCTCGGCGATGCTGTCGGCCGCGTTCGAGAGTCGGGAGAGGATCCACCGATCCGCGTCGCGGTAGGCCGGGTCCGCGATTTCCGGCGTGTTCTCGTCGAAGTGGTTCCGGGAGAACTGGAAGATGTTCCAGACCTTCGTGAGGAATCGGGAGGCCGAGGTGGCTTCCTTCGGCTGGAACTGCACGTCGCTTCCGGGTTGTCCGCCGAGCACCAACGCCTGCCGAACCGAGTCGGCACCGTACTCCGCGACGGCGTCCTTCGGCGTCACGACGTTGCCGCGCGACTTGCTCATCTTGTTGCCGTCCGGGCCGAACACCATGCCGTTGATGAGGATTTCGTCCCACGGCCGTTTGTCGGTGAGTTCGCCGACGCGGAGGAGCGTGTAGAACGCCCACGTCCGGATGATGTCGTGACCCTGGGGGCGCAGCGAAACGGGTTCGAACTCGTCCAAGTCGAGGTCCTCGGGCCATCCCGTGATGTGTAGCGGTGTGATGGACGAATCCATCCACGTGTCCATCACGTCGGTTTCGCCCGTCCACGCGTCCGCGCCACAGTCGGGACAATCGCCGATGGCGGGACCGGTTTCGGTCGGGTCGACCGGCAGTTCGTCGATGTCCGCGATATGCCAGTGGCCACACTCCTCGCACTCCCACGCCGGAATCGGCGTGGCGAAGACGCGCTGGCGGGAGATAACCCAGTCCCAACTCATCCCGTCCGCCCACTCTTCGAGACGGGCGTACATGTGCTCGGGAATCCACTCGACTTCCTGGGCTTTCTCGACGATTTTGTCCGGTTCGACTTCGACGAACCACTGTTCTTTCGAGAGGATTTCGATGGGTGTATCACACCGCCAGCAGGTTCCGATGGACTGCTCGGTCGGTTCCGAATCGTTCAGGTAGCCCTCCTCGGCCAACGCGTCGGCGATTTCCGTTTTCGCCTCGTCGATGGCCAATCCCTCGAACTCACCCGCGAGTTCGTTCAGGTGGCCGTCCTCGGTGAACACTGGACGGAGGTCGAGGTCGTGTCTCGCCCACCAGTCCACGTCCTGTTTGTCCCCGAAGGTACAGATCATGACCGCGCCGGTCCCGAACTCGCCGTCCACGTCGTCGTCGCCGACGAGTTCGACTTCCTGCCCGAACAGCGGCACTTCGAACGTCTCGCCGATTCGGTCGGCGTAGCGTTCGTCTTCGGGATCGACAGCCATGCCGACACACGCCGCGAGCAGTTCGGGGCGCGTGGTTGCGATCTCTATATCATCGTTGTCCACGCCGTCGAACGTGACGTAGTAGAGCGTCCCCGTTCGGTCCTCGTTCTCGACTTCCGCGTCCGCGATGGCGGTTTCACAGCGCGGACACCAGTTGACGGGGTGTTCGTCGCGGTAGACGTGGTCTTCCATCTCGACGAACGAGCGCTGGGTTTTCCCCCAGTATTCGGGGTCCATCGTGCGGAACTCCGCGTTCCAGTCGATGGAGAACCCGAGTTCGTTCATCGTCTCCTTCATCGAGTCGATCTGCTCCTCGGTGTGCTCGATGCAGAGCTGACGGAACTTCTCGCGGGAGACTTCGGTGCGGTGAATGTCGTGGTTCTCCTCGACCTTCACCTCGGTCGGCAGACCGTGACAGTCCCATCCCTGTGGGAAGAGGACTTGTTCTCCTTTGAGTCGGTGGTAGCGCGCCGCGAAGTCGATGTAACTCCACTGGAGTCCGTGGCCGATGTGAAGGTTACCCGTCGGATACGGTGGCGGCGTGTCGATGACATACTCCAGATCGCCGTCCGGCGTGTACACGTCGGAGTCTTGCCATTCGTCCTTCCACTTTCGCTCGATACGCTCTGGTTCGTAGTCGTTTGGAACGTCAGTCATGGCTGCAAATCCCTGTCGCTAAATGGTGAATCGGCGAGAAACACTATCGGCTCGTCGTCTACGCTACAGACGTACTACCGACACCATCGCGCTCATACCTGTGACTCTGCGCGGCGTCGCTGATAAAGGTTCCCGTCCATTGATCCCGTGAAATCAACTCCGAACCGTCCGATACGTCCTGACGAGGAGGAATCCGCCCATCGTTCCGAGAGCCGTGACGACGGCGAAGAGGAAATTCGGGAAGTTCCGGACCAGGAACATGAGATACGGTATCGTAACGAAAAAGGCGATGAGACAGAGGAGAACGATAACGAGATTCAATCGCCAAACGATTCTATCCTCATTCATACCCTCAACACACCCCCTGTATTGTTATTTGTTTGGACCGGGTGAAAGATACAAACGATTCTCGTCGTTCGAGTCCATGGCACGTGACTCGACCGAACGACGTAGGATTCAGGTGTGCAATCCCCCTAAAATCCTGAAAGACTGGAAAGAAAAGTGGTTTTGCCGAAGAAGTTCCGATGGCTGCCATCCAGTTTTGCACCGATTGCTATCGATGTGTCTCTTCACACGCAAAATACTCATAGTACAATATATTGATTTTAATTGCATAAATGAATGCAACAACCCGGAAGCGAGTTCTCATGATTGCTCTCGTTCTCCTGATCCTCGGTATCATCGGCGGGTTAGCCAGCAGGCCGACCGCGGCGTCGGTAACTGACAGCGAACAGGTAACGGTCACGGACGTCGTGGACGGCGACACGCTGGATATCCAGTATTCGAACGGTTCGACCGATACGGTTCGTACTGACTCCGCGAAATCGCAACCCCTACCACCCCCGCCACGCAGGGTTCACCCATGCAACTGGGCGTCATCGGACTCGGACGGATGGGTCGCATCGTAGTGGACAGAACCCTCGACGCTGGACACGATATCGTGGCGTACGACGTCGCGGAGGAGGCCGTCGAATCCGCCGCGGAAGCGGGCGCGGAACCGGCCGAATCGGTCGCGGACCTCGCGGAGAAACTCGGCGACGAGAAACGGATCTGGTTGATGGTTCCCGCCGGTGACCCCGTGGACGCCGCCCTCGAAGATTTGGAACCGTACCTCGACGCGGACGACGTCGTCGTCGACGGTGGAAACTCCTACTTCGAGGACTCCGTGCGCCGAAGCGAAACGACTTCCGCGACCTATCTCGACTGTGGGACGAGCGGCGGTCCGGCAGGGGCCGAACTCGGTTTCTCGCTGATGATCGGTGGGGAGCAGTGGGCCTACGACGAACTGACGCCCGTCTTCGACGCCGTTGCGACCGGCCCGGCGGGACACGACCGGATGGGCGAGTCGGGATCCGGCCACTACGTCAAGATGGTCCACAACGGCGTCGAATACGCACTGATGCAGACCTACGGCGAAGGGTTCGAACTGCTCCACGAGGGGCGCTACGACCTCGATTTGGAAGCCGTCGCGCGGACGTGGAACAACGGCGCTGTCATCCGCTCGTGGCTCCTCGAACTCTGCGAGGAGGCGTTCCGCGAGGAGGGCACCGACCTGGGCGACGTCGCCGACCACATCGCGGGCGGTTCGACCGGAACGTGGACGGTTCAAGAGGCACTCGAACAGGAAGTTCCCGTCCCGCTCATCTACGAGGCGCTCTCCGAGCGGTTCGGCAGTCGTTCCGGGGACGACGGCCGCTTCTCGCGCCGGTTGGCGAACCGACTCCGATACGGGTTCGGGCGGCACGAAGTCGCACGACAGGAGTAAGGCGTCGATTGGTGGGGGAGAAGACGGACAGAAGGAGACGAACGAAGGGAGACGGAACTCACTCCGACGCCGTCGAGGTGGTTCGTCGAGAGACGACGAGAACGCCGGTCGAATAACAGGCGTAGTAGCCGAGGAACACGAGGAGGACTACGACCGTCAGCGGATCGGTCGGCATTCCGGATGCGGAAGTACTGGTCGTCGTGGAGTTCGCCGCGTTACCCATCACCAGCGGATACAGGTGGCTCGCCAACCGGAGGAGAAACAGCGCGAAGACGGCGACCCCGACGTACGGGTGCGGTTCGTAAAACGCACCGTCGTCCGTGTGTTCGAACTCCGTGAAGGTGAGACCAATGGCGGCAGTGACGCCGCCGATACCCACGCCGACCAGGTCTTCGAGGAGGTTCACCGGACTCGTCACCGACGACGCCACGATAAACGCGACGACGACCATGATGAGGACCGCTCGGAGTCCGAGACGTTTCTTCGACACCGGTTGTCGCCCGAACGACCGCTTGAATCGACGGTAGACGACCAAGCCGAAGATTCCGACGGTGAGGAGGACCGGGAGGACGTTCATAGTCGGAATACCGGATCGTTTTCTATCAACCTGCCGTTCGATTCGTCCCGCTCGGTTTCACGAACGACTGATCGACGGAGAGTCACAACAAAGGGAGACGCGCCCGATTTTCACAATGGTTAAACGGACACCGCATGTACGGCGTGGTGAGGGCGCGTAGCTCAGTGGACAGAGTCCTTGGTTCCGGACCAAGATGTCGCGGGTTCAAATCCCGTCGCGCCCGCTCCTTTCGTGACGAACGGACCTGAGGAACGAATGAGCGAAAGCGACGGGATTTTGAATCCGACCGGTCGCATGCCCGCAGATTCTCCGACGAAATCCCGTTTCCGAACTATTCGAGCCTTGGAATGTATTCCGTGTTGGCTTCGATGAGTTCCTCGGTCATTTCGTGGAGTTCGTCCAGCGAACAGGCCGCGGCGGAAAGCGGGTCGAGTTTGACCGCCTGGTGGATTTTCTCCCGGTTTCCTTCGAGCGCACCTTCGACGGTGAGTTCGTACACGGCCGAATGCTGGCGGTCGAGCGCGGCGAGTTGGGTCGGGAGTTCGCCGACTGACGCGGGGTGAAGACCGGTTCCGTCGACGAAAACGGGGACTTCGACGCAGGCGTCGTTCGGGAGGTTTTCGATGGCGTTCGTCGCGTTCGGGACGTTCAGATTGAACCGCCGCTGGGTACCGGTTTCGAGCGAGTGGATGATTCTGGACGCGTACTCCTCCGAGCGTTCGACGCCGACCGAGTCGAGGTCAACGTCGAGTTCGGGGTCGTCCCGTTCCGCCGAGCGCTCCTTCCAGCCTTCCAGATACGTCGCGGTAGGCATCCGTTCCGCGAAGTTCGTCCCGCCCATCTCCTCGATGGCCGCGTCGTCGGTGCGGACGTACGGGACGTACTCGCTCATGTGATGGCTCGATTCGGTGGGAAACGCGCCGAAGTGTTTCAGCATCTCGAACCGGACGGTGTCCTTTCGATAGGTTTCGTCGTTCTCGGCGGCGTCACGGAGCGCCGGGTAGACGGAATGGCCGTCGTGTTCACACTCCAGGAACCACGCCATATGGTTGATACCTGCGACCCAGTACTCCAGTTCCGACGCTGGGACGCCGACGTACTCCGCGATGGCCTCGGCCGTGTGCGGAACGGAGTGACAGAGACCGACGACGTCGATGTCAGTCGCGTCGGATAGAGCCTTACAGAGGATCGCCATCGGGTTCGTGTAGTTGAGAAGGAGGGCATCGGGGCACAATTCTTCCATGTCGGCGGCGAGGTCGAGTATCGTCGGAATCGTACGGAGTCCGCGGAAAATCCCGCCCGGACCGGTCGTGTCGCCGATGGATTGTTTCACGCCGTACTTCTCGGGGATTCGAATCTCGTTTTCGAACGGTTCGGTTCCGCCGACGTTGATCATGTTCAGGACGTAGTCCGCGTCCGCGACCGCTTCTCGGCGGTCGAGTGTCGCTTGGACATTCGCATCGAGCCCTTCGTTCGCGATCATCGCCTCGGCGATTCGATGGGTTTGGGCGAGGCGGTGCTCGTCGATGTCCATCAACGAGAGTTCGCTGCTCGAAAGCTCCTCGAACGAGAGTATGTCCCCGATCAATTTCCTCGCAAAGACCATACTCCCCGCACCGATCAGGGCAATTTTCGGCATGGTAGGGATATCTCCTTGGCGAGGTCATTACCATTTCGCCGGATAGTATCAGAATTTTCTCGAGCGTGCGGCGTGAAGAACCAGATCTCGTTCTGCTGGCGCGTCACCCCGTAGACGCTCTCTCGAGAGCAACGGGCTTTTTCCGACGCACTCTCAGAGCATGAAATCATCCCACTCCGTTTTCGGTATGAACTGTTTAAACCACTGTTCGCAAACATCACGAACAGTGGGCGGCAAACACATTCATAAACAGACATTATTGAGCGTATAGAACCGTGAAAAACGCGTGACGTAGCCGCACGAGCCATTTTGGAGCACTGAGCCGAGGGCGTTATTTCGTTTCCATTCCGAACTATTCAATTATATATTACATAATAAAGATAGATGCATGCCAACATACTACCATGGCGATCAGCCTGAATGACCCGGAATACACGGTTGAGAGTCCCGCCGACCGACCCTCCCTTCGAGAGACGGACGACGGCGAATGGATCGCATCCGACACGAGCGGACGTTCGTGTCGTGGGGCGACGCCAGCCAGTGCCATCGCGTCGCTCCGGCAGTAATTATCCGCACAAGTATTTTCACCCAAACTTCGATTCAGGTTAGTGCTACGCTGTTGTAGCTGGTAATTACTTAATCTAACAGTCGTCCAAGCCGAAGTATGCCCATTGGTTTGCCCGAATACGCAGTTCGAAATCCCGCACAGTGTCCCCAGGTCCGTCAAATTTCCAACAACAAATGGAGAGCCAAGGACGAGCACGGTCGATGTGCTTCAGGGTCGACGCCCGCCCAAGCGATAGCGAGACTGAAGCCATAACCGTGAATTCCCTCGAATAACGCCGATTTAGGGGGTGTTTAATCGATGACCGCTTGAGCGACGGGTCAGTCCGAACTCGAAAGTCGTAGGACCGGACGACTGATTTGGAAACCGTCTGACCGGAGCGGGGTAGAGCTGTGGGTCTTAAAGCGACGATTCGGAAGGAGTTACGGCATAGTTCGTCGATCCGAGTACGATTCGGAATCTTGATGTCAAGGTGTTTCGTTTCGAAGGTACGATGACCAGCACACAGTCCAGCAGTTCGATCACTGACGGTGGACTGGTGCGACCGATGTTCGAACTCGCGTGGCCGATCGTCGTCATTCAGCTTCTACAGGTGATGTACAACGTTGCGGACACCTTTTGGCTGGGACGGTTGTCGTCCGCCGCGGTCGGCGCGATGAGTATCGCATTTCCGCTCATCTTCTTCCTCATCTCCGTCGCGGGCGGGTTTACGACGGCCGGGAGCATCTTGGTCGCCCAGTTCACCGGGGCGGACAGCGAAGGGTCCGCGGGGAAAGTCGCGGGCCAGATTCTCTCGTTCGTCCTGTTACTCTCCGTCCTCCTCGCTATCGCCGGATACTTCCTCACCGAACCGATGCTCTCGGTGATGCCGTCACAGGGCGCGACGGCCACTCAGGTCGTTCCGCTCGCTCGGGAATACATGGAGACGTACTTCCTCGGATTGCCCTTCCTGTTCGGGTTCTTCGTCTTCACGTCGTTGATGCGCGGGTACGGCAACACCCGTACCCCGATGCGTATCATGCTAGTGAGCGTCGCCGTCAACGTCGTTCTCGACCCGGTTCTCATCTTCGGGGCGGGACCGATTCACGGGATGGACGTTCAGGGCGCGGCGCTCGCGACCATCTCCGCACGGGCCGTTGCGAGCGTTCTCGGACTGTACGTCCTCTTCTACACCGACGCAGGACCGAACGTCAGCGTCGATGATCTCATCCCGGACCTCGGTCTTATCTGGAAGATAATCCGAATCGGCACGCCGAGCGCCCTCGAACAGTCCACGAGTTCGCTCGCGATGATTTCTCTGACCGCGATGATCGTCCAGTTCCAACCGGCGGTGGTCAGCGCCTACGGACTCGGAAACCGCCTCGTGTCGCTCGTGTTCCTCCCGGCGATGGGGCTGGGACGAGCGACGAACACGATGGTCGGTCAGAACCTCGGCGCGAAGAAACCCGACCGAGCGGAGCGGGCGGTGTGGCTCGCGGCGAAGGTCGGTGCGGGTGTGATGTTCATCGTTGCAATCGTTGCAGCGTTGTTTCCCCACCCTATCGTCGGCGTCTTCATGGCGACTGGAACCGACCAAGCCCACGAAACGGTCAAGTTCGGGAGTCAGTACCTCCGGATACGATCGGTCGAGTTCGCGTTTATGGCCGTCCTACAGGTGCTCCTCGGCGCGTATCGCGGTGCAGGCAACACGAAATTGGCGATGGCGTTCTCGATGATCACGCTGTGGCTCGGACGCGTTCCGACGGTGTACTTCCTCGCGTTCGTCCAGCATATGGGGCCGACTGGTATCTGGGTAGGAATGGCCTTCGGGAATATAATCGGAGCCATCGTAGCGGCTCTGTGGTTCACACGCGGGACGTGGAAACGGACGGTCATCGACGAGCCGAGTGTAACCCTCACTGACGGTGAAGGGGAATGACTATTCGGTTCCAGAATTAAGAGTAGCATAATAAAATGACTAGGGAGTGTAGGAGGTTCCAATGAGTCCGACGAGCGTCGTAATGCAAGGAGACACCTCTTGCTCGACGAACGGAACGACACGCGCTGGTCGCAGGTACGATCTAGGTGATGGTAAATGAGTAACGTAGATGTTCTTCTTATCGGTATCGACGCCGGATGTCTGCCCGTCTTCGAGCGGTTGTATGAGGACGACGTCATTCCCAACATCCGCTCCATCTGTGACGGTGGCGCATCCGCACCGCTGGAATCACAGATGCCGCCGTGGACCCCGAGTGCGTGGCCGTCGATGTACACCGGCGTCAACCCCGGGAAACACGGCGTCTGCGGATTCGTCGCCTACGACGGATACGATTTCCACGTCGTGAGCGGGCAGGACGTCGAGGAACACTCGATCTGGTCGCTGCTCGACCAACACGACCTCACGAGCGTCGTCGTCAACGTCCCGGTGACACACCCGCCGGACGACATCAACGGCGCGCTCATTCCGGGGTTCATCGGTCCCGAAAACCCACGTTGTTCCCCCGATGGACTACTGGACGACATCCGCGAAGAGATCGGCGAATACCGCGTGTATCCGACCTACTCCCGCGAGGAGTCGGATTACACCGACGCACAGAAGATGGACGAATATACGAGCCTCGTCCGCATGCGCGGGGAAGCGTTCCGCTACCTCGCGGACGAGTACGAACCCGACTTCGGGTTCGTCCAGTTCCAGAAACCCGACACCGTCTTCCACGAGTTCGACGGCGACTGGGACAAAGTGAAGACCGTCTACGAGGAGACCGACAGGCAGGTCGGGAAACTGCTTGAGGAATGTGACCCGAACACCGTCTTCATCGCGAGCGACCACGGGATGGGACCGTACGAGAAGTACGAGTTCCGCGTCAACGAGTTCCTTCGCGACGAAGGCTACGTGAAGGCCCGAAACGGCGGTCGCGGAATGCCGTCGTGGAACCCGATTCAGGACGAACTCCGGGAAGGGAAGGACACGAAGACGTGGGAGCCGAACACGTTCGAACGGCTGGCCGCGAAAGTGGCCCAGTTCGGCTTCACCGCGCATCGAATCCGAACCGGATTGGAGAAGGTCGGTCTCGCCGAGATCGCAAAACAGTACGCGCCGAAGAACGTGGCTCGGATGGCAAACGAACAGGTTGACTTCGCCAAATCGACCGCCTACGTCCGTGCACGAACCGAACTCGGCGTACGTATCAACTTGCAGGGCCGCGAACCGAACGGCATCGTCCCGCCGGAGAAGTACGACGAGGTGCGTGACGAACTCATCGAGAAACTCAGCGGCGTCGAAACGCCGGACGGCGAACTCGTCTTCGGCGAGGTCGTGCCCCGCGAGAACTACTTCCACGGGAAGAACGCGGACAACGCGCCGGACATCGTGACGATTCCGAACCAGATGGGCCAGTTCATCTCTGCACAGTTGCTCGGCGATTACTTCGCGCCGCCGACAGAGCCGTGGAACCACAAACTCGAAGGCATCGTCGCCGCGAAAGGGGAGGGCATCGACGTGGACGCGATGCCGACCAAAGCACACCTCTTCGACATCGCGCCGACGGTCATGTCCGCGCTCGGCGTGCCCTACAGCGACCGCATGGACGGGACGGTGATTCCGGTCGTCGAGGACGCCGGTTCACAGTCCTACCCCGAATACGACGAGGAGAACGACGGTACGATGGGCGACGACGAGGCCAACGTGGAAGAGCGACTGGCCGACCTCGGGTATATGCAGTAACACTTCTGCCGACTCGTTTCCACTTCCTTCCCGACGAAATTGTACACCGACGGACGGAGTAGTACCGTGGAGTAGATTTATGATCTTTACTAACCATTCGGGATTTATGTCACGAGAGCAATCCATCGAGTTCGGGACGTTCGGGGGCCGACACGTTCCCGAACCGCTGGAGGAACCGCTCGAACAGTTAGCAGGAGCGTACGACGAGATTTCGGAGACCGAGGAGTTCCAGTCGGAGTTCCGGTCCCTGCTCGAATCGTTCGCCGGTCGGCCGACACCGATCTATCACGCGAAACGGCTTTCCGAGGAGTACGGTGCACGGATCTACCTGAAGCGGGAGGACCTGCTCCACGGCGGGGCACACAAGATCAACAACTGTCTCGGGCAAGCCCTGCTGGCGAAACAGGCGGGCAAGGAACGACTCATCGCGGAAACCGGCGCGGGGCAACACGGCACCGCGACGGCGATGGTCGGCGCGCTGTTCGACATTCCCACCGAGATTTACATGGGCAAAAAGGACGTCGAGCGCCAGAAGATGAACGTCTTCCGCATGCGCCTGATGGGTGCCGAGGTGAACGAGGTCACGCGCGGCGATTCGGGACTCGCGGACGCGGTCGATGCCGCATTGGAGGACTTCGCCCACAACGTGGACGACACGCACTATCTCGTCGGAAGCGTCGTCGGCCCGGACCCGTTCCCCCGCATGGTTCGGGACTTCCAGTCAGTCATCGGCGAGGAGGCACGGGAGCAGATTCGGGAGCAGGCCGGAAAACTCCCCGACGCCGCCGTCGCATGCGTCGGCGGGGGATCGAACGCCATCGGGTTGTTCCACGCGTTTCGCGACGACCCCGTCGAACTGTACGGTGCGGAAGGCGGCGGCGAAGGCACCGACTCGAAGCGCCACGCCGCACCGCTGGCGAACGGCACGACCGACATCCTGCACGGAATGAGAACGCGAATTCTGAACGACGACGTGGAAGTCCACTCGGTTTCCGCGGGACTCGACTACCCCGGCGTCGGTCCGGAACACGCCCAGTTCCGCGAGACGGGACGATGTGAGTACACCGGCGTCACCGACGAGGAGGCGCTCGCCGCGTTCCGCGAACTCAGCGAACTGGAGGGCATCATCCCCGCGCTCGAATCGAGTCACGCCGTCGCACTGGCGAAACAGCTAGCCGCCGAAAAGGACGAGGACGACGTCATTCTCGTGAATTTGAGCGGCCGCGGCGACAAGGACATGGAACAGGCCGCCGAGTTGTTCGACCTCGGAAAATAGGGAAACGTTCGACCGGCAGACGAATTCGACCGATCAGGCGGCCGCCACCGGCGGCACCGTCGCTCGGTTGGCGTCCTCGTTTTCGTTCGTCTCGTTCGTTGCGTCGCGCTCGCTCGCGCCGTGTCCGTTCCGGTCCGCGAGCGTCGCAGTCACGTCCGCGTTCAGCCGGGAGTAGTTGAAGTAGACGCGGTCGTACTGCGAGGACTGATACCCGCCGTAGAGTTCGAGTTGTGCCGTTTCATCACAGCCGACGAGCGACGTGAGTTCGCCGTCGTCGAAGCGAACCGTGAGCGTGTCCTCGTCGGCGTCGTAGGTGACTTTCTCCGCGGCAACGGTGCGGTTGTCCGGGGTCGAAACGACGAACGTGTTCGGGACGGTTGCGTCGTAGTCGTCCGGTGCGTCGAACTGCATGACGGCGTTTCCGTGTCCGTCGAGGGTGACGGATTTATCGGCGAGTGACGTATCGACGCGCTGAATTCGGCCGTCCGTCGTCGGCGCGATTTTCCCGTTCGATTTCAGATAATCCACGACGGTGGTCGAGAGCAGTTCGTCCGTGCGCTGAACGACCGGCTTGTCGGCGAGCGGATAGCCGCTTCCGCCGCCAGCCATGAAGTCGTTGACGGCGACTTCGTACGTAGCGTTCGGATCCAGCGGTTTTCCATCGACCCGGACGTCGCGTATTTTTTGTTTTCCGTCGTGGCCGACCCACTCGAAGCGGACGCCGCTGACCTGCATCGACATCTCCGCGCCGTATTGCTGTCCGGCGTCGCTTTCCATCGTCGTGATTTGGCTCGCGAGCGTCTCCTTGAGTTGCGCGCCCGTCAGTCGAACGGTCACCACCTTGTTTCCGAACGGAAGCGTGTTGAACACGTCCCCGCCCGTGATGTTGCCGGGGCCGTAGACCCCGTTCGAACGGATTCCACCGGCGTTGGTGATGGCGACGTCGGCACCCGTTTGTGATCGCATCGCGTCGGTCACGAGGTCACCGTAGTTGCTCTCGCGGTGGTAGTTCGTGGAGAATCGCGCGTCGAGCGGTGTCTCGGTGTACGCGATGGTCGAATCGAGGTCAACTTCCGAACGGTAGTCGTTGATGATCCGCGAGGCGGTTTCGTTCTTCGGCGTCGACTCCGTGATGTTGATGAGTCGGCCGTTCGCGCCGACGACGTCGCCGTCCTCGACCGTGAGGTTGATTTCACTCAGGTACTCGGCGCGGGCTTCCGTCTCGCTGATGATGGTCCCGTCCACGACGCGCGGTCGGTAGACGACTTCGTCGTGACCGGTCAGAACCACGTCGGCGTCGGTCTGCTTTGCGACCGTTTCGGCTTCCTTGGTGCCTTCGTGGAGCAGGACGACGACCACGTCGACGTTCTTCTGTTGCCGAAGTAGCTTCTCGTACTTCTGCAGCGTCGGGACGACGGGTTTCGCGGTAATGTTGTGCGCCGAGAGGTTCTCCGAAACGGAGCCATCGACGCCGGGATAGATGGCACCGACGACGCCGACTTTGACGCCACCACGGTGGACTACCTCGTAGGGCTGTGTTCCCTCGATGGTGTTACCGGTCGTCTCGTTCACGAGGTTCGCCGCAAGCCACGGGAAGTTCGAGGCGCGGGACGCGTTCGCGAACGCGTCAGTTCCGTAGTCGAGGTCGTGATTTCCGACCGCTTCCGCGTCAGGGTGGATGAGATCATATACGTCCACGGGTGCGTGCCACCCCGAGACGGGCGAGAGCGCGTTCGGTGACAGTTCGTCACCGCCGCCCATGACGAACGTCGGGTTGTCGTGGGCCTGCCGACGCTCGTCGATTCGGTGAACGAGCCGCGGCACGTTGCCGTCCTTCGCCGCGGCGGTCTGAATGTCGTTGTAAGAGAGGATGGTCACGTTCGTCGAACTGTTCGTGGTTGCCGTGGTCGATCCGGTGTCGGAGTGTCGCCCGCCGACGTTCACACCGAGTGCGGGAATCGCTCCCGCGCTCACGATGCAAACGAGCAGAACGACTGCAGTAGCACGTCGCATTCATCGTAGTAAAACTACCGTTCGACGTTAATTGTATCTATGAGATGTTGATAGTATAATGTATTCTATGGATGAGAAATATTCGACTGGAACACATGTCATAAAAGATGTAGTTGAGAGTCCTTCTGATCGCTACCACTGTGTCAGCGCCTTCGTCCCGTGGGAGTACGACAGTACGCCGAGGAACGTCAGGACGCCGGAGATAGCGGCAGCGCCGCCGAAATAGAACACCCACTGGATACCCGGTCCGGTCGTCAGTATTCCGGCGAGAATCGGCGCGAGGATACTCCCCGGCCGCCACACCAAATCCCGAACGCCGAAACTGCTCGCCACGCCGCCGCCCTCGACCCCTTCGTCGGCGAACAGCGCCATGCTGGCCGGTTCGCGGAAGCTATCGGCGATGCCGAGAAGCGCGTTCAACCCCACCAGGGGGAGGAACGCGGGCGAGAGTTGCCCGAGGATCGGAAACATCGACGGAAGTCCGAGCGTCCGACCGATGGTCGGTGAGAACGGAATACAGAGCGCGACGAGCCCGTACAGGCCGCCGCCGCAGAAGACGAACAGAGCGCGGCCATATCGGTCTGAAAGGCGTCCCGTGTGGGGTTGAAACAGCATGTTCGTGAACTTCTCCGAGATGAGCACGGCGCTGACGGCGAGCGCCGCGTAGGCCAACCCACCCTGAGACGCCTTCAGTCCCGCGTATACGACGACCCAGTTTCGAACCATCGTTACCGCGACGGCGTACTGGGAGCGGAAACTCGTCAGCGTCAGGAGTTTGCGATTGAGCGCCAGATCCGAGAACGGAAAGCCTTCGATTCGCGTGTCGTCGGGTTCCACGAACAACAACACGCCGAACAGCGCCGGAACCAACAGGGCGACGATGACCCCGAACACCACGTCGAACCCGTACTGTTGATACAACGTCGCGGCCGAAATCGACCCGAGGATGGACGCCGCGAACCGCGCCGAATTGGCTTTCCCGATATGGTTCGCGCGTGTGTCGGCCGTCGAGAGTTCACCGACGAGCGCGAGCGTGATGAGGCCAGTTCCGGTCAGGGCAACCCCTTGGAGCGCACGTGCGGCGATGAAACCCCAACTGCTCTCCACGAACGGAAACGCGACGTAGGCCGCGATGGAAACTACGATGCTGCCGAGCAACACGGTTCGTTTGTCGTATCGATCGCCACCCCACGCGAGCGGGACGACGGCGATCGACTGTGCGGCGGTCAGTCCGGAGACGAACAGTCCGACGACGACGCCCGACTGGGGATTTAGAACGTTGAGATACGTCGGGAGAAGCGTCGCCAGCGTGATGAATCCGAACCCGGCGGCGAATCGGGTGAGATAGAGTGCGTAGAACTGAACGCGGTTTTCATTCACGGTTCTAACTGTGAACAACCCCGCAAAACACCTTTCGTTTCGAAACCCATCCGTCGCTGCCGTCGACGCGAATGCTCGCTATCGGAACTCGACACTGATGAGTTACGATTCACGACAGTCCGGGCAGAGACCGCCTTCGAGATAGATTTCGAGCAACTTTTCGCCGCATTCGGAACATCGTTTCAGTACGTCTTTCTCCGCCACGTTCGGGAGGAACTCGAAACCCGATAAAAATAGACGTATCGATTTCTCCCACCCTCAGTTACTCACGAGACTCACGTCGCCGTACGTACCGAGGGAACCGTTCTCGGCACGGGTTACCGAATCGACGGCGTCCACGAACCCGGTTCCGATGTTCCACGGGGTGTAGTTGCCGTGTGTGTCCTCCGCCTCGGCCGTGAGGGTATTGAGTAGTTCCAGCGGGCTGATGTCGCCGTTGTTGTTCTGCCGATAGGCGTCGACGACGAGCGTGGCGATTCCCGCGACCATCGGCGTCGCCATGCTCGTCCCGCTGATGGTTGCATACCAGAGCCGACCGTCCTCCGGGCTTTCCGCCTGTAGCGCGTCATCGGGCGACATCGTACTGACGATCTCGTTGCCCGGTGCACCGATGCCGGGACGGTAGATTCCGTACGGTCCGGAACTCCCACCGCCGTCGTGATACGCCGTGAGATTGTCGAGTGCGGTTTTCCGGTCCCAGTTGTCCGGGGTGTTGGTGCTATCCTGTTTCCGACCACGGGACGAAAAGTCGGTCACGGTCTTGTCGTCCTTCGTCGCCGCGACGCCGAGGACGTGCGGCGCTTTCGCGTACTGATTGAGCGTGTTCGTGTCCGGTCCGCTGTTGCCCGCCGCGAACACCGGCAGTAGCCCCGCTTGGTAGGCGTGCCACGTCGCAACGTTGAGCGCTTGGTCCGGATGGAACTTCTCGCCGTTCGAGGAACCGTAGGAGTTCGAGACGATTTTCACGTCCGTCGCGCCGCTCTGGACGCGCGACAGCAGGTGGTCGTACGCCGCGGCCGCCTTCACGACTAACAGACTCACACCCGCGGCGTACACCGTCAGGTTCGCATCCGGAGCCATCCCTCGCTGTTTCCCGTCGCTCTTCGTCCCGTCGCCCGCAATGGACCCCGAACAGTGGGTTCCGTGCCCGATCGTGTCGGTATCGAGAACGCTCGCGCGGGTCCACAACGTCGGTGAGTCGAGCGGGTTACCGACCCACTGCCAGTTGGCGACGAGACTGGATTCGAGGTCCGGATGGTCGCCGTCCACACCCGAGTCGATGACTGCGGTGTGCACGTCGGTCCCGGTATATCCGAGGTCCGACTGCACGTCGTTGGCACCCGTAACTCGCCGACTGTCGTCGTTGTAGTAGTCCAACTCGACGTTCTTTCGGACGTATCGAACCGACTCCCAGTCAGCTATCGTCTCCAACTGGCTCACCGAAAGTTCGGTATAACCGATGGGAAGTACGTCGAACTTGTGATAGCCATTGGCAAGGTTCAACGTACCGAGTTGATCCACGTCGTCGTTGCTCTCGAAGACGACGAGGGATTCCTGGAGGAGATCCGTCGAATCGTCGAACGCACTGTCCAGCACACCACCGTCCGCCGCCGCTGCCCCACTGAAGGGGATCGTGGACGCAACCGCTGCTACCCCAGTTCTTTTGAGGAACCGTCGCCGACCTTGTGATTTGATATCAACCATCCCATTTTTTGGTTGCAATTAAATAAACTAAAGGATTGTTGCCGATAGTTGAGAGTTGAATTCAGATGAGATATTTCGTGGGATGAAACGACGTTCCCGCTGTCGCTTAGTCCAAATTCTCGCGCTGATAGTCGCCGTCGTAGGTTTCGTCGTGGTCCGCCTCGGCGAGAACGAGTTGTGCGATACGTGCACCGCGTTCGAGTTCGATGTCGTGGTGGACCTGCAGCAACCCTTCTCCCTTCCCCTTGTAGCCCGCGTCCCACACCGCCGTGTTGAGCATGCACGAGTTACGCATGAGCGACGACCGTGGGTAGATGAAGCCGACGTGCCCCTCCGGGATTTCGACCGTTTCGGCGTACTGGACGATGTAGCCACCTTCCGGGAGGTAGTAGTTCTCCGGAGACTTTTCCGTCATCTGTTCGGATTCGATCCGGTGACGGTCGCCGATTTCCTTGTTGTTTCGCCCGATACGCCCGGAATCCCGCTGTTCGTACACCTTTTCCAGCGTCAGATCGACGCCGTTCGGTTGTATCTGCTGTCTCCGAATCTCCTCGATGTGTTCTGCGACGAACGTTCCGCTCTGGAACATAGGCGGACGGCGTGTCCGAGAAAGTAAAGCCGTTACCGTTCTCGCGTAGTGTGCGTGTCTCACACACGCACCATTCACGCATCATTCACACGTCGCTCAGTGGTGGTCCCGTGTCGTTCGGGAGCGGTACCCGTATCATTCGGCCGAGTCGACGACCGCCCCGTCCGCCATATCGAGTTCCTCCGCCTCCACGACGCCGACGCGGGCGTTCGCTCCGAGTTTGACGTGATCGCCGACGACTCGTTCCACGTCCACGTAGTCAAGCGCGATATCGCTTCCCTCGATGGACTTCGCTCGAAGGAAACCGTCGGGCCGACGCCGACCGACGACGATGGAATCCCCGACGAGGGACGAAACGACCGACTCGCCGACGAGGTTGAACCGGACGTCGTCCGCTTCGACATGGCCCGCCTGGATCGCACCGTGGACCCGAACCGATTCGGCGTCCAACGTCGCCACTTTGGCCATACCCGAGGTTTCGAACTGATCAGCCGTGACCGTCTCCAGTTTCACCGACCCCGAACAATCGAGCGTGTCCGCCTGCGTGGTTCCCCGTACCGATAGCGACCCGGACACGGAGACGCTGTCCGCTGTCACGTCTTCAGCGACTTTTGTCGATCCGGAGACCGTGATGGAATCCACGTCGAGATTACCCCGTATCGTCGCCGCACCCGCGACCTTCGCCCGTTCCGCGTGCGTATCGCCCTTTACCGTAAGGGAGCCCAGAACGCGAACGTGTTCGGCGTCGATGTCGTCGTAGGTGGCGGAACCGAGTACTTTGACCCGGTCGTCCTTCGTGATGGATGGGTTCATCACCGGGGGTTTGTCGACGGGAGTCATAAATCTATGCACTGGTTGTGCGTCGAATGTGTGTTCAATGTGATTTCGATGTGCGTTTCGAGGAAACAATTATGATGCCGGGGACGGTAGCGACTGGTATGAGTCGGAACATCCGGATCACCATCGACGACGACGAAGTGTTCGAACGGCTGAAACACCGAAAGCGCGAGTTGGACCTGTCGTGGGAGGAGGCGCTCCGACGAGGGTTGGAACGGGGACCCCACGACGACGAGAGGCGAGGGGCCGGTCGGGGAGGAGGGCATGAAAGAGGACGAACGCATGCACGGCAGATGCACGACCAGCGGCATCACCGGCATCGCGGGCGCGAACGACACGGGAGGGGTCATCCCAGCCCGTTCGACCCCGACTTCGGCGAACAGCTTCGCCGCGGCATCGAGGAATCGGTACAGGAATCCATGCATTCCGTCGAGGAATCGGTGAACGCCGTCCGTGAAGGGTTGGGAACCGAGATCGACCGGTTGGAGGACGCGGAAGACGCCGTCCTCGCGTTTCCGTTCCTCTCCGACGAGCGTGCACAGGTCCCCCTCCGTGTAAACCTCCGGACGAGCGCCGACGGGCTTTCCGTCGAGGTCGTCGCGGTTCGCCGCGGGAAGAATACGGCGGAGACGAACCGGTTCGCCGACGACCATCGAGCGGAGATAAATCGGTGGCTCGCCGACGGACGGACGGTTCGACTCGAACTACAGAACGGAACCGAAGCCTACGACGTCGTTCCGTCTCTCTCGTGGGGACGGGCCGACGACGATACGCCGATCGTTACCGAAGTCGAAATCGTGGAGGTTCGTTTCGACTAATTTTCGTCGTCTCACCCTTTTGACCGCCCTCATTTTCGCAATGATTGCCTGACGAGAGCCTGATTTACCACGAACGATGAAAACGTAAACACGCGGGATTTATACCTTCGGAGGGTCGATATTCGTCTGATATGGGACAAACACTGACGGAAAAGATTCTCGGCGAGCACCTCGTCGAGGGCGAACTCGAAACCGGTGAGGAAATCGGGATCGAGATTGACCAGGTTCTCACACAGGACACCACGGGGACGCTCGTCTGGCTCCAGTTCGAGGCTCTCGACATGGACGAGGTCCAGACCGAGATCGCGGCCCAGTACTGTGACCACCAGACCTACCAGTTCGACTTCAAGAACACGGACGACCACCGATTCCTCCGCTCCGCGGCAGGCACGTTCGGTGCACACTACTCCCGTCCGGGTAACGGTATCTGTCACAACGTCCACAAGGAGAACTTCGCCGCACCCGGCAAGACGATGCTCGGGTCGGACTCCCACACCCCGACACCCGGCGGACTGGGTGAACTCGCGATCGGTTCGGGCGGTCTCGACGTCGCAGTCGCCATGGGT
Source organism: Haladaptatus sp. AB643 (assembly GCF_024136975.1). Lineage (NCBI taxonomy): Archaea > Methanobacteriati > Methanobacteriota > Halobacteria > Halobacteriales > Haladaptataceae > Haladaptatus > Haladaptatus sp. AB643. The sequence goes on from NZ_JAMYJW010000017.1 coordinate 21,817, forward strand.
GGCGGCCCGTACTACATCGAGATGCCGGAGATCGTCAGCGTTCGCCTCGAAGGCGAACTCCCCGAATGGTCCACCGCGAAGGACGTCATCCTCGAGATGCTCCGTCGCCTCTCCGTGAAAGGTGGCGTCGGCAAAATCTTCGAGTACACCGGCCCCGGTGTCGAGACGCTTTCCGTTCCGGAACGGACGACCATCACCAACATGGGCACGGAACTCGGCGCGACGACCTCCATCTTCCCGACGGACGAGAAGACCGAGGAATGGCTCAGCGCCCTCGGCCGCGAGGACGAGCACGTCGAACTCCAGGCCGACGACGACGCGGAGTACGACGACGAGATCGTCATCGACCTCTCCGAGATCGAACCGCTCATCGCACAGCCGTCGATGCCCGACAACGTCGTCCCTGTCCGCGAAGTCGCCGGACAGTCGGTCGACCAGGTCATGATCGGCTCCTGTACGAACGGTGGCTACGAGGACATCCTCCCCGCCGCGAAGATGGTCGAAGGCCGCACGGTCAACCGGAAGACGGACCTCATCGTCGCTCCGGCGTCCAAACAGGCCTCCGAGATGCTGGCCCGCGAAGGCTGGGTTGCCGAACTGATGGCGGCAGGCGTCAACTTCTCCGAGGCGACCTGTGGTGCGTGTATCGGTATCGGTCACGTTCCGGCCTCGGACTCCGTTTCCCTGCGTACGTTCAACCGCAACTTCGAGGGTCGCTCCGGTATCGAGGACGACTCCGTCTACCTCTGTTCGCCCGAAGTCGCCACGGCGGCGGCCATCAAAGGCGAAATTGTCGACCCGCGCGACCTCGCCGACGAACTCGGCGACCTCGACGCGCCCGGATTCGAGATGGGTGACGACTACGGCACCACCGCCGACGACCCCGACCTCATCGCCCCCGACCAGGCCGTCGACGACGAACTCATCAAAGGCCCGAACATCGGCGACGTCCCGCTGAAGGACGAACTCGAATCCACGCTCGAAGGCCCGGCCCTGCTCAAGATGCAGGACAACATCACGACCGACCACATCATCCCTGCGACGCAGGACATCCTGATGTACCGGTCGAACATCCCGAAACTCTCCGAGTTCACGCTCTCGCGTGTTGACGACGACTTCGCACAGCGCGCACTCGACTCCGACGGTGGTTTCCTCGTCGCTGGCGAGAACTACGGACAGGGTAGCTCGCGCGAACACGCGGCACTGTGCCCGATGTACCTCGGCGTGGACGGCGTCCTCGCACAGAGCTTCGCCCGCATCCACAAGGCGAACCTGTTCAACTTCGGTCTCATCCCGCTCGAAATCAACGATGACGACTACCAGAAGATCGAACAGGGCGACGACATCGAAATCGTCGATGACGTTTCGGAAGCGGTCCGCTCCGGCCAGGAAGAGTTCACGGTTCGCGTGAACGACGACTGGGAACTCACCGCGACGCTCGACGCGTCCGAACGTGAGCGCCAGATCCTCGCCGACGGTGGTAAACTGCCGCACACGAAGAAGCAAGTCGAAGGCGGCGACGCAGCGGCCTCCGCGGACGACTAAGTAACCAGCATTCTCCCATTTTTCGGCCGATTACGTGAGTAGCGAGAGCTCTGTTTTGGAAGCAAGAAGTAACTAGCAGAGCCGGTCTTTCGCGAACGATAGGAATCTACACAACCGCTAGTCACTAGCAACCTCACCGAAAGACCTGCGGTCTTTCGAGCATCAAAATCGCGCCGCGATTTTGAGACGCCGGAAAATCTCCGATTTTCCGGGCCGAGGAACCTCCGACGGAGCGATGAAGACGAGCGAATGCGAGTCTTCGGACGCGACGGAAGTGAGGTGACGCGGGCTTTTGATCGACCTTTTCCCAGGGAGACAGGCAGAGACCAGCGCCGTTTGGCGCTGGTCTCTGCTCCCGACCGTGGTTCGAGAGAGCGTCGCTCTCTCGTCATCACCAGAAGCCTTCGGCTTCTGGTTAGCAGTCAGATTCCGTCGGAATCTGACGACATCACGAAAGAACTCCGTTCTTTCGAACGACAGGAAAAGGTCGGGCACGAACGCTTTAGTTCTCCGCGTCGAATACGCAGTTGTGACAGCCACTGCGAGCGAGACGGGGTCACTCTCCATTCGCCCCGCCGAAGACGCGGACTTGCTCGCCATCTTCCGCATCGAGAAGGCGTCGTTCGAACAGCCGTGGCCGTTTGCCGCGTTCGAACGGTACGTCGGCGAGCCGACGTTTCTCGTCGCCACGGACGGGGTGAAGATCATCGGCTACGTCGTCGCCGACGTGATCCCGAACCACGGGCGTCCACTCGGGCACATCAAGGACCTCGCGGTGCATCCGTCCCGCCGTGGCGAAGGAATCGGGCGGGAATTGCTCAAGCGAGCGCTGTCCGGGTTGCAGTTCCAGTCCGCACGCAGCGTCAAGTTGGAGGTCCGAGCGAGCAACGAACCGGCGATTTCGCTGTATCAGGAGTTCGGTTTCCGGTATCTCCGGACGATACCGCAATACTACGGCGACGGTGAGGACGCGCTCGTGATGTTAGTCGAACTCGACCCGGTCGGCACCGAGTGAATCGTTTTTCAATGCGGAAACCGTATCGCACGTATGGGATATGCGTGTCCAGTGTGTGAAACGCCACAGTCTGACGGGGAACATCTCGCCAATCATCTCGCGTTTGCGGCCATTCTCGGGGACGACGAACACGAATCGTGGCTCGACGAGTACGCGCCGGGGTGGAACGAGGACGGTCCCGACGAACTCGCGCCGCGAATCACGGAGTACGCGGACGAAGAGGAGTATCCGCAGGTGTTCGAGGATACGGTCCACGACCACGGTCACGGGCACGACCACGGCCATGGACACGGTGGACACGGACTCGAAGACGAACTCCAGCAAGCCGGTGGTTACGGTCGGGATGCGGCGATGGGTGCCGACGCACAGCGAATCATGGCGGAAGCACGGCAGATGACCGAGCAGATGATGAACGACGAAAGTGAGGGTGGGGAGGACGACGACGCCGACGGAACGGACACGGCACAGGACGAAAACGAATAGTTCCTCGCCCCAAAACGTATCGGACATGGAGACGCACGGCGTTTTTTCCCCGGCAACGGAAGCGGCCGCCCGCGAACAGTACGAGGACATCGGTCCGGCAGCACAGACCGTCGTCAAGGAAACGGCGAAAGCGATGCGCTTCGACAGCGAAGAGTACGGCGAGCGGGTGACGAGCGACGTCGTTTCCACCGCGCGGGACGCGCTTTTCGCCACCCTCCTCGAAACGCACACCGGAACCACGGAGGAGTTCGACGCCGACGTTCCGGACGATTTCGAGAGACACGTGGAGGGCAGTGAAAACGTGGACAACGTCGCGTGGCACGTCGCACCCGCAGCAGAAACGGTCGTCGCGGTGACGTACCACGAAAAGGAGGAAGCCGCGATCGGAACCCTTCAGCGAATCGCCTTCGGTCGCGTGTACCGGGACATCGTGTAATCGTTCCTCTCGGGACATCGTTTAATTAGCTCGCGCGCGATTCCTTCGTCAGCATGACTGTCGACTACGGGCAGTTCGACCGCGGGCGAGGGCTGAACTACTGGCAGTACGACCCGGTACTACAGCACGAAGTCGAACGCACTTACGGCGGTGACCGAGGATGGGCCGAGGAGCGATTCGACGAGTTCGGCGACATCGTCGGAAGTATCGTCGCGGAGCACTCGGACAGCATCGACGAGCACGGCCCGGAACTCCGGCGCTACGACCGGTTCGGCGATGCCGTGAACGAGGTCGAATATCATCCTCATCAACTCGAAAGCGAGCGACTGGTGTACGGTTCGGGTGCTGTCGCCGACTCGTTTCGGGCACCTCCCGAGCAGGACGCCCCGGCGCCCATGCTCCATCACTTGACGATGGATTACCTGCTCGCCTACGCCGACGTGGGGTTGACCTGCCCGGTTGCGATGACGGCCGGTGTCGCGCTCGTGTTGGAACGGTTCGCTGACGGTTCCGATGCCGACAGTTCCGGTGCCGACGGTCCGCTCTCGGAAACCTTCGATCGACTCACGACCCGCGAGTACGACGACCTGCTCCAAGGCGCGATGTTCCTCACGGAGCGGCAGGGCGGAAGCGACGTCGGCGCGACCGAGACCATCGCGGAGCGCGTCGAGGACGGAAGCGGGTGGGAACTCTCCGGCGAGAAGTGGTTCTGCTCGAACGTCGATTCCGGAGCGATTCTCACGCTCGCCCGGCGACCCGACGCACCCGCCGGGACCGATGGACTGTCCTTGTTCTTGGTACCGGAGACGACCCACGATAATGAGGAAAACGAATACACGATTCGCCGCCTGAAGGACAAACTCGGGACGGTCAGCGTTCCGACCGGGGAGGTCGAATTCGGCGGCACCGAGGCGAACCTCGTGGGGGAAATCGACTCGGGGTTCCGCTACATGTCCGAGATGCTCAACCTCGAACGGATCGCGAACGCGTTCGCGTCGTGCGGTCTCATGGGACGGGCGCTGTTGGAGAGCAAGGTTCGGGCGGCCAACCGCGAAGCGTTCGGGAAATCCATCGACCAGTATCCGCTGATGCGCCGCGACTTGGTCGAGATGGCAGTGGCACACGAAGCGGCGACCGCCTTCACGTTCGACGCCGGGAGGGCGTTCGACAGATATCAGCAAGGTGACGAGGACGCGTTCGGATTGATGCGACTGCTCGTCCCCATCGCAAAGTCTCGAACGGGACGGATGGCCGTCGATGTCGCCTCGTACGCGATGGAAATTCACGGCGGCAACGGCTACGTGAACGATTTCGTCACCCATCGTCTTCTGCGCGATGCACAGGTACTCCCCATCTGGGAGGGAACGTCGAACATCCTCTCGAACGACGTGCTTCGTTCGATGGCTCGCGAAAACGCACACGAACCGGCACTGGCCCTGATCCGTGATCGACTCGATGGCGTGGAACACGACGAACTGACCGACCTCGTGGTGACGACGCGCGATGAACTCGGGGGGCTACAGGAGGCACTCGGGGCGGTAGCGACGGAAGGAGACGACTACGCACAGCATCATGCGAAGGAACTGGCCGAGTACGTCTTCGACGTGTACACCGCCGCGTTGTTGCTGTCGGAAGCGGACGGAGAACTCGCGGCAGGGAACGACCGGAAGGCACTCGTCGCCCGTCAGTTCGTCACCGATTCGCTGGGAGAAACCTCCGCACGGGGAATCACGTCGGGCGAAACGCTTCCGTCCGATGCCTTCGAGAAGATCGTCCGATTCGCCTGAATTCGCCAGTCACTCGTGATCCGTCGGTTCCGTGTCGCGCACGTCGTCACAGCACTCGTTGTACTCGGTATGTGGTGCGCTACACTCTCCAGTACACGGATGGTTGATACGCTCGCGGATACGCGCGGCCACCTCGTCCGAGAGGGCGTTCCCCATCTCGCGTGCTTCCTCCGGGCTATCGATTTCGAGGTCTGACAGTAGGAAGTTCTCCGCGAGACAGTGTTTCCACATCACTTCGCGTGCGGTTTCCTCGCCTTCGTCGGTGAGCCTCGCCCCCTTGTACTTCTCGTACGTTGCGAGGTCGCGCGCTTCGAGCGTGGTGAGCATTTCGGTGACGCTGGCGGAGCTCACGTCCAACGCCGTCGCCAGTTCGCCGGTTTTGGCCGGACGGCCGGTACTCTCGCTCACGAGGTGAATCGTGCTGAGATAACGCCCGACGCTCGCGGAAACCTCGCTCATTGTCTGTGCCTAGCGGGTGTCACGACCATAAATCATTCCCAATATCCTGATCGTGTCTCAGTTTCTGAGTGACATCACCTACTCGAACAGGCCGTCAACGTCCGTCTCCCGGAACTCCCGTCGTTCGACGTGTTGGGACAGACGCTGGAAGATCAACGCCCTGTTCTCAGGTTGGCGAACGAAATCCATGACGAACGTGATGAACCGACTTCCTTCGTCGCCCGCCTCCAAATCCATCCGCGCGAACTCGATAGCCCGTTCGAGCACCGACTCCTCGTAGCCGAACTCCTCGGCGAGGACGAGTGCGGCGACGGCCGATTCCTCGAAATCGAGGTCGTCGGGACGGAGGACGGCCCCGTCGTCGGTCAAGCGCGGCGGTGCTACCCGCTCGACGTACTCGGGGTCGTCACGAACGGCACGGAGGTAGCTCCGAACCGTCTCGACGTCGACGCCTCGATACTCCCCGGGAAGGTCGCCCAGGTAAGCGGCCGCGCTCTCGGCGAGGCCACGAATTCCGGTCCAGTTCGAATCCGTCGTGTGGTGAACCACGGCGGTGAACTGGATGAGTCCGTGGAGAAAGCGTTCGTCCGTCGTACCGCTGTCGAGGCCCAACCAATAATCCTCCCACGCGTCGTGGGCGGCGTGAAACTCACCCGCGTTGTAGATGGCGAGTCCGGCCCGAAGGTAGGTATCCATACGACTACTCGTTTGTCGAGACGAAAATTCCTTTCCGACGATGAACAGTCACACACCGAACCGAGGAAAACGAACCCCCATGGGACCTGACTGGGTTATCGTCGGGGGTTCGAACCGAGAATGGTTATTTAGCGGCTTTCTTCGCGGCCCATTTCTTCAGATCACGAACGAACAAACGGTAGGTTTCAGCTTTACTCATACACGAGTAAATATTCAGCCGAGATTCAAAAGTGTCCCGGTTCATACCAGATTTGGCCAGAGACAACATAGCACGGTCTCCGACCCATACATCCATCCACATCTATCCGCGAATATTGGTCAAACGGCAACGGTATTCGCACCGCTCGACGTACCGTCTCGCATGGACGAACTCGAACGGAAGCGGGCGACGACGGATTCGTTCGGCGCGGTGGCCACTTCTTATCTCGACAGCGACGTTCACCGGGAAGGTGCTGACCTCGAACTCCTCGCGTCGTGGTGCGACGGCGCATCGACCGCCCTCGACGTGGCCTGCGGTGCCGGACACACCGCTGGCGCGCTCGGGGAAGTCGCCGACGCCGACATCGTCGTCGCCGCCGACGCAACCCCTGAGATGGTCGAAACGGCGACGGACGCGTTTCCGGTGGTCGGCACCGTCGCCGACGCGGAGCGGCTACCGTTCTCGGACGGGACGTTCGACGCCGTCACCTGCCGCATCGCGGCCCACCACTTCCCGAACCCGGACGCCTTCGTGTCGGAAGTCGCGCGCGTGCTCGCTCCCGGCGGCGTGGTCGCATTCGAGGACAACATCGTTCCCGACGACGACGAACTGGCGGCGTTCTACAACCGGTTCGAACGCCTCCGTGATTCGACTCACGGCGAGGCCTACTCCGCCGCGCAGTGGCGCGACCGGTTCGACGAGGTCGGATTGTCGGTCGACGAACTCACGACCATGCGAAAATCCCTCGATTACGAGTCGTGGGCCGAACGAACCAATCCCGGAGAGGACGCGCGCGAGAAACTGGACGAACTCGTCCGCGGGCCGGAAGCCGAGGAGGTGTACGACGTGACGGTTGAAGATGGGAAAGTAACCGAGTTCAGCAACGAGAAGGTTCTACTGCGCGCGACGAAGTGAGTCGGATTCGACAAACGTCCTGACGGAGGTTTACGTGAGTGAAACGAGCGTAAACCACGTCAGAGCGTGAACGAAGTGAGCGGTCTAACGGAGATTTGAAATCGTGAAATCGTTCCTGCTCAGTCGCATACGCTCCTTCACGGGCGTGCGATTTCCCTGCTCAAATCTCCGCAGTCATCATCTTCCTCCACGACTCACGAGAGCCTCGGCTCTCGTGAGTTGGTTCCGTAAGAATGACGTCCTGACGTGAGCCTCACGCGAGCGTGAGGCAAGTCAGGTCGTGAATGAAATGAACGTCCTGACGGAGATTTGAACTCCGGTCCCTGGCTCCGCAAGCCAAGAGGATAGTCCACTACCCTACCAGGACTCATTCATTCATTTCGCGCTCGGCTTAATAGCGCTTGCGATGTGGTGGCGGTGTGTGGATGCGAGGCAACCACACGATTCGCACCCGGCGGCAGTATGAGAATAACTCAAATCGCTATTTTCGTCTACGGGACAGTTTTTAGAATGGGTATAGTATCCGATAGTATGCAACGACGAGACATCCTGAAACGAGCGGGTGCGGCGACGACGGTCGGCATACTGGCCGGTTGTCTCAGTCGAGACGGCGGCAGTCCTGGCGGTTCGGGGTCCGAGAGTACGAATACGACTACGACGACGACCACGACGACCACGGCGGACGGGACGACGACCGAAGAGATGACGACGAAGACCGGAACGGAGACCACGACCTCGGCGGACGGCGGCGAGTCGAATCTCAAGGACGGTACGGTGAAGGTCCTCAGTTCGAACTGCGGAACCCCGAAAAACGAGGCGTCCGTCGAGGTCACGGACTCGCGGATGGTCATCACCGGCACGATCGGAGGAAGCGACTCCTGTGCGATACCCTACCTCAAGAGTACGAAAACCGACCCGAAAACGGGGACGTACATGGTGACGGTCGGAACGAAGAAGAAGAGCGGGACCGTCGGCTGTTCGGAGTGTCTCACCAAAATCGAGTACCGTGCAACGCTCACGTTCGCCGGTTCGGTACCGAAGTCGGTGAAAGTCACCCACGAGAGCATGGGGAAATCGAAAGTGGTCGCGAGCACCGACGGCAGTTCGTCCACCACCGAGAACTGACGATCCACGAAAGCGTCATCGAGGCACGGGGCGTAACTTTATCAACGAAAATGCGGCCACTGATAGCTATGATTCGAACCGGATCGGGATCGGCGGACTTCCGTTCCCCGACACAAAGACAACGCTTAAGCGACGGCCAACCCTGCAACCGAGTACGATTATGGGCGTTATAGACGAGGTACATGGGGACCTCGACGCCGACATCTCTCTGGACGAGTTCCGGGACGCCGTCGAGGAAAAAGTCGAACAGATGGGTGGGCTTGCGGACGAGGAAACCGCCGCAATGCTCATCGCGCACGAACTGGACGAAAGCGAGGTGAACGGCGTCGCCGACATCGAACCCGGCATCGAGGAAGTGAAATTCGTTGCCAAGGTGACGAGCGTCGGCGATATCCGAACGTTCGAACGCGACGGCGACGACGCGGAGGACGGTCACGTCCTGAACGTCGACGTCGCGGACGAAACCGGGTCGATTCGAATCTCGCTCTGGGACGAACAGGCACGGGGTGCCGAGGAAGAACTCGAACCCGGCCAAGTCCTGCGAATCAAGGGCCGCCCGACGGACGGCTACAGCGGGACCGAGGTCAACGTGGACCAAGCCGAACCGGACGACGACACGGAAATCGACGTGCAGGTTCAGGACTCCTACTCCGTCTCCGACCTCTCGCTCGGCCTCTCGGACGTGAACCTTCCGGGTAAACTACTCGACACCGGAACCGTCCGTACGTTCGACCGTGACGACGGCTCCGAGGGCAAAGTCGCCAACCTCACCGTCGGCGACGAAACCGGTCGAATCCGAATCACGCTCTGGGACGAGCGTGCGGACATCGTCGAGGAACTGGAACCCGGCATCACCGTCGAAATCGTGGACGGGTACGTCCGCGAGCGCGATGGGAACCTCGAACTCCACGTCGGCAACCGTGGCGCAGTCGAGGAAATCGACGCCGACATCGAATACGTCCCCGAGAGCACGCCGATCGCGAACCTCGAAATCGGCGACACGGCGGACATCACCGGTGTGATTCGCTCATCGGACCCGAAACGCACGTTCGACCGCGACGACGGGTCGGAAGGTCAAGTGAAGAACGTCCGCGTGCAGGACGAAACCGGCGACATCCGCGTCGCGCTCTGGGGTGAAAAGGCCGACCGCGAACTCGCGCCGGGCGACAAAGTCGCGTTCGCGGACGTCGCCATCAAAGACGGCTGGGCGGACGACATCGAAGCCTCCGCCGGATGGCAGTCGACCATCTCCGTCCTCGACAACAGCTCCCCGACGGACGCGGCGAACGGAGAAAGCGACACGAACGAGGCGGAAACCGGACTCGACGCGTTCGGAAGCGACGTCGAAGGCGACGTCGAAGAAACGACGACGACCGAGACGGAATCCGACTCGACGGCGGACGCGAATACGACATCGACCGACGACGGCGAGCAAGTCGAGTTCACGGGAACGGTCGTTCAAGCGGGCAACCCTGTCGTGTTGGACGACGGTGAAGAAACGATAAGCGTCGAGACCGATGCCGACGTTCACCTCGGGCAGGAAGTGACCGTTCGCGGCGAACGTCGTGGTGGCAAGCTCGACGCAGAGGACGTGTTCTAACGCTTTTTGGACGTTCCGAGTTAGCTCTGGAACGGCTCTTCGTCGCGGTGATTGTCCTTGTTCTGTTCGTCGGTCGCGGCGTCTTCGCGGGCCTGCTTTTGCTCGACTTCCGTCTCGTCTTCGAGTTCCTCCTCACGGGCCTGTTCGGCCTCGGTTTCCCCTTCCTGTTCCGCTTCGTCTTCCTTTTCCTTCGCCATCGTTCGGTCGCGTTCGTGTGGGTCGCTCATCGTGTTCGAGGGTTTGGCGTCGTCGTTTTAATTCGTGATGGCTGCACTGTCGTCCTTTTTATTGTGATAGCAGTTTCCGCGTGTCCGATTTGCCGCGAACGACGGTAGGGAAAGATTAAGGGCGACAGACTTCTGCTGTTGGATCATGAGCGTTGAGCTTCCGTTCGCGCCGGTCGATACGATAATCCGACGGAACGCGGGTACCCTTCGTGTCAGTGCGGATGCCGCCGAGGAACTCGCCCGCCGGATCCAGAGTCACGGCGCGGAGCTGGCCGTAGATGCTGCAAAACAGGCGACGAAAGATAGACGGAAGACACTGATGGCGGCTGATTTCGGCGTCCAGCAGGTCATCGACAAGGACGAACTCACCCTTCCGGTCGCTCCCGTCGATCGAATTGCCCGCCTCGATATCGGTGACGATTATCGGGTCTCGATGGACGCGCGGGTAGCGCTTGCGGACATCCTCGAAGATTACGCCGACAACGTCGCATCGGCGGCAACGATCCTCGCCCATCACGCGGACCGGCGAACCGTTAAGGCAGAGGACATCGAGACTTACTTCAGGCTGTTCGAATGAACTTCGGCTACAGCGAGGTCTGTTTAGCTCACGATACCGGAAAACGGCATCCGGAAAACCCCGACCGACTACGTGCGATTCGGCAGGCCCTCACGCGCAAACACGGCGTCGAATACGTAGAGTCACCACCCGCCACGGAAGCGGAAGTCACGGCGGTTCACGACGAGGGGTACGTCGAGGAGTTACGCGAGTTCTGTGAGAGCGGTGGCGGTAACTGGGACCCGGACACCGTCGCCGTCGAAGCGACGTGGGATGCCGCACTCGAAAGCGCGGGGCTCGCAAAATGGGCCGCGAACGCCGCACTGGACGGCGAAGACGGACGTGCAACGCCGTTCGCATTGGGTCGTCCACCGGGACACCACGCGGTAGAGGACGATGCGATGGGGTTCTGTTTTTTCAACAACGCCGCCGTCGCAGCCCAAGCGGTCATCGACGACGGCCGGGCCGAACGCGTCGCGATCATCGACTGGGACGTCCATCACGGAAACGGCACGCAGGACATCTTCTACAACGACGGAAACGTGTTCTACATCTCGATTCACGAGGATGGGCTGTATCCCGGCACGGGCGAAATCGAGGAAGCGGGCGAGGGGGACGGAAACGGAACGACGCTCAACGCACCGCTCCCGGCGGGAGCGGGCGACCCCGAATATCGCTCGGTCTTCGACGAACTCATCGCGCCCGCAATGCTCGAATTCGATCCCGACCTCGTGTTGGTGAGCGCAGGGTTCGACGCTCATCGGCACGACCCGATTTCCCGGATGCGTGTCTCGACGGAGGGATACGGCGTGCTCACCGCCCAAGTTCGTGAACTGGCGGACGAGTCGAACGCGGCACTCGGGTTCGTTCTCGAAGGCGGCTACGGGTTGGACACGCTTTCGGACGGCGTTGCGATGGTCCACGAAGTGTTCGACGGGATGGACCCGGTCGTTCCCGAAGAGGAGGCGAACGAGGAGGTCCGCGAGGTCATCACGGAACTACTCGATACCCATCCGATGTTCGAGTAGGTCTGAAACGTCCCTTGCTCGACGGATCGAACGCTGCTATTTTTCAAAACACCCACCACAATTTATACTATAGCGTGCTGTACCATCGTCACGCTCAGGGGTGGGCCAATGAGACAGGATTCATACGACGTAGCGGTGTTGCACGACAGATTCCCGGGTATGGGCGGTGGTGAGCGATTCGCCATCGAAGCGGCGCGCGTGCTCGATGCGCCGATTTACACGATGTACGTGGCGAACGACGTTCGAATTCCGGACGACGTGACCGTCGTTCCGATACGGCAGGGAAAGTACACACGGGGTCTCTCGGGTCGACTACTCGAATGGAAAAACGAGGGGATGAACCCGCTGGAAACCCTCTCGGTATCGTTCGATATGACCGACGCGGCCGACGAACTGACCGAGTACGACGTACTCATCGAGAGCGCGCCGCTTTCGAAATCCTACGTTCCGCCGGTCGAGCAGACGGTGATTCACTACCCGCACAGTCCGCCGAGATGGCTGTACGACCTCTATCGTGACCGACTCGGGGAGTTCGACTATCCGGGCATCAAGTTCGCGCTGAAAGGCTATGCGAAGTGCTGGCGGGCACTCGACAAGGAGAGCAACGACTACGTCGACCGGTTCGTCGCCAACAGCGAACTCGTCCGCGACCGAATTCAGCGATACTACGACCGGGATGCGGCGGTCATCTACCCGCCGGTAACCGGCGATTGGCGGAACGACGGCGACGACGGGTACTTCGTGACGTGGTCCCGGCTTGCACCGGAGAAACGCATCGGTCTCGTGATCGATGCGTTCGCGGAACTGGACGAACGCCTCCTCGTCGTCGGTGACGGCGAAGAACGCGAAACGCTCGAACGGAGCGCACGCGGACACGACAACATCGAACTCCTGGGCTACGTCGAAGACGTCGCGGATATCGTTTCCCGTGCCACCGCCGTCGTCTACGCACCCAAGGACGAGGATTTCGGTCTGGTCGGTGCGGAGGCGTTGACGGCCGGGAAACCGCTCATTGGCGTGAACGAGGGGTACACCCGTCATCAAATCGTGGAGGGAACGACCGGATTGGGGTTCGAACCGACCGTCGAATCGCTCCGCGAAACCGTCGAACGATTCGACCCCTCGGATTTCGACGCCGACGAGATTCAACGGTTCGCCCGTCGCTACGACAGGACGACGTTCGCCGAATCGCTCCTCGAACTGGTCAACCGAACGCACGCGGAGGCGGCGAAAAAGCGCGCCGCGGTGGATACCGATGATTCGAAACCCATACGAATCCAGTGAGCCGCGGGTTTCGGTCGTGATTCCGACGGTCCCGGAAAACGACCACGAGGCCGTGGTCGCCGCCCTGCGAAATCAGACCGTCACCGAATTCGAAGTGCTGGTCGTCGACGACGCGACGCTCGACATCTGTGAAGCACGAAACGCTGGCATCGAGGCGGCGAACGCGGATATCGTGGCGCTCACCGACGACGACTGCCGACCGCCACCCGACTGGGTTGCGAGCGTGGAGAGCGCCGTCTCCGATGGCGCGGTGTGCGTCGAGGGAAGCGTGTCGGGTGGACGAACGTACCGTGGAACGGGGCTGTACGTCGGTTGTAATCTGGCGTTCGACCGCGAAACCGCGCTCGACGCGGGTGGGTTCAGAAGCGAGTACGCCGGGTGGCGCGACGACACGGAATTCGGCTGGCGAATGGAATCCTATGGTCCCTGTCGGTACGACCCGACGCTGACGATGGAACACCCCGACCGAACGCGGGCAAGCATCGATGCCGAAAACGAGGCCCGGTTGCAGCGCGAGTATCCGACCCGATATGAGGAACGGATCGTTCCGAAGACGGCGCTCGACAGGGTCAACGACTGGCTTTGGCGACAAGGGTTCTGGGACGCGGTCGATAGGGTTCGGTACGCAGGAGGGAGTCGATGACGCTGAAGGAGTGGCTAGGCGAAAGCAGTGACCGCGTCCACGAGGATGGGTGGATCGGCATGGACACGTCCGCCTACGAGCTATACAAAGGCTTTCTCCGGCGACTGGCCGGACGGGGGTCGTTCGGCGAGTCGATATACGACCACTCGTGGGACGCCCTCGTCGTCCTCGACGGCTGTCGGTTCGACTGTATGTGTGAGGTCGCACCCGAGATACCCTTCGTGAAGCGCGTCTGGCGCTTCGCGTCTGCTGGGACTCGCTCGGACGAGTGGATGCACGCGAACTTCGACCCCCGAGATTGCTCCGATACGGTCCACGTCACCGCGAACCCGAACTCCGCGGCGCATCTCGATTCGCGGAACTTCGCCGAGTTGGACGAAGTGTGGCGTGACGGGTGGGACGACGAGTTGGGGACGGTTCCCGCCCGCGCCGTCACCGACCGGGCTATCGTCGCCGGACGGTCTATCGGGGACGGCGAAATAGACGCGGACAAACTGGTCGTCCACTACATGCAACCACACTTCCCGTCGATTCCCGACCCGCTTCCGGGCGACGAGATGAGTCGCGGCGAGTTCGGCGAGCGCGTGGGCGTCTGGGAACGCTTGCGACGGGGAGACCTCACCCGCGAGCAAGTGTGGAGCTCCTACCGTGACAACCTCCGCTACGCCCTCTCCGAGGTGGCGGTGTTGCTCGACAATCTGGACGCCGACCGGGTGGTCATCACGGCGGACCACGGCAACGGTTTCGGCGAGTGGTACATCTACGGCCACCCCGACAACACACCGATTCGCGCCCTCCGCGACGTGCCGTGGGTGGTCACGAGCGGAACCGATTCGGGAACGTACGATCCGAAAAGCTGGATGGTAGGGTCGGACGAGACGGAAGGAGCGGACGGGACGAAAGGAGCGGACGAACAAACGACATCGACCGCCGACCGCCTCTCGGCGTTGGGGTACCGATGAACGTCGCGCTCGTCGTCCTCGACACCCTTCGCAAGGACGCCTTCGACGAGCATTTCGACTGGCTGCCGGGAACTCGATTCGAGAACGCCTACTCGACTTCACACTGGACGGTTCCGGCGCACGCCTCGCTGTTCGCGGGCAAGTACGCGAGCGAACTGGGCATCTACGCCGGTGCACAGCGCCTCGACTGTCCGGAAGCCGTGCTTCCGGAGTCCTTCCACGAAGGCGGGTACACCACCCGTGCATTCAGCGCGAACGTCAACATCTCCCGCCCGTTCGATTTCCATCGCGGGTTCGACCAGTTCGAGGGCAGTTGGCGACTCGATGCCCTCTCGTCGAACGTCTTCGATTGGGACGGCTTCATCACCGAGACGCGCGACATGGGACCGGAACGCTACGCCTTCGCCCTGCGCGATATCCTACTGGGCGACTGCGATACCGTTCCGTCGCTCAAACGCGGCGCGTTCCTCAAGCTTCGTGATTTGGGGATGGGTCGGGCGACCCGCGACGACGGCGCGACTGAGGCGCTCGAATTCGTCCGCGACACCGAGTTCGGCGACGACGAATTCCTCTTCGTCAACCTGATGGAAGCCCACACCCCGTATTCCCCGCCCGAGGAGTTCCGGACGGTCGAACCGCCGGAACTCGACGGCCTTCGTGCCACGCTCGGTTCGCCGGATGCGGACCCCGAGCGAATCCGACAAGCGTACGACGACGGCGTTCGCTACCTCGCGGACCGCTATCGTGCCATCTTCACGGAACTCCGCAAGTCGTTCGACTGTGTCATCACGCTCGGCGACCACGGCGAAGCCCTCGGCGAATACGGCGCGTGGGAACACCTCTGCGGGCTGTATCCGGATGTAACGCGGATTCCGTTGTGTCTCTGGCTGGCCGATGCGACCGATGGAGACGACGCGGATCAAACCGCCGAAGTTCGAGACGATCCGGTCTCCCTGCTCGACGTCCATCGGACGGTTCTCGACATCGCGAACCTCGATGGCGATTCGAGGGGGAGAAACCTGCTTGCGGGGTCGGAGACGGAGGAAGAACCCGAACGGCTGGTCGAGTATCACGGCCTGACCGACCGCCACCGGACCGCGCTCGCCCGTGACGGCTTCGATATCGAGCCGCTGGACACGGAGCTGTACGGCATGGCCGCTGCCGACTACTACGGGTGGGAGACGCCGGACGGCCTCCACGAGGTGGGCGAAATAGCAAAGCCACGGGAGCGAATGGATACGCTCGTGAACGAGCTGAACCGACGGGTCGTAACGGACGATGTGGCCCTATCGCCAGCCATCGAGGCGCAACTCCGTGACCTCGGTTACGTATGAGCGAGGCTGCGAAAACAAGCCTCAGCCGGGAAACCCTCGGTGGAACCATCGCGCAGTTCGTGATGGCCGGAATCGGGTTTGCCGGGACCATCGTCTTCGCGCGATGGCTCGGTCCGAGCGCGTTCGGCGGCGTCTATCTCCTCTTCGCGCTGGTGAAGTTCGCCGACCGGCCGATGAACGGCTGGTCGCAGGCGGCCAAAAAGCGCCTCTCGGAATCCGACGCGCTTCGCCCGCCCGCGTTCGGCGCACAGTTGTTATTCGACGCCGGGTGGGTCGTTCTCGCCGCCGTGGTCGCCCTCCTCGCCGGTGACTTCCTTCGGAACTACACCGGACTCGCGCTCGCGCCGTTCCTGATTATCTGCTTGCTCGCCACCGAATCGGTGTACGAATCCCTCGAAAACCTCGTTCAAGGGCGGGGAAAGATCAGCGCCGCGACGTGGGTGGATACCCTTCGCTCAACGCTCACCCTTCCACTGCAGATCGGCTTCGTCGCGCTCCTCAGCACCGCCACCGTGGTCGGGTCCGCGGGAATGGTGTACGGTCTCGCGCTCGCTTCCGCGCTGACCGTTCCCCCCATCGTCGCGTACGTCGCGGCGCGCCCGACCATCCCGTCCCGCTCGTTCGTCCGGAGTCTCGCCGACTACGCCCGGTACAGCATCCCTGGGTCCCTGTTGAGCACGACGTACGACCGCCTCGACGTGTTGTTGCTCGGCTTTCTACTGGTGAACGGAACGTCGGCGGTCGGGCTGTACGAAGTCGCGTGGAAACTCACATTCCCCGCCGTCTTCGTCGCCGACATGGCGGGTCGGGGACTCATGGCGACGGTGAGCGCCAGACGCGGCCGAACGGACGGCGCGGCGCGTGACATCTCGAACACGCTCGCCTACGCCGGAATCCTCGCGTTTCCCGTCCTCTTCGGATCGCTTGCGCTCTCCGAACCGCTGGTCGTGACGGTGTACGGACCGGAGTACCGTGATGCCGCCCTCCTGTTGATCGGGCTTGCGCTCTACCGCGTCGTTCGGACGCAGAGCGGACCGCTCCTCCAAGCGACCAACGGTCTCGACCGGCCGGACGTGGCGATGCGACTGTCGGCGGTTGCCGTCACCGTCAACCTCGCTCTCGGCGTCCTGTTGACGCTCAGGTTCGGCGTGATCGGTGTCGTCCTCGCGACGGTCGTCGCGGAGTCGATCGTGTATCTCGGCGCGCTCCGTTTCCTCCGGGGTGAACTGGTCGGTATCCAGCCGGTTTCATGGCCGATGGTCGCACAAGTAGGTGCGAGTCTTTTCATGTTCGCCGTCGTCTCGATCGTCCACCGGTCGCTCCCCGTCGGGTCCTGGAGCGACCTTCTGACGCTCGTTTCGCTCGGTGGCATCGTCTACGTCGGCGTTCTCCTGGTCGTCAGTCCCGGCGTGCGACGGACGCTGGGTGAAGCCGTTCGGGGGTCGCTCTCTTCACCCTAGCCTTCCAGACGGATGATCGCACCGGGAACGGTTTCTCCCCCTACGGTCTCTCCGAAATCCGTTCCAGTGCGCTGTCGCTTGTCGATGACGACACCGAAGAGGCAGAAGCTATAACGTTCTTCCGCGACGAATGAACTCGTGATGTCACTCCTCAAAATCAACATCGAAAAACCGGCACTCGTCGAGGAACGAGTGTACCCGGACGAGGATTCCGCACCCGCGACTGCCAGCACGAAACCGAAATCGTCCGATTCGCCGTCGTTGGGACTGTTGAAGCCGCTTCTCGGTCTGCTCTTCGTCGTCGGTGCCGCCCTGTTCGCCTACAAACGCCGCTCCGGTTCGAGCGAGGACGAAGCGTCCGAGTTCGAACCCGATGACGTCGAAACCGACGACTTCGAGGCCGAATCCGGCGGAAGCGGAAAGGGCCGTGTGTTCGGCCTTCTGGCGGGCGTCCTCTGCCTCGCACTCGTCGCACGAAAGCGGCGAAGCGGCGCGTCTGACAAGTAATCAAACAGATAAGATTTCTGAGTAGCGATTTTCTAATCCGCCCGTACCAAGAGTTAAATAGGTTGAAATGCTTGTCTTCTAAATATCAGAATGAGCATCAGACCTGCCAATTACGACCTGCGCGAACTTCGTAGGATGGCTGCCGAGGACGAACCACCCCTGGAACTGGCCGCGGGCGAGGACGAACAGTCGGCGGAGGACTTGCTCCGACTCGGACAGCGCGAGGAACTGATGAAATTACAGACGAAGCTGTTGGCGTCCGGTGGGCTTCCGGAGAAGCCCTATCTGACCGGCCTTCCGACGAGATACGGCGCGGAAGTCATCGTCTTCGAATGGCTCGACTTCCTCATCGAAAAATCCGGGTTCGAACACACCGGAAAGGCGCTCTCGCACTACGCCGACATCGACTGGATGAGCGACGGCGCCTACGAGTCGCTCAAGTCGTACATGTACGGGTTCTCGGAAACCGACCGCTTTGGCTCCGAAGGGCCGGAGCCGCTCGACACGAGCGATCACGTCTTGAGTCTCATCTACATCGCCCGTCTGGCGTCGCTGTAACTATCTCCGTAAGCCGCGCTATTCCGCGTAGCCCAGATGTCGCAACCGATCCTCGATGACGTCGTCGGCCATCTCGTCTCCTTCCTCCGGCGACTCCGCTTTTACATCCCGGCGTTCGTCCGAGTCGATCTCTACCCACGGCACTTCGAGTAGTTCGCGTTTGTGCAATCCGCGGGGATGACCGTACGTTCGAATCGGTATCGGATAGGTTCGCTCGCCGATGAGGTTGCCGTGGTCAGACGTGATGGTGGTTTTGCCCGGCAGTTCGTTCACCAGTCGCTCCACGTGCGGCAGCACGATATCGAGGTTCTCCGCGTACGCGTCGACGATACCGGACACGTTCGTCGTTTCGCGGTACTGAAGCGCGTTCCACGGATGGGGATCTTTCTTGATTTCGTCCTCGTCGAGTTGCATCTCGATTCCGGCGTAGTCGAGTTCTTTCCCCTTCTCACCCAAGAACGGATAGTGTGGTTGCATGAAGTGGGTGATGATTCGCTTGTCCGGATATCGCTCGTAGGCTTCGAGCGTTCGCTCGACGATCGTTTCGGGCAGGACGGTTCGGGTCTCCTCGTCCCAATCGTCGTCCAAGAGGTTGACGACGGCGTGGAACGTCCCGTCCGGAATCTTGTAGGCGTGCGGGTTCGAGGTGACGTACACCGTATCGTGGAGTTCGCGCCCGACGTAACTGGCCTGCATGAATTCCCAACTCTCGCTTCCGGGCGACAGTTTGCTCGTCGTCCGTCCGCCGAAGTCGGCCCGTGCGGTGAACAGGTCGTAGCGACAGGCATCCAGGATGACGAGGTTGTCCCAGTCCTCCGCCATCACGTCCATGCGCGTGTCGTCGTTCACGAGTCGGGACACGTACGCGTTCGTGTTCACCGCGTCCTTTCGAAGGCGTCGCGTTTCCCCGCGAATGAGTTCCGGATTCCGTAGGAGACGAATCAGATTTTGGGGAGTATATCGCTGCCAGATAGCCATGTGCGAAACACAGTTCCGTTCCACCTTATTTATGCACAGTTTAAGAATCGACACGGGAGATGATCGGGCCGATTTTCGCGCTTACAAATCCATTTTCGCGGTCCGTTCGGATCGTTCACTCGGGTCAAATCGTTCAATAGGGAAGTTACACGGGGATCACTGCTGAAACGATGCGTGGCGATAGTCGTCGGATGGGAAACGACTGCTCTCCAAGATTTCGAGCGGTCGAGCGAGAACAAGGACTGACGTCGGGAGACCCCCCGAATCAGTGAGTTTCGGACGGCGTCTCCGCTCGATCGTGAACGGTGCCATCGACCGCCCTGAGGTGTGATCCTTCGCGACCGTTTTTGACGGCCAACGCCTCGGCCACGATGCTGTGGGCGACCTGATACGGCGCGCCGCCGCCGAGGTCGAGGCCGACCGGCGTGTAGACGGGATCGAGGTCGCCCAACTCCTCTCCCTCCTCCTCGAACTCGTCGAGCATCTGCTCGAATCGCTCCTGCGGACCCATCAAACCGACGTACGGCACGTCGGTCGCGAGCAAATCGGCGAGCGCGAGGCGGTCGTCGATGAAGTTGTGCGACATCACGACGACGTAGGTGTCCCCGTCGAACGCCACGTCGTCGGTCAACGACCGCGGCGAGGTCGAGAGCACCCGGTCGGCGTCCGGGAATCGTTCCCTCGCCCGGTCGGCACCGCGGAAGGTGGCGACCGTCACGCGGAAATCCACGTTCAGCGCCAGATCCACGACGGGCGCGACGTCGTGACCGCCGCCGAGGATCACCAACTCCGTCGGTGGAACGATACGGTCAACGAACACGGTTGTCACGGTCCCTTCGTCCGTTTCCACGTCGATGGTCCGCGAGCGCTCGATGTCGGCGGCCCGAATCGCGTCGCCGACTTCCTCGGGGAGACCGTCGAAATCGTCCGAGTAGTCCCGTTCGCCCACGTCGACGGCCTCGTCGTCGCTCGCCACGACGGTCGCGACAGTGATCGCATCTCCCGCCTCGTAGGCTTCGACGGCGGGCCGCATCCCCTCGTCGAGCGGTTCGAGGAACAGATCGATGATGCCGTTGCAACCGACGCCGAGGCCCCATTCGTCGTCGTCGCCGGTCAGGTCGAACGTCTCCAGCGTCGGCTTCCCGTCGGCGATCACCCGGTCGGCCAGATTTCGAACTTCGTCTTCGAGACATCCGGCGGTAATCGCGCCGACGCCGCCCTCGGTCGGCGAGACGACCATCTTCGCGCCGGGTCGGCGGTACGCGCTCCCGCGAACGTCGACGACCGTCGCCAACATGGCCGGTCCATCGGCGTCCAGTCGCTCGCGGATGCTCGCCATCAGTTCCCGTTCCGGTACACTCCACTCGCTCCGTTCGGTTTCGCTCATTGTACTTCCTCCATCTGATCCGCACGCGGTCTCGTGAGCGTTCGCTCCGGACCGTGACGGGAGAGTTCGGTTGCGATTCGATACAAGTCACCAGAGTCAGCAAAGCCGTACAGGCCATCGAGATACGGCAACGCCGCCTGCATCCCACGGCAGGCGGGTTCGTAGGCCGGCGACACGGCCAACGGATTCAGCCAGATGACCCGTCCGGCACGCCGCGACAGCCACGCCATCCCCGTCGAGAGGTCGTCGACGTCGCCGCGTTCCAACCCGTCGCTGAGGATAACGACGGTACTCCGCCAGTCGATGGTTTCGGCGTGTTCGTCCCGAAGCGTGCCGAGTGCGCCGCCGATTCGCGTCCCGCCGCCCCACTCGGCTTGGGCGGCCTCCAACGCAACCAGCGCGTCGTGTAGCGTCGATTCGTCGAACGCCGGGGTCACCTCGCGGAGTTCCGTGTCGAAGAAGAATATCGGCGTCCGTCGCCACGCCGTCCGCACTTCGCGCAGGAACTGAAGGAGGAACCCGCGGTCCACGGTATCGAGGACGGACTGGCTCACGTCCACCAGCACCGCACCGCGGGTCTCGGTTCGCTTTCGAACGCGACCGGGGATGGGAAGCGGCGTGCCGCCGCTCTCGACGCTCCGTCGGAGCGCCCGGCGGGCGTCGACGCCGCGGGGGACGGAAGCGGGGTCCCACCGTCGTCCGGGGAGCGACGACACCGCCCGCGTGAATTCCGCCGTCGCGTCCGCGACTCGTTCCTCGTCCCGGACGGCGACGGTCGCCGTCGAAAACCGGTCCGAATCGCCGCTGGGACTGTATTTCGCGGCGGTCTTCGTTTCCGCATCTCCGAGCGGGGAACGCTCCGGCGAGACGGTCGCTCCTGCTCCCGTCTCCGAACCGTTCTCTTCGTCCTCGCCCCGCTCGGACTCGGCGTCCTCCTCGGCGGTCGCGCCGTCGTTCCCGACGTTCGGCCTGCCGGGTGAGGGCGCATCCGCTGGGTCCGCCGGATACGGACGGTCCTCGCCACGAAGGCGCGCCCAGAAGACGGGAAACAGTCGGTCGAACGATTCTCGGGCGCTCACGTCGGAGAGCAGCGTCGCGCGAAGTGCGGTCCGTACGCTACCGCGATCACGGCGTTCGACGGCGGTGAGCGCCCGTGCGGCCGAGAGCGCGCCATCCCCGGGGATGTTCGCGCCCGTTCGATCGAGTTGTACCGTGAACTCCACGAGTTCGGCCCGGAGCCTGTCGGCGGGACGGTCGGACGGCGGAGAGTTCACGGCTCGGCGTGCACCTCCGCGAGCAGGGATTCGAGCACCTCGTCGTCGATTCGTTCGACGTCCTCGGCATCCTTCAGTAGACAACCGAGGGTCTGTCGAGCCGTTTCGACCGAGAGGTGTTCATCCTCGGCGTCTTCGCCACCGTCGCCGAGGACGGTCAGGGCTTCCGCCCAATCGAGCGTTTCGGCGAGACCGGGCCGCTTTCTGAGCGGGCGGTCCCGGAGTTGCTGGGCAACGCCACAGACGTCCGCCGCGAGTCCGTCGGCGAGTTCCGGCACCTTCCGCTCGATGATAGCCCGCTCCTTCTCGACGGACGGCGGGTTCACGTACAGGTACAGACAGCGCCGTTTCAGCGCGTCGCTCAGTCCTCGCGTTCGGTTCGAGGTGAGTATCACGACCGGCGGCGTCGCGGCTTCGACGGTGCCGAGTTCGGGGATGGACACCTGAAAGTCCGAGAGAATTTCGAGCAACAGCGCTTCGAACTCCTCGTCCGCGCGGTCGACCTCGTCAACGAGGAGCACCGGCGGTCGGTCACCGTCGCCCGAGAGCGCTTCGAGAAGCGGCCGGGAGAGCAGGTACTCCTCGTCGAAGACGGAGTCGTCGTCCGCGACGCCGCCCTCGCCGGACTGAATCGCGAGCAGTTGCTTCGTGTAGTTCCACTCGTACAGCGCGTTCTCGGCGGCCAGCCCCTCGTAGCACTGGAGACGGACGAGATCGGTGTCGAACCCCTCGGCGAGCACTTTGGCGAGTTCGGTCTTCCCGGCACCTGGCTCACCCTCCACGAGAAGGGGTTTGCCCATCCGCAGCGCCAGCAGGACCGTCGTCACTATCTCGTCCTCGGCGACGTACTCCTCGTCGTCGAAGACCGCCCGAAGCTCCGCTTCCGTCACGGAGTCGAACCCGTCAGGACCCGTCATCGATACCCTCCGGTCGCGCCGCGCGGACTCGTCGGTTCCGTCGTGTCAATCACAGTCACCCATTGGGTGCGGTCGTTCAAGACTTAGTCGGCGGCGGCACCCCCGCCGTTGGCTCGTTCGACCGCGGCTCCGAGCGCACGCTTCGTATACACAGTCAGGAGGTGGGCGCGGAACTCCGCGGACGCCTGTACGTCGTCCATCATCAGCATCTCGTCCAGGTCGTCGCCCGCGTGGTCGGCGGCGTCGGCGAGGGAATCCTCGTCCGTCGATCCGCCGACGAGCGCGTCCTCGACGGGTTCGAGGCGGATACCGTGGTCCATCACGCCGTTCGCGGCGACACGGGCCGAGGTCACCTCGTCCCCGTCGACTTCGAGTGCGGCGGCGACGCCGACCATGGCGTAACCCGAGGACGGACTCGGTTTCTTCGCGTATGCACCGCCGATTTCGGGCGCGTTCGGGAGCCGGATTCCCGTGAGCAGTTCGTCCTCCCCGACGTCCGTCGCGTACATGCCGAGGAAGAAGTCGTCAACCGGAACCTCGCGTTCGCCGTCACGACCTTCCACGACTATCGTCGCGTCCGCCGCGAGGGCCGCCGCCGGGAGGTCGGAGGCAGGGTCGGCGTGCGCGAGGTTGCCGCCGATGGTGCCGCGGTTCCGTACCTGTACGTCGCCGACCTGTTCGACCGTTGCCGGGAAGACGGCCACGTTCTCCGCGAGGTCCGAGGAGTTCACGACGTCGACGTAGTTCGTCATCGCGCCGATCGTCGTTTCGTCGCCGTCCGCCTCGATACCCGAAATGGAGTCGATACCGCTGACGTCGACGAGTGCACCGGGGCTGGCGAGACCGGACTTCATCGTCGGGAGCAG
Source organism: Haladaptatus sp. AB643 (assembly GCF_024136975.1). NCBI lineage: Archaea > Methanobacteriati > Methanobacteriota > Halobacteria > Halobacteriales > Haladaptataceae > Haladaptatus > Haladaptatus sp. AB643. Next base: position 46,058 of record NZ_JAMYJW010000017.1, read on the forward strand.
GCTGTGACCGCCCGCGATTATTTCGGGGTCCTCGTCCGCGTGTTCCTCCATCAGATCGAGCGCCTCGGAGACGCTCGACGCTTTGTAGTAGTCGAATTCTGCCGGGAACATCAGTTCTCACCTCCGCTTTCCTCGACCGCACGCCACACGCGTTCGGGCGTCAGCGGCATGTCGATGTCGTCGACGTCGAACGGTTCCAACGCGTCCGTGACGGCGTTGACCAGTGCCTGTGGCGCGGCGATGGTGCCCGCCTCGCCGACGCCCTTCACGCCGAGCGGGTTGTGCGGGCACGGCGTCACCGTGCTTCGCGTCTCGATTTCCGGGATGTGTTCGGCCTTCGGAACCGCGTAGTCCTGCATCGATCCCGTGAGGAGCGTGCCGTTGTCGTCGTACACCGCGCCCTCGTACAGCGCCTGTCCGAGGCCCTGTGCGACGCCGCCGTGGACCTGCCCTTCCACGATTTTCGGGTTGATCTGATTGCCGACGTCGTCCACCGCGACGTAGCGTTCGATGTCGATTTCACCCGATTCGGGGTCGACTTCCACGACGCAGGCGTGGAGTCCGAACGGGAACGTGAAGTTCTCCGGGTCGTAGAACGAGGTGGCTTCCAAACCGGGTTCCATGTCGTCCGGGATGTCGTGAGCGAGGTACGCCTGCCCGGCGATTTCCTGAATGCTGACGCTCTTGTCCGGTGCGCCGACGAGTTGGAATTCTCCATTTTCGAACTCCACGTCGTCCACGTCGGCCTCGAACTGGTGGGCCGCGATCTTCCGCGCCTTCTCCACGATCTTTCCGGCGCTCGTCGCCAGCGAACTGCCGCCGACCGCCGCGCTTCGGCTTCCGTAGGTACCCATTCCCTGCGGTACCTCGTCGGTGTCACCCTCGACGATTTCCACGTCGTCGTAAGGGACGCCGAGTTCGTCCGCGATGATCTGGGCGTAGGTCGTCCCGTGGCCCTGTCCGTGGCCCGACGTCCCGCAGTAGGCGGTGACGGTTCCGGACGACTGCATGCGGACGAGCGAACTCTCCCAAAGCCCGGCCTGTGCGCCGAGTTGTCCGGCGAGTTCGGAGGGTGCGAGCCCGCAGGCTTCGATGTACGCCGAGAGGCCGACGCCGATGTAGCGACCCTCGTCGCGCAGTTTCTCCTGTCGCTCGCGGAGTTCGTCGTAGTCGAGCGCGTCCAGCGCCTCGTCCAGCGTCTTCTCGTAGTCGCCGCTGTCGTACTCGACGGCGACTTGCGTCTGATACGGGAAGTCGTCCGAGTCGACGAAGTTCTTCCTCCTGAATTCGGCCGGGTCCTCGCCGATTTCGCGGGCCGCGAGCGTCATCATGCGCTCCACGACGTAGGACGCCTCCGGGCGGCCAGCGCCACGATAGGCGTCCACGGGTGGAACGTTGGTGAACGCGCCGTCCACGGAGACGTGAATGGCCGGAATGTCGTACTGTCCGGAGAGGAGCGTTCCGTACAGATAGGTCGGCACGGCCGGTGCGAACGTCGAGAGGTAGGCACCCAGAGCGGCCTTCGTATCCACGTCGAAGCCGGTGATGTGGCCGTCCTCGTCCAGCGCCATCTTGGCGTGGGTGACGTGGCCACGCCCGAGCGCGTCCGTCTCGTAGGTCTCGGTACGGGTGGCGACCCACTTCACGGGTCGTTCGAGTTCGCGGGCACAGAGCGCCGTCAGCGCCTCGTCCGCGTAGTGGTGAATCTTCGACCCGAAGCCGCCGCCCACGTCCGGCGCGCGGATGTGGAGTTTGTGCTCGGGGTGGTCGATGACCCCGGACATCAGCAGGCGGTGAAGGTGTGGGTTCTGTGAGGTCATGGCGACCGTCAGGTCGCCCGACCCGGCGTTGTACTCGGCCACCGTCGCCCGCGGTTCCATCGCGTTCGGGATGAGATACTGGTTGTGCAGGTCGGCTTCCACGACCGTCGCGGCGTCCTCGAACGCCGCGTCGGTCGTCTCGGCGTCGCCGAGTTCCCAGTCGAGGGCGACGTTGTCGCCTTGGTCCTCGTGGAGGACCGGCGCGTCCTCTTCGAGCGCCTCCGCGGGGTCCGTCACCGCGTCGAGACGGTCGTAGTCCACGTCCACCGCGTCGGCCGCTTCCCCTGCGATGTAGCGGTCGTCGGCCACGACGACCGCTACCGCGTCACCCTGATAGCGTACCCGGTCGCTCGCCAGAATCGGGTGGGCCGGGGTTCGGAGACTGTCGAGCAGCCATCCGACCGGCAGTTCGCCGGGTACGTCGAAGTCCTCGGCCGTATAGACCGCGACGACGCCGTCCATCGCCTCGGCGTCGCTGGTGTCGATGGAGTTTATTTTCGCGTGGCCGTACTGGCTCCGCGTGACGGCCATGTGCAGCATGTCCGGGCGCTGGATGTCGTCCGTGTACTCCGCGCGACCGGTGATGAGCGACGGGTCCTCGCGGCGCTTGATGGCCGAACCGAGGACTTCCTCGATATCAACGTCGTCCGCGTCCACGGTTTCGATGGACATCTCAGTCCCCCTCCGCAGCGGTGGTGGCACCCTCGGCCCGCATCTTCTCGGCGGCGGATTCGACGGCGTTGACGATGTTCTGATAACCGGTACACCGACAGAGGTTACCTTCCAGCGCCTCACGGATTTCCTCCCGCGAGGGGTCGGGGTTCTCTTCGAGGAACTGCTGGGCCGTCATTATCATGCCCGGCGTACAGTAGCCACACTGCAGGCCGTGTTCCTCCTGAAAACTCTCCTGAACGGGGTTGAGTGCCGGACCGTCGGCCAACCCCTCGACCGTCGTTACGTCGCATCCGTCGGCCTGCACCGCGAGGACGGTACAGGATTTGACGGCGTCGCCGTCGAGGTGCACCGTACACGCCCCGCAGGTGCTGCTCTCACACCCGACGTTCGGTCCCGTGTATCCCAACTCGTCCCGGAGTGCGTGGACGAGCAATGTTCGTGATTCGACCGTGAGGTCCTTTTCCTCGCCGTTTACCGTGATTGTGATGTCGTGTTCCGTCATAGCAGATCCCTGATTTTGTCCGTGATTCCGCCGCTGTCGTCGGTTTCGACGTCCCGTAGCTGGTCCTCGATGTTGCCGAAGAACCGGTTGACGACGCGGTTCGCCACCGGATTGATGACGCGCTGGCCCATCTGCGCGACACGCCCGAACACGTCGGTTTGGGCCTGCCAATCGACGGCGACGCCGTTCTCGGTTTCCTCCAACTGCATCCCCGCTTCGAGTTCGAACGAGGAGTTACTGGCCTCACCCTCACCCTCGGCCGACATGTGGCCGAACTCCCGATCGGTGATGGTGACGACCGTCTCGAAGGAGGGTTTGACGCTGCCGACGCCAATCTCCATCAGCGCCGCGTAGTGTGCTCCCTCCTCGAACGCCCGTTCGGCGATTTCCTCGGTGTCCGCCTCGGGGAGTGTCGGTGGGTCGTCGTCCGACACCTGCTCGCGGAGCTCGTCGAAGTCAACGTCCTCGTCATCGACGCGCACGAGGAATTGACAGCCCGGCAGTGCCTCTTTTATCATTACCGGGTCGGAGAGCGCCAGCCACGCCTCCTCGCGGGTGGTGTCCGCGATCTCGAACGTGTCACTGAACTCCACGCGAACTCACCGTCCTCCCGCCGTCGTGATTCTTGGAATCATCTATCACATGTAATCATTATGGAATAGACAATAAGGCTTTTCCCGAATTCGGCGACCAATCCCGGTTACGGATGGGGAATAACTTTCATTTCTCCGCCCGTACAGTTCTCCGTGACGAACCGGGTTTCACGACGAACAGCGCTCGACCGGACGATAGGGACGCGTGCAACGCTTCTCGAAGAGGGGGTGACGAATCAGGTCCCCCCGGCAGAAGTTACCGACCGTGTCCTCACGGAAGCCATCGTCGCGTCCGCCGACGTTCCACCACACGACCGGGCGACGATGGACGGGTACGCGTTCGCCGCCGCTGATGGCTATCCCCTCCGCGTCGTCGGCGACATCGGTGCGGAGGGCGAACCACCAAAAATCGAGACGGGCGAAGCGATCCGAATCGCCACCGGCGCGTCGCTTCCCGACCGTGCCGATGCGGTTCTGGAACGCGAACGAGCCGAACTGGAAGAGGAGAACGGCGAGACCACACTCTCCGGTCCATCCGTCGAACCCGGACGGAACGTCTTCCGCCGCGGGACGACCGCGAAGAGAGACGAGACCCTGTTCTCCGCTGGCGATCGACTGACCCCGCCCGACTCCGGTCTACTCGCGGACATCGGCGTCGCGGACGTTCCCGTCCGCGAACCGTTCTCCGTCCGCATCCTGGGCACCGGCACCGAACTTGTGGAGGGTCGCCAACCCGACCGAGATTCGCCGATGCTCGCCAACCTCGTGGCGTCGTGGGGCCACGAACGTCAGGTCGTCGCTCCAGTACCCGACGAACCGGACGCGGTTCGGGACACCATCGCGGAACACGCCGCCGCGTCCGACGTGCTTCTGACGAGCGGCGGCACCGGCGGCGGCGCACGGGACCACGTTCGCAGTGCGCTCGCCGACCTCGGGGAAATCGTCGTAGACGGCATCGACGCTCGCCCCGGGAGCCACGTCCGCGTGGCCACCCTTCCCGACCACGACGCCGTCGCGGTGGCTCTCCCCGGCAAACCGGTCGCCGCGTTCCTCAGCGCGATTTCCGTCTGCCGAGCGCTTCTCACCGCGGAAACCGCCGAACCGACCGAACGCGCACGACTCGGGTGTGACCTCGCGGTTCCGGACCGTGAAGCCGAGTTCGTCGTACCCGTCGAACACCGAGGCGACGAACTCGTCCCGCTCGGGCACGCCGACTCGTCGGTTCCGATCTACGGCGAGCGATTCTCGCCGCGCATTCTCGCCGACTGTGCCCGTGTGCTGGAAATGGACGGCTACCTCCGGGTGCGAGAGTCGCTCGACGTCGGGGAGACGGTTCGATTCGTCCCGATGGAGGTCGTGACGTGACGCTCCCGGTAATTCGGCCGCCGTTCAACGGGCCGGACGAGGACGAGGATTCGGGATCCAGCCGTCCGGACGCGTCCGTCGCGGGCGTCTTGCTGGCCGCCGGTAGCAGTTCGCGCTTCGGCGAGTCGGACAAACTCCTGGCCTCGCTCGACGACGACCCGCTGGTTCGACACGCCGCGCGAAGCCTCCGCTACGCGAGCGAACTCGACGCCGTCGCCGCCGTCATCGGCGGAAACGCCGACGGGGTTCGGGACGCGCTCGACGGGTTCGACCTTCCGATCATCGAAAATCCCGACGCGGAACGCGGCCAGGCCACGTCCGTCCGGGCGGGCGTCGAATGGGGGCGAGAGTACGACGCCATCGTCTTCGCGCTCGGCGACATGCCACACGTCCAATCCCGGAGCATCAACCGCCTCGTTTCAGCGTATCGTGCAGGTTCCGGGGACGCCCTCGCCGCCGCCTTCGACGGCCGACGCGGCAACCCCGTCCTCTTCGATTCCATCCACTTCGACGCCCTCGCGGACGTTTCAGGGGATATCGGCGGGCGTGAAATCCTGCTCGACGGCGAGCACTCCGCACTGATCGAAACCGGCGATCCGGGGGTTCTGCTGGACGTAGATACGAAGGGCGACCTGCGAAACGTTCGCTACGAATAGACCGACGGAGCAACGAGCGACTCGCTTACGATCCTTCTCGAATCGCGCGCCAGACGGTTTCCTCGGTCAGCGGCATGTCGATGCTCTCCACGCCGAACGGCGCAAGTGCATCCAGAACCGCGTTGACGAGCGCCGGGGGTGCGGCGATGGTTCCGGCCTCGCCGATCCCCTTCACGCCGAGGGGGTTGGTCGGACTCGGCGTGACGGTGCTCCGGGTCTCCATCATCGGAATCTGCTGGATTTTCGGAATCGCGTAATCCTGCATCGACCCGGTGACGAGGGTTCCCGCGTCGTCGTACACGGCTTGCTCGTAGAGGGCTTGCCCGATGCCCTGCGCGACCCCGCCGTGAACCTGCCCCTCCACGATTCGGGGGTTGACCTGCTCGCCGCAGTCGTCCACGGCGACGTAGCGTTCGACCTCGATTTCACCCGACTCGGGGTCCACCGCGACCACGGCGGCGTGACAGCCGAAAGCGTAGGCCGTCCCGTCCTGGTCGTAGAACGTCGTGGACTCCAACCCGGCCGATTCGTTCGATGGAAGCTGACGGCTGTAGGCCGCGCTCGCGACCTGTTCGAACGCGACGGCGCGGTCGGGCGCACCGACGACGCGGAACTCGCCGTCCTCCTGTGCGATATCCTCGGGAGCCGCCTCCAACCGGTCGGCGGCGATGCGTCGGGCCTTGTCGGCGACTTCACCCGCGCTCTCGGCGACGGCGTTCCCACCGGCAATCGTGCTCCGACTGCCGAAAGTTCCCGTTCCGGTCGGGATGCGGTCCGTGTCGCCCTCCACCACGTCGATATCGTCGTAGGGAACGCCGAGTTCGTCGGCGACTATCTGGGCGTAGGTCGTCCCGTGGCCCTGGCCGTGGGAATGCGTTCCCGCGTAGACCGTCACGCCGCCGTCGGGGTGGACGCGGACGACACCGCTCTCGAACCCGCCGCCGGTCGATTCGACGAAGCAGGCGAGGCCGATACCGCGATAGCGGCCGTCGTCTCGCTTCCTCCCGTCCACCCGTCCGTTTCCGTCCACCCGTCCGTTTCCGTCCTCCTGCCGTGTGCGGAGTTCGTCGTACCCCACGGCGTCGAGCGCTTCGTTTAGTGCGGTTGCGTAGTCGCCGCTGTCGTAGTTCGCGCCGACGGCGGTTTCGTGGGGGAACGCGTCGGGCGGAATCTGGTTGTGACGTCTGAACTCGGCGGGGTCGATGTCGAGTTCCCGCGCGGCGCGGTCCACGAGTCGCTCGGTGACGTAGATGGCTTCCGGACGGCCAGCGCCGCGGTAGGAGTGGACGGGAGCCGTGTTCGTCAGGACGCTGTGAGTCCGGCAGTGGATGGCGGGGATGTCGTACTGGCTGGCCAGCAGGCGGCCGTACCAGCCCGGAAGCGCGGGGCTGACGCCGAGTCCGTAGCCTCCGAGTCCGGCGTGGGTTTCGGCCTTGAGACCCCGAATCGTGCCGTCGTCGTCGAACGCCAGTTCGGCCGTCGTTCGGTGGTCTCGGCCGTGGGCACCGGCGAGATAGTTCTCAGAGCGCGTGGCGGTCCACTTCACCGGAATTTCGAGTTCGCGGGAACACCACGCCGCGACGGCTTCGCCGGGATGGTGGTGTCCCTTGTGTCCGAAGCCGCCGCCGACGCTCGGTGCGACGACGCGGATTCGATTCTCGGGGATGCCGAGCGTGTCCGAGAGCTTGCCTCGATGGCCGTGCGGTGACTGACTCGTCATCGTCACGGTCAGCGACTCCTCGACGTCGTCGTACTCCGCGAGCGCCGCTCGCGGCTCCATCGCGTTGGCGATGAGGCGGTTGTTCTCCAGTTCGATTTCGACGGTGTGGTCGGCGTCCTCGAACGCTCCCGCGGTGGCGTCCGCATCGCCCATGTCCGTGACGGTCACGACGTTGTTCGGGACGCCCTCGAAAATCTCGGGCGCACCCTCCGCAGTCGCCTCGATCGGATCCGTCACGGCGTCGAGACGGTCGTAATCAACATTCACGGCGTCCGCGGCGTCCGTGGCGACGTAGCGGTCCTCGGCGACCACGGCGGCGACCGGCTGGCCGTGATACCGCACTCTCCCGTCGGCGAGTATCGGGTGACCCGGAATCTCGTTGTCGAGAAACCCGGTCTCGACGGGAATGGTTCCCGGGGTGTCCGAGTGTTCGATGTCCTCCCACGTGTAGACCCCCAGAACGCCATCCGTGGCCTCGGCATCACTGGTGTCGATGTCCTCGACGGTCGCGTGGCCGTAGCGACTCCGCACGAAGGCGAGATACGCCATTCCGGGTGCGTGCAGGTCGTCGGTGTACGTCGCTCGCCCGGTCACGAGCGCCGGATCTTCCCGCCGTTCGAGTTCCCGCCCGACCATCGCCCCCTCGGGATTCTCACTCATTTCCCCCCATACTACCGTTTCGCACGGAATCAAACTGTCGAGTCCAGAAAAACGGCCGGGGTAGGAGCAGTCGGTAACGGAATGGAGGGTATGGACGGAGTTGGAGATGACTGTACGCGAATTTCGACCAGTTGTTACCAACGGTTGGTTAGATGCCGAAGATTCTTTTCATTGGAATCCTAAATCCGGGTATGTCATTTCGACTGTCAGACGAGCAGCGTGCGATACGCGAGGCGGTGCGCGAGTTCGGCGAGGAGGAGATAGCGCCCGTCGCGCGGGAGCACGACGAGGAGAAGAAGTATCCCGAGGAGCTCATCGAGAAGGCGGCGGAGCTCGACTTGCTCGCCCCGGGTATTCCCGTGGAGTACGGCGGCGCGGGGATGGACACCCTCTCGTCAATCATCGTCACCGAGGAACTGTGGCGGGCCGACGCGGGTATCGGGAGCGCCATCGGCAGTCGCGGATTCGGGTCCAACATGATCCGGAAGTTCGGCGACGAGTGGATGAAAGAGGAGTGGCTCCCCCGAATCGCCAACGGCCAATCGGCGTGCTGTAGCTGCATCTCGGAGCCGGGCCACGGGTCGAACGTCGCCGGGATCGAGACGGTCGCGGAGACGGACGGCGACGAGTACGTCATCAACGGCAACAAGATGTGGATCACGAACGGCACCGTCGCGGACGTGGCCGTCGTCATGGCCAAGACGGACCCCGACGCCGAACCGCCGCACCGCGGCATCAGCGCCATCCTCGTCCCGACGGATACAGACGGGTTCAAGCCGACGAAAATCGACAACAAACTCGGCATCCGCGCCTCGGACCTCGCGGAAATCGTCCTCGACGACGTGCGCGTCCCCACCGAGAACGTCATCGGCGAGGAGGACAAGGGCTTCTACCAACTGATGAACTTCTTCGCGTCCGGTCGCGTGAGCGTCGCCTCGCAGGCCGTGGGCGTCGCGCAGGCCGCCGTGGATCAGTCCATCGACTACGCCAGCGAGCGCGAGCAGGGCGGGAACCTCATCAAGGATTATCAGGCCATCGGGCACAAGGTCGCCGACATGGCGACGGACGTGGAAGCCGCACGGTCGCTGACCTACCGCGCCGCCTCGCACGTCGAGGAGGGCGACGACCGCCGCGCAACCCGCTTTGCGAGCATGGCCAAACTGTTCGCCAGCGAGCACGCCGTCGACGTCGCCGACGACGCCATCCAGGTCCACGGCGGCGCTGGCTACGTCACCGACCATCCCGTCGAGCGCTACTACCGCGACGCCCGCATCACGAAAATCTACGAGGGCACCAGCGAAATTCAGAAGAACATCATCTCCGACGACCTGTTCTAGGACTGCGGGGCCGAGATTTTTCGAAAAGTGGGGGTTCGCGGGGAATCAACTGCCGAATTGGGCTATGTCGTTGAGCCGCCGTGGCGCGCGCTGGCACAGTTCTGCGGACACTTCGTCCGCAGGGCTGTGCTGACAGCGTGCGAGGGATGAGCGGAACGAGTGCAACGAGTGGAGGGAATCGGCTGGGGAGGTGTGTGGACGGTTGCGGTACTGTCGTTTGGGTGTCCTCGTGAACCGGGCGGGACCTCCGGTCCCGCTGGAAGCCGGCGCAAAGCGCCGGTGACGCAGTGAACGAGGGCTCGTCAGAGCTTGCTCTGACGGTGGATTGAAAGGGGCCGCCCGTTCGCGCACCGCCTGGTCGTCTCAGTGACCCCTCTCGCCGAGGCAGGCGGTTATGCCGAGGCGAGATGTCGCTGAGCGACCGCGAGCGGGCGGGGGCTTTCGAGGTCGTCACGCCAGTAGTTGCAATGATGATGCGAGCAGTTACAGACGTCAATGAGACCGCAACCGTACCCGCCTCCGCACCACACCCTCCCCAACCGACTCCTCGCGCGCCGCTCGTACCCTCGCTCCCGCGCGCCGACCGCCTCGGTCTGTGAGTATTCGAAACGAACATAACCCACGATGATTCTCGTTTTCGCGCCTCTCGAAGGAGAACCCTGATAACCCGTTCTCCGGAAGGAACAGTATGACCGACGAGACGGAATCACCGAACTGGGAGTTCAAGGAGCGGGACATCGCCATTCTGCGGGAACTGACACGCGACCCACAGCTGTCATCGCGGGAGTTGACGACCATTCTCGCGGACGAGTACGACATCGAAGTGTCACACGTCACCGTGAGCGAGTCCATCCGCGAGATGCGGAACGAGGGCGTGTTCCGGGAGGCCATCATCCCCAACGAGGAGTACTACATCTTCGGCCTGTTCGAGTTCAAGTTCAACCCGGAACACTTCGCGGATAGCTGGCGCGCCGCGATGGAGTACATCCGCGACGACCCCAACACGCTGTTTTACTTCCTCTCGGACGGCGAGTACCAGTGGAAGACGGTGATGATGTTCCCCAACCGGCAAGCGGAGTCACAGTGGATTCACGAGTTCTACAAGAAACACGGGGACGTGATCGACAACATCCGCAACTCGGTAGTGCACAACGTGCTCAAGTTCCGCACCGACCCCGAGATATTCGAGGGACTGGACGACGAGTACAAAAAATAACGGGAGAACCGGCTACCGCACCAGCGAGAGGAGTTCGCACGACAGCACGACCTCTTCGCGCTGGTTCAGCACCTCGGCCTCGTATCGGACGACGCCGTTCCCGGTCGGATGGTCGCGCGCTTCCTTCTCGATCAGTTCCAACGTGACGTGAACCGTATCGCCGAAGAAGACGGGCGCTCGAAAGCGGAGTCGGTCCACGCCGTAGAACGCCACCGTCTCCGCGCGTTCGTGGACGATGCGCCGCGTGAGGCCGGTCATGACCGAAAACACGAGCGCGCCGTGGGCGATTCGCTCCCCGAAGTCCGATTCCTCCATCTCCGTTTTGCTGGTGTGAAGCGGGTTGAAGTCGCCGCTCACGCCCGCGAAGTTGACGACGTCGGCCTCGGTGATGGTGCGCGTGGGTGTCGTCAGCCGTTTTCCGACCTCCAGTTCCTCGAACGGAATCGTCACGGCTACTCCCCCGTGAACTCGGGGTCGCGGTCCTCGCCGAACGCGGCGGTTCCCTCGCGCACGTCGTCGGTGCTCATGAGCAGGCCGAAGCCCTGACTCTCCATGGCCAGCGCGGCGTCGAGGCTCGCGTCGGCACCTTCGTTCATCACCTTCTTCGCCACCTTCAGGCCGATTGGCGGCCCTTCGAGCAGGTCGTCCACGAACTCGGCAACGACCGAATCGAACTCCCCGTCGGGCACGGAACGGTTGATGAGCCCCCAGTCCTCGGCGCGGTCGGCGTCGATGCGGTTGCCCCGGAACACGAGTTCCTTGGCACGCGTCTCGCCGAGCAGTCTGATGAGTCTCTGGGTGCCGCCGCCGCCGGGAATGAGTCCGAGACGAATCTCGGGGGAACCGAACTCCGATTTCTCCGTGGCGATCCGCATGTCGCAGGCGAGTGCGAGTTCCAACCCGGCACCGAGGCAGTAGCCGTCCACCTTCGCAATGGTGGGACGCTCGAACTCGTTGACCGTCTCGAACGTCGGCGTCACGTCCATGAAGTCCGTGGGCGTGGCGTCCGCGAACCCGCCGATGTCGGCTCCGGCGCTGAACGCTCGGTCGCCAGCGCCTTCGAACGTGACACACCGCACGTCGTCGGTATCGACCGATTTGAGCAGGTCGTCGATCTCCCCGAGCAAATCGGCCGAAAGGGCGTTCAGGCGCTCCGGCCGGTTCAGTTCGATTTCGAGCAGACCATCGTCGGAGAGGACGTAGTTCAGTAACTGGTAGGTACCCGGCCCGTCGCCGCTGGTCGAATACTCGTGGAATCCTTCGCCTGCTTTCTCGCCGGTTTTTCCGGCTTCGACCAGTTCGACGAGATAGTCGTCCGGTTCGAACCTCGCCTCGCCGGTCTCCTGATACAGGGATTCGAGTTTGTCCAGAACGGTGTCGAGACCGATTTTGTCCGCGCGTCGGCAGATTCCTTCGGGGAACCCGAGTCCGAGACGGACGCCGGTGTCGATTTCGTCGGGTCGGGCGACGCCCTCCCCGACGAGTCGCGCCGCCTCGTTGACCATCCGGGCCTCGATCCGCAGGGTGTCGAACCCGTCGCCGTCGCCGGGTTCGTAGTTGACTCCCTCTCCGTCTTCGTAGTCGTAATACCCCTTCCCCGTCTTCTGTCCCAGTTCCTCGTTCTCGACCTTCTCGGCCATGATGGGCGGAATCTCCCGCCCCGACTCGTTGCGGACGTGATAGCCCACGTCGATGCCGGTCAGGTCCATGAGTTCGAACGGTCCCATCGGGTAACCCCGCTGGTGGACCATCGCGGCGTCCACCTCGCGTATCGTCGCCTCGCCGTTCGACACCATCCATGCGGGTTCGTCCCCGAACGGACCGAGGACGGTGTTGACGACGAACCCGCGAACGTCCTTCCGGACGTAGATCGGCGTCTTGCCGATGGATTCGGCGAACTCGTACGCCGCCTCCGCCGTCCCGTCGCTCGTTCGCTCGCCGTAGATGATTTCGACCAAGTCCATCTTCACCGGCGGGTTGAAAAAGTGCATGCCGACCACGTCCTCCGGTCTGGAGGTGACACCGGCCATCTCCGTAACGCTCAGGCTGGACGTGTTCGACGCCAGCAAGGCGTCCTCGGGAGCGAACTCGTCGAGGTCGATGAACACCTCCCGCTTGAGGTCCATCCGCTCGGGCACCGCCTCGATGACGAGGTCGGCGTCGGCCACCGCCGATTCCAGATCGACCGCCGTATCGACGCGTGCGAGAACGTCCTCGGCCGACTCGTCGATGAAGCCCTTCTCGGCCAACTTCTCCAGACTCCACTCGATGTTCTCGTACCCGTTCGTGACGAACTCCTCCTCGACGTCGCGCATGGTGACGTCGTACCCGGCGATGGCGGCGACTTCCGTGATTCCGTGACCCATGTTCCCGGCACCGAGCACAGTCACCCGTCGAATATCCGTGTCTGGCATACGAGATGGGTTTCATCCCTGCCATCTTAACTCCACCGCGACGGTTTATCTCTGTAAGGTAAAACGTCGGTCTGAGCAACTATCGGTGTTGTGAAACTGGTTCTATGGAATTTTGGAAAGTTTCGGGGTTACAGCGGCTCGTCGCCGTCGATGATACCCGCCGCGCGTCGCGCGAGGTCAGGGACCCGCTCCTCCATCTGCGGGTACATCGGGTCGTCGCTGTTGCCTTCGAGGAATCGCCGGTAGAACATCTCGCCCAGTGCGGCGAGTTTGTACACCGCGAGCGCCCGATAGAATCGGTCGTTCTCGTACTCGATACCCGCCGCGTCCTCGTAGCGCTCCACGAGTTCCTTTCGAGTGGGGTACTCGTCGGCCTCCATGAACGTCGAAACCAGTTCCGGCGTCGCCGGTTCGGGGTCGCCGGGGTCGCGCCAGTACGACAGCATCCACCCGAGGTCGGCCAGCGGGTCGCCGAGCGTCGCCATCTCCCAGTCGAAGACGCCGACGATTTCCGGCGGCGTCTCCGGCCCGTACATCACGTTGTCGAGTTTGTAATCGCCGTGCACCAGTGTGTGCTCGTGTTCGTCGGGACAGTTGTCGGCCAGCCAATCGCCGACCGTCTCCAGTTCCGGGACGGCCCGCTCCTCGGTCGTTCGTTCGAACGCCCAGTCGAGTTGCTTGGTCCACCGTTCGACCTGCCGTTCCGTGTAGCCGGACGGATAGCCGAACTCGCCCAAACCGACCGCCTCGTAGTCGAGCCTGTGAATCGCCGCGAGCGTGTCCGCGAGTTCCTCGCCGATTGTCCGTCGCGCGTTCGGGGTTCGGAAGCGCGGTGGCTCCTCGTCCCGGAGCACGTCGCCCTCGACTCGGTCCATCACGTAGAAGTCGCTGCCGATGACCGAGTGGTCCTCGCAGGCCAGCACGGTCGTCGGAACCGGAACGGCCGTGTCCTGAAGCGCGTCCATCACCCGGTACTCCCGAAGCACGTCGTGGGCCGTCTCGGCAGTCTCACCGGGTGGCGGTCGCCGAATCACCAGTTCTCGGTCACCCCACGCCACGAACAGCGTCTCGTTGGAGTGGCCCTCCGCGTGGTGGGAGACGTCGTACCCCTCGGCGTTGCCCAACTGTTCTTCCAGATACGTCCGGAGCGCGTTCGTATCGACGAGTCGTTCGAAGTAATCCCCATTTTCGTTGGTCATCGGTAGTCCTCCAGTCCGCAATTGGCTCATGTTGTGGTCGTCCGCACGTCCGCACGTCCGTCCGACCGTCCGCCCGCTCGACCGTATGACGGCGTTCGGTGCACCGCGTGACGGACACGCGGCGGACGGCCACATCGGCCTCGTGGTCACTCGATTGTACGTGGATGCCCGGTATAGAACTTACGAGGGTAACGAAACGAGGGAAATACTTTTACACTGTTGAATCGCCGTTGTGGATATGGAGTACGACGACCCGAAACGAGGGCGAGACGTCGCCGAACGCGTCCGGACGTTCGTCCGAGACGAGGTGATTCCCGTCGAGCGCGAACATCTCGGCGGGGAACCCGTTTCCGACGACACCATGCGCCAACTCCGCGAACAAGCGAAGGAGTACGACGTGTACGCACCCCAGATTCCGGAAGAACACGGCGGATTGGGAATGGAGTTCCACGAGATGCTCCCCGTCTTCGAGGCGGCCGGGCGGAGCCTCCTCGGCCCCGGTGCCATCCGCGTGGACGCCCCGGACGAGGGCAACATGCACACCCTCGAACTGGTGGGAACGGACGAGCAGAAGGAGAACTGGCTCGACCCGCTGGTCGCGGGCGACGCCAAATCCGGCTTCTCGATGACCGAACCGAACCCGGGTGCCGGTTCGGACCCGAAGATGCTCAGGACGACCGCGGAGCAGGACGGCGACGAGTGGGTCATAAACGGCCACAAGTGGTGGACGACACAGGGGAGCGAGGCCGACGTCCTCCTCGTGATGGCGTTGACCGACACGGACGCCCACCCCTACGAGGGGTGTTCCATCTTCCTCGTTCCGTCCGACACCCCCGGCGTCGAAGTCGTGCGCGACATCCCGCACGTCGGCGGCGGCGTCACCGGCATGAGCCACGCGGAGATCAAATACGAGAACGTTCGAATCCCGGAGGAGAACCTGCTGGGCGAGGAGAACGCCGGGTTCGCCATCGCCCAACAGCGACTCGGTCCGGCGCGGTTGACCCACTGTATGCGCTATTCAGGCATGGCCGAGCGTGCCCTCGACATCGCCAAAGCCTACGCCGACGAGCGGCAGGCCTTCGACGGCCCGCTCTCGGACAAGCAGGCGATCCGGTTCGAAATCGCCGAAATCGAGACCCGACTCCACGCGGTTCGGACGATGGTCCGTCACGCCGCCGGGCAGATCGCGGCGGGCGAGGAGGCCCGTATCGCGGTGTCGATGAGCAAGGTGTACGCCGCGAACGTCGTTCAGGATGCCATCGACACGGCCGTCCAAATCTGTGGTGGCAACGGCATCGGAAAGGACCTCCCGCTCGCGGATTTCTACGAGAGCGTCCGCCAGTTCCGCATCGTGGACGGCGCGGACGAAGTCCACAAGCGGGTCATCGCGCGGGACGCGTTTTCGGACCTCGACCCGAGCGAAGTCGAGCATCTGGTTCGGTACGACGGGTAATTGTCAATCGACTCCGTTCGACTCTTCGCTTTTCGACTCGACACCGACGATCGAGAGGATTTCCCGTAAGTCGTCGATGGCGTAGTCGGTTTCCGGCCCGTCGTCCGCCCCGTACGCGACGGTCGTCATGCCGACCGCCGACGACCCGGCGATGTCGTGGTCGTACCGGTCGCCGATCATGAGCGCGTCGCTCGCCGGAACGTTCGCGGCGTCCAGTGCCGTCTCGAACATCCGTCGATCGGGTTTCGTTCGGCCGACCATCTCGGAAGTCGTTATGGAATCGAACTGGTTCAGCACGCCGAACGTCTCCAAAATTCGGACGCCTTCCTCGGTGTCCACGTCGCTGATGACGCCGACGTGGAGGTCCGTCGCCGCCAGTCGCTCGACCGTCTCGACGGCACCGGGATTGGGTCGCAGCGTTTCGGCCATCACGCGCTCGAAGACGGGACGCCACTCGTCCTCGGGAATCTCCTCTCCCGTGATTTCGTCCACGGCACGGTCGTAGGCGGTTCGCGCGCTCTGGAACGCCGTTCCGTCGCGCTCCCGAAAGTGCTCACCGACGGCGGTTCGCCAGCGTTCGATGGCATCCTCGACAGATTCGTCACTCGAACGCCGCGCGACGATGGTTCCGACGAACTCCTCGTGTGCACGTCGGACGGACGCCGTATCGAGGATGACGCCGCCGATGTCCCAGAACACCGCCCGCCAGTCCCGTCGTTCGTCTTGCATGGTCAGGGGTTCATCTCCTACGATCAGCTATGTACTGGCGTTCCCGGGAGATCAAGATAACGATCGAAGAATGAAATCCACATTTATTACCATGCGGCGAAATATTGTCGACTGTAGTTACCAATGGAAATTTCAGTCGCGGGACGACCGGCAACGGAGGATCGGATATGACCGTCGAACAGTTCAGCGTCGCCGGAAAGACCGCAATCGTGACGGGTGCATCGAGCGGTATCGGACGAACGATCGCCGAGCGGTTCGCCGACGACGGCGCGAACGTCGTCATCTGCTCGCGCGAACAGGGGAATGTGGACCCGGTGGCCGAGGGGATAGAGGCAGGTGACGCGTCGGGTCGCGCGCTGGCGGTCGAGTGCGACGTGACCGACCGAGATGCCGTGGAGGCGCTCGTGGACGCCACCGTCGATGAGTTCGGGGGCATCGACGTACTGGTCAACAACGCCGGTGCGAGCTTCATGGCCCCGTTCGAGGACATCAGCGAGAACGGCTGGGAGACCATCGTGGACATCAACCTTCACGGGACGTTCCACTGCACGCAGGTTGCCGGGGAGCGCATGCGCGAGAACGGCGGCGGTGCCATCATCAACCTCGCCAGCGTCGCCGGGCAGGGTGGCGCGCCGCAGATGAGCCACTACGGCGCGGCGAAGGCCGCCGTCATCAACCTGACGTCAACGCTCTCGTTCGAGTGGGCGGACGAAAACGTTCGCGTCAACTGCATCGCACCCGGTTTCGTCGCCACACCGGGCGTCGAGAGTCAGATGGGGGTCAGCGCCGACAACATCGACCGAGGGGACGTGAAACGCCGCATCGGAACGAGCGAGGAAATCGCCGACATCGCACAGTTCCTCGCCAGTCCCGCCTCGTCGTATCTCGTCGGCGAGACGATCACCGCACAGGGCGTGCCGCGGATTCTGGAAACCCCCGACGTGTGAATTCGGCCAGTACTGTTCCGAACTCCTTCTCCCGACGCTCGTTCGACCCGGAAGACGTAAAAAAGGACAGTGTCGCGTTTCGCCGTTAGAGGGTGATGACGTACCGGTACACCGCGCCCAAGACGACGCCGTAGGCGAGATGCCAGACGAGGCTGGGCAGCGCGAACGTTGGCACGGCCGGTGCGCCAGCAACGCCGACGGCCTGGAGCCACAGCGGCAGGACGATCGAACCGGTAATCACCCACAGAACCACGCCGTAGGCGGCCCCGAGTCCGATTGTCGCGGATTCGCTGTCGGTGTATCTACGCAACGACGTCAGGGAGACGATCGCGGCGAAGACGAGGCCGAGAACCGCGCTGTTGAACAGGTGGACCATCCATCCGGCGACAGCACCCTGCTGTCCGTACAGCGCCGGAATTACGGTCGTGAGTGCATCTGGACTCAAAACCAACAGGAAAATCCCCATCGCGATACCTCCCGCGAGACCGGCGATAATCGCGCCTAACCAAGGCTCGTACCGGTGGGTCGTTCGTTCAGCAGCGGCACTCTCCGCTGCGGGCGTTTTTGATGCCATACGGTAACATACACCATGAGAGGATATCCAGTTGTCGTCCTCGTCCGAACCGGCCGGTTTCTTCGAAATCTAGGACACCGGTATTGGACGGACATCACGGACGTCTACGGATGTTTGGCTTCGGGAATGTCGATTCGACGAACTGGAGGAACCACTTCGTCGGTCACCTGCTCGTCGAAATCGTCGTAATCGACTGTCCGTACGAACTCGGCGATGGTCTCCGTCACTGCCGCATGTTTTTACGCCACTTAAAGCACGCAGAGATTATGGTTTAGGCTGTCCTAAAAATCGAAGTAGTTATGATGTTTTAGGCGCACCTAAAATACGTGTTGAGAGAGAGCATCGCACACGAGTCTCCGTCCCGACGAGGCAACGTGAAGTACGGCAGCACGGTCGTCTTGGAGGCGCTCTCGGGTACTGGCCACGACGGTGCCGAATCGGCGGTCATGGACGCGTACTTCGGCCTCGCTCGGGACCTTTCTCCGGGCGGACTCGTTAGTGTACCAATTCAGACGGAGGTGTAGAATGTCGGTGAATACACATATAGACGACGCGAAAACACGAATTCAGTGTGAACGAGACGCAACCGAAGCGAAGCTCGACGCGATCAAACGCTTCACCGACCGAGTGAAAGAACTGTCACCCGAGCCGACACCGCGGTCAGTGCAGGGCGTCACGGCTGCAGCGGGCGCACTTTCCCACGGAAGTCACTCGACGGAGGATCGATGTCAGATCGTTCGGCGGACGTTCGCCGAGACGATCCGACACCAGATCACCGACGACGCCGAAAAATCGGAGTCCCTCCACGCGACTATCGAGGCCGAATTTTCGGAATCGCTGGCAGTTGCGCTCGCACCGACGACGGAGACGTCATTCTCGCCCGAACTCAAGGAAGCGGTCGTCTCGGAGGCGAATATCCGACGGGTTGAGGTGGACGTGTTACGACGCGCACTCGGACGCGAAGCCTCACGACTCGACGATGCTGGCGCAATCGTCACCGACATCACGGAGTGGATCACCGCGAAAAACGAGACACCTCTAACCGCCCTCGGTTTCGATGAACTCCACCGGCGTCACGAGACGCTCACGGACCATCGCGACCGATGCGAGGCGCTCGCTCGGCAGCGCCAGGAGTTTCTCCGGAGTACCACGAATCACGGCGGTGAAATCGGGATCAGCCATCGGGATCTGATCCCGTACATCTATCAGAATTTCCCGGTCGATTATCCGGTGTTGACGACGGTCGCTCGGCTCGATAGTACGTGTGAAGAGTGCCAACGAGCGGTGCGCCAGCACTTGGTTCGGAGGGCCTGAACCGTGATCCCTCGTTCCCGTCGTGCCCGCACCCAAGCGTGGGCGTGGGTGTACGCGACGCTCTTCGAACCCCCCGAAAAGCTCGATGACGATGCGGGCGACGACCCCGACGAACTGGCGAACGACAGAGACGTCGTCTCGGAGGGGTCCGCCGAATCGCGATGAGTGGAGTTACACAGTATCTGTTGGCCTTGTACATCCTCGAACACCGACGAGAGCCGCCGATCCAGACGAACGTCGTCGCTGAAACGCTGGACAAGTCACCGGCGTCGGTCACCGCGATGTTCCAGCGACTCGAAAACGACGAGCTCGTGACCTACGAGCCGTACAAGGGCGCGACGCTGACGGACGCTGGACGTGAGCGGGCTGCAACGCTTCACGAAACGTATGTAACCGTCTCGTGGTTTTTTCGGAGCGTGCTGGACCTCGATTCGTACGAAGCGGAAGCGATGGAACTGGCCGGTTTTTTGAGCCCGACAGTCGCAAAACGACTGGCAGCAACGCTTCCCTACGAAATCGAGGCAGCGACCCGATCCGAGGACTAGTTACCGACAGTCATAGAAAATACGTTCACGTGATATTCTCGCCCGGAGGGATGCACTGGCACGGAAACGAACCCGACGGCGAGTCGCGTGTCGCCACATCTCCTTCATCGCTCAATCGGAAGACGTTGGAAACCGCCTCCATTAACCGGATTGTTCGGCAGAAGTGGGCCCTATCGGATTCGAACCAATGACCACCCGGTTATGAGCCGAGCGCTCTAACCAGACTGAGCTAAGGGCCCGTATCAATCAATCGTAATCTGGCATACCTCTTTAGCGTACCGGGTTGGGCACGAATCGAAGTGCCTGAAACAGAACCTTCTCACGAAAACAATGAATTCGAAGAAACGCCGCCGCCAGGGCTCGAACCTGGGACAACCTGGGTAACAACCAGGTGCTCTACCAACTGAGCTACGGCGGCTTCCGACTGCATTCATCCATAGACCGAGTTGTTTGATAGGGCTTTCGTTTTCGTCCGACAGCATCGATACGTTTTCACGCGTTCGTGGAAAACGTTCGCTCGATGGAACGGTTCGAGGAGGTCGCTTCGGCGGTTCGAGCGGGAATACAGCCGGACGCCGAGGAGCGGCGTCGGCTGCGAGCGGCGGTTCGGGAGTTGACAGAACGCGCCGAAGCGGCGATTGCCGACCTGTCGGTGGACGCCGACGTGATTCAGGTGGGAAGCACCGCCCGCGGGACGTGGACGAGCGGCGACCGGGATATCGACCTGTTCGTTCGCTTCCCGCCGGACCTCGACCGTGAGGAGTTGGAGTCGTTCGGGCTGAAAATCGGCCACGCCGTCCTGCCGGACGGACACGAGGAGTACGCCGAGCACCCCTACGTGAAAGGGGAGTTCGACGGGTTCGACGTGGATTTCGTCCCCTGCTATCGCGTCGAGTCGGCGACGGATATCCAGTCGGCGGTGGACCGGACGCCGTTTCACACGCAGTATCTCGAAGCGCGGTTGGACGACGAGTTGGCCGGAGAGGTATTGTTGTTCAAGCAGTTCCTGAAGGGCATCGGCGCGTACGGAAGCGACCTCAGGACGAAGGGATTTTCGGGGTTTCTGGCGGAGCTACTCGTCCTCGAATACGGCAGCTTTCGTGGTGTGTTGGAGGCGGCCGCGGAGTGGACGCCACAGGTCCACTTCGATCCGGAAGACCACGGGACGGCGACGTTCGACGACCCGCTGGTCGTCATCGATCCGACCGACCCGGAGCGCAACGTGGCGGCCGTCCTTTCGGCCGAGAACGTCGCACGGCTCCAGCATTACGCCCGTGACTTGCTGACGAAGCCGCGCGAATCGGTGTTTTTCCCGGAGTCGCCGAAGCCGTTGACGGCCGACGACGTGCGCGAGTTCGTCGCCGAGCGGGGGACGACGCCCGTGGCGATTCGGTTCGACGCGCCGGACATCGTGGAGGACCAGTTGTATCCACAGCTTCAGAAATCGCTGTCGGGCGTCTCTGACGCGCTCTCGCGGCGCGGGTTCGACGTTCTCAGGTCGGAACTGTTCGCCGACGACACCGCCGTACTGTTCTTCGAACTCTCGGTGGCCGAGCGACCGGCAATCGAGCGCCACGACGGACCGCCGGTTCACGTCCGTGCTCACGCGACCGGGTTCTACGAGAAGTACGCCGACTCGGACGCGTACGGCCCGTTCATCGATGGAGATCGATACGTGGTCGAACGGGAGCGGGAGTTCACGAACGCGGTGTCGTTCCTTCGGAGCGATGCCGTCCTCGACGCCGCGCTCGGTGTCCACGTCGAATCGGCGATGAAACGGGAGTACGACGTGCTTTCGGGTGACGAGGTCGGCGCGTTGGCCGCGGAGTTCGGGACGGAACTCGCCCGATATTTCGACCCGGTTCCCTGACTCAATTCCCCCGAATTTTGCAATCAAAGCTATGTATGGGTCTGTTTAACCATCAGGATTATATGGATGGTGTGCATTAGCATAGCATGTATGGCCTCCGCACCAACCGGAGACGACGAATCCGTGTTCGACCAGTTCCTCGAAGACCGTGGTCACGAGACCGAACAAGTAGACTGGGAACAGGAGTATAACAAAAAGCAGTGTCCGGAATGTGGTGGACTTCATAACCTTACGGCGACCGAATGTACGGTCTGTGGTTGGCATCCGTAGTCCCCGTTGATTCACCAACAGACTCGTCATACGAATATCGAATACCGGCTACGACCGTTCTTTCTTTGACGTCGCTCGATCGGCAACCCGCGTAACCCGTTCTACCGATAGAACCATCACATGTTATTTTCACCATGGAAAATGAGATAAATTCCGAATTGTCAGAATTGCGTTTGATTCGTGACGACGTCGTACGCACGTGTGTTCACACCGTCTGGAACGACCGATCCACGCGTCTGTCCGAACTGTGAGGACGAGGTTCGGGACGGTGCGACGGTACGCGATGCGCGCTCGTCCCGCGGCACGTAACGGCCACGACTCCGATTCACGTCGTTTTATACGTTCCCGGAACCTGTGCTGGTGTAATGACTACGCCAATGGCAGAGACGGACGCAAGAGTAACCCGGTTGTTCGGTGGGCCGGGAAGCGGTAAAACCACCGAACTACTCGATAGAGTAGAGGACATTCTCGCACAGGACGGGGTCACGGTAAAGGACCTCCTCGTCGTGTCGTACACCCGTGCTGCCGCGAACGAGGTTCGAGAACGGCTCGCAGAGCGTCTCGACGTCGACCCACGTTCGCTTCAGGGGAACGTCTGCACGATGCACGCGAAAGCCTACGAACTGCTCAATCTCTCCCGCGGTGACGTCGTCGGTGAGAAGGACAAACAGGAGTTCTGTGAGGATTTCGGCCTCGAATACGAGGACGAGTACAGCGGTTCCGGTCGTCGAACGGCCCGTTCGACGACGCTGGGCAACAAGATCATCGCGACCTCCCAGTGGCTCCAGCGAACCCGACGGCAGGTAGCAGACTGGCACGACGTTCCGTTCCAGTGGGACGTCGAAGAGGTTCGACTCCCGCCGGACATCGACCCGAACGCGCAGGAGGGCAACAAGTACACCCCGACGTGGCCGAGCAGTGACGACCGATTCGACGTTCCGGAAGCCATCCGCGGTTGGCGAAAGTACAAGGGTGACGAGGGACTCGTCGGGTTCGCCGACATGCTCGAACGCGTGAAACAGCGTTCGCTTCTCCCCAGCGTCGATTACCTCATCATCGACGAGTTTCAGGACATCACGCAACTGCAGTTCGACATCTACGAGGAGTGGAAAGAACACATGGAAAACGTCCTCATCGCCGGTGACGACGACCAGGTCGTCTACGCGTGGCAGGGTGCGGACCCCAAACTCCTGCTCGGCGAGGGCGGCGAAGACGTGATTCTCGACACCTCCCACCGACTCCCCTCCCGCGTTCTCAAAGTCGTCCAGAAGGAAGTCAGCCACATCGAAGAGCGACAGGAGAAGAACCTCAAACCGCGCAAGGAAGGCGGCACCGTCGAAGCGGTCGAGAACCCGTCGATGCTTGACCTCGTGCGGAACGTCCGCTACACCATCGAGGAGTTCGATGGTACCGTGATGGTACTGTTCCGCGCCCGCTACCAGATGTTCCGCTTCGTGGACGAGTTCATCGACGAGGGCATCCCGTTCCGCACGCTGACCGACCAGCGAATGTGGACCGACCGCCTGAACCAGTACGTCGAAGCCGTCGAGCAAATCGAGGACGGCGACCCCATCGACGGCCTACAGGCGCGACGACTCGCGGACATGCTGACCGAGTCCACCTTCGGTACGAACGACCGCGACGAGATGTTCGATGCCATCGACGAGCGAAAGGAAGCGGAGGGCGCGGACGACCTCACCGAACTGGAGTTCGACGCCGACTTCGTGAAGAACTTCGCGCCGTTCATGCCCGGCCGAAAGTCCGCCTCCGACATGGTTCGGAAGGTGACGAGCTATCAGAAGCGCTCCATGAAGGCGTACTTCAGCGGACGGTATCAGGACACGGCGCGGGACCGCGTCCGTATCGGTACCATCCACAGCGCGAAAGGTCGTGAGGCCGACCACGTGTTCATCGGCACCGACCTGACCGAGAAGGTCGTCGAACAGATGGCAGCATCGGTCGAAAACGAGGGAATCGAGGTCCCCGGTGACGAGGAGTTCACCGCCGGAACCGACCCCGTCCCGATCCTCACCGACAACGAACGCCGTGTCTTCTACGTCGGAATGAGCCGTGCTCGCGAGCGCCTCGTCATCATGGAGAACCTCGTCAGCGGCGCGCCGACGCTCAAACTCGACGTACTGCTGTACAACGAACCGAACGGCAAGTCGGTCGAGGACATCCTCGACGAGCGTGCGAGCGAAATCGAAGCCGAAGCCGAATAACCGGATTCTCCCTTTTCCGATACCCGCGCATTGATAGCGTTTGCCAGTGGAACTGCCTTCCATGGCAACCGCCGAATCGGAACTCGACTCGCCGTATGCGGAACTCCTCGACCGACGAAAACGAATCTCGAACGTTCAGAACGCGGGAATGGTTCTCTACTGGGACCAGCAGACGAAGATGCCCGAAGGGGGAACCCCGGCCCGTGCGAAGCAACTGGGGGCGCTCCAGTCCATCGGTCACGAACTGCTGACCGACGAGCGAACGGGCGAATTGCTGGAAGCACTCGAAGCCGAGGAGTTGGACGACGAACAGGCCGCCGTCGTCCGCGAGGTACGCCGTGAGCACGACCGCGCGGTCGCCATCCCGAACGACCTCGTGGAGCGGATTTCCGAAACGTCGAGCGAATCCCAACCGGCGTGGCGCGAGGCGAAGTCGGAAGACGAGTTCGAGACGTTCGCGCCGTATCTCGACCGACTCCGCGACCTTCACATCGAACTGGCCGAGCACGTGGATCCGGAGGAGGACCCCTACGTGGTCATGTTCGAGGAGAGCGAACCGTACCTCCCGCTGTCCCGCGTCGAGGAGATCTTCGACGAACTGCGGGAGGGACTGATTCCCCTCATCGAGGACGTCCACGAGAACGGCGCTGACATCGCCGACGACGCCTTCGCCGGAACCTTCGACCCCGAGGATCAGGAGGCGCTCTGTCGGGACGCGCTCGATCTCCTGAACTACGACTGGGACCGTGGGCGCTTCGACACCGCGCCGCACCCGTTCATGTCCGGGACGCAGTTCGATGCCCGCGTGACGACCCGGTATCACGACCACGACTTCGTGGACCCGCTGACCGCGACGATTCACGAGTTCGGGCACGCGACCTACCAACTCGGCCTGCGGGACGACGCCTACGGCACGCCGCTCGGCGAACCTCGCAGTTCGGGGATTCACGAATCTCAATCGCGCTTCTGGGAGAATCATGTTGGTAGGACGAAGGAGTTCTGGGAACTGTTCCTCCCGACCGTCACGGAACGCTTCCCGGAGTTCGAGGACGTGACCGCCGAGGAGGCCTACGAGGCGGCCAATCAGGTGTTTACGGACAACATGATCCGCGTCGAGGCCGACGAACTGACCTACCACATGCACATCATCCTCCGCTCCGAGATCGAGCAAGAGTTCGTGGCCGGGGACCTCGACGTGGACGACATCCCCGCCCGCTGGAACGAACTGATGGACGAGTATCTCGGCATCGTCCCGGAAACGGATTCGGAGGGCTGTCTACAGGACATCCACTGGACCAGTGGGTTCGCCAGTTTCCAGAACTACACCGTCGGGAGCGTCCTCGCCGCCCAACTCTGGGCCACCATCGAGGAGGAAATCGAGGACCCGGAAAAACTCATTCGGGAAGGCGAGTTCGGTCCCATCCGCGAATGGTTGACCGAGAACATCCACGAGCAGGGCCAGAAGTACACCACCGACGAACTCATCGAGGAGGCAACCGGCGAACCGCTGACCGCGGAGTACTTCCTCGACTACGTGACCGAGAAGTACGGCGATATTTACGAGTTGGACTGAATCGAAGGCGAGGTGGTTTCGGTTTGTGTCAAAAACTATTAATTATTCAAACCCGTTCTATAGATAAGAATGGCACTCATAAAATCGGTATCTAAGAACGTATCGTCCAGTCTCATCGTAACCATCGCAATTATTGCTGTCCTGTACTGGTTTATGACTCCTACCAGAGGTATTTCCAGAGTAGCCACAATTGCTCTCACGGTTGTTGCTGGACTAATAACATGGGCGCTCGTTACCTGGGTCAAACAGTCATAGCCACCGACCTGCATCGTCTGTAACTATTCTTCCTCATCCTCGTCCGTTTTCGCCACCGTTCCGACGACTTTCTGGGCGGCGCTGGAGGGGATATCGGTGGGCGTCGTGAGTTTCTCACGGACCAGCACCATACCGACGCCGATGGCGACGAACGCACCGCCGAGAATCAACTCCCCGGCGACGATGCGGTCGATGCCGAAGAGCGCGATGGGGATGGCTAGCACCAACGTCGCGGCCAGACTCACGGTATCGAGGATTCCCATCGTCATGTTCTCCCGTCCCCAATCGTCATACCCATCCGTTCCGCGCCACCGACCAAAAACCCGCCGCCATCGCGCCCGGTTCCGGAACCGTTTTCAACCGCGCGGCGTCACAGTTCCGTTATGTTTACCGGAATCGTTGCGGAAGTCGGCGAGGTTCGTCGCGTCGAGGATTCGGACGGCGGTCGGCGGCTCACCATCGCGGCCGACGACGTGCTCTCGGACGTGGAGGACGGCGCGAGCATCGCCGTCAACGGGGCCTGCCTGACCGTCGAGGAGTTTGACGACGACAGCTTCGAGGTGTTTCTGGCTGCCGAGACGGTCGAAAAGACCTACCTCGGCGAGGTGGAGGAAGGCGACGTCGTCAACCTCGAACGGGCGCTTCGCGCCGACGCCCGCCTCGACGGCCACTTCGTACAGGGGCACGTCGATACGACGACCGAGGTGGCGGACATTGAGGAGGTGGGAGAAGACTGGCAATACGAATTTGCGATTCCAGAAGGCTACGGGCAGTACATCGTGGACAAAGGTTCGGTTGCGCTCGACGGCATCAGTCTCACCGTGGCCGAGAAGGGAGAAGAGACGTTCACCGTCGCCATCATCCCGACGACGCGGCGTGTGACGAACCTCTCGGAGAAGGAACCCGGCGACCCGGTGCACCTCGAAGTGGACGTGCTGGCGAAGTACGCGGACGAACTGCTCGCCGGGCAGCGGTAGAAGTTCTCAGAACTCGAAACCGGACTTTCCAGACTCCTCGTCCGTTTCGTCGTCCCGATTCTCGTTCCCGTCGTTTTCGTTCCCGTCGTTTTTGCTCTCGTCCTCCCGGTTCGCGTAGACTGCGTCGTTGCCGGGGCGATCACGTTCGTCGTTTCCGAGGAGGCTACTTCCGGTTCCACCGTTCGTGCTCGTTCGGGTTTCCGCTTCACGCTGGGAATCTACCCGTCCGTCCACGTCGCGTAGTTCGCTTTGGGAGTCGAATCCGACGGGTCGAGTTCCGTCGTCGTTCTCCATTTCTCCCCGATTCTCGACTTGGGAGTACATGGCGCGGTAGCGTGAGATTTTTCGGTAGAGCAGGTAGCCGAAGAATCCGTCGTAGATGAAAACGAAGGCGATGTAGCCGATACCGGGGGTGATGCCGGGGTAGAACGCGGCGATGAGGTCAGGGACGAATCCGACGAGCGTGTTGTACGTCGCGTGGATGAACGCGGCGATGAGCAGGCCTTTAATCACGATGGGACCCGCGTTCTCGCGGTTGAACTTCGCCAATCCGAGGTAGTAGCCCGCGAACGCGGAGTAGATGACGTGCCCCGGTCCGGCGAACAGTCGGAAGACGGCTATGTTCCCGGCACTCAAAACCAGATTAGTGTCCGACGACGAGAGGACGCCTTGGCTGATGTAGATGGCGTTCTCGATGGTCGCAAAGCCCAGTCCGGCCATCGCCCCGTAGACGGCACCGTCGATGACGGCGTCGAACTTGTCGCTCCGGTAGGCGAACAGACGCACGGCGAGCCACTTGACCGTCTCCTCGACCGGTCCGACGATGAGATAGAAGTAGATGACCGCCCCGAAGAGTGGAATTCCGGTGAACAGCGGTTTCAACCTGGAGTTGAACACCGCCGCGAACATGGCGAACAGGACGCCGAGGCAGAACGTCCCGACGAGGAGCGGGAGGGGTTCGGACATCGTCACGTCCGCATACCAGATGTACGCCGCGAGGGCGAACGCAGGGACGACGGAGAGGAAGATGAAGACGCCGACCCACGGATTGTTGCCCACCACCGCCAAGCCGCCGAAGACTACCTGGAGCAGTAAAATCGCCGCCGCGAGAAGGATCACGGATGCACGCGCCACGATGGAGAGTCCCCCGTACACCTTCGTCGCAAACCAGTCGAGCCGTGTCCGCTCCTCCCATGTAGAGATACCATACAGATCGACCGAGTCGTCCATTCCGCGAGCGACCGGGTCTCGTTTCTCGTCCATGTTTCAATATCACATGGATGAGGAGTAAATCGTTCGGCATGATTTTCCTAGTAGAATTAATATGAGTATATATGGCGTATTATTCCTGTAGGGGCACGCTTAATAAGAAGAATAGCCCAACGTGGTACACTATGACACCCATCAGCCACAGTCGAGGAATTATGTACTCGGCACCGCCAAAAGAAACGACACGACGGGAGAAAGACGAATCCACCGAAGACGAAGCCACGGAGTCGAATACCGTCGAAGCACCGTCCGTAACCGATCCCAATTCCAGCGTCACCGACGCGAATTGGACGGGCACCGTCCCCGCCGACGACTAAGTTTCCGCAGTCGAACCTCGTTATCCTGAAATCCCCTCCCCACAAACCGGGAGGTATATGCACGCTTTCTCGACTCACGCGCAGAATATCCGGTGTCGGTTCCACTACCAGCTATGAGCACGGTTCGCATCAGGGGCATCTACACCACCGCACTCACCCGCTTGCTCGGGGAGAGCTTCGACGTGGTACAGGCCTCGCCGCCCATCCGACGGCGGTTCGATACCGAGTTCGAAACCGGGGAGTACGACGCCACGGTCGAGACCACCGACGACAGACAGGGCGTCGGGGTCTTCGGCAACGCCGAAACCGTCACCCGAATCGCCGACGAGTTGGCGAGCCTCGACGTCGACACCTTCCGCTGGGAGGACCCGGCACCGCGGGGAGCGCTGTTCGACGGCGTCGTGGACGAAACCCTCGGAAGCGGTGCAGTCGTGAACCTCGGGGACGGCGAAGGCTTCCTCCCGTTCCGCTCCATCGACCGGCGAATCGACGAGGGTGACAGCGTCCGCGTACAGGTCCACGACCCGGAACCGCCGTGGTCGCGCGACCGCTCCCTTCTCGGGACCGACGTTCGGGTGTACGGCGGCGTGGCCAGCCTCTCGAAGGGCGTGGACAGCGTGGTCGCCAGCGCGCCGGACGATGCCAGTCGGCGCGAACTCGCCCGGACGACGGAGATGCTTCCGACGGACGTGCCCGACGAGTGGGGCGTCCGATGGGAGTACGCCGCCGCGGACGCCACGCTGGACGAGATGAACGACGCGCTCTCGCGGGCCGTGGAGGGTGCCGAAACCATCGAGGACGCGCTTGCAGACTCTTCCGAGTCGGTCGAAACACCCCGGACAGTCGCCGAACCGGAAGCCACGGCGTGGTGCTGGTTCGGCCGGGAATCGCGCTTCGCGTTGGACGACGCTCGGCGCAAAGTCACGACGACCCTGCCCGGCCACCACCGAATCAAGGCCGCAGACTCCGCCGCGAGTACGGCGGTCGATTTCGCCGAGGACCTGTACGACCCGGACGAACACCCCGAGGACGCTCCGACCGGCGCGACCCTCCGACAGTTCGGTCCGGAACCGGACGGCGAGGTGTTCATCGACCACGGCAAGCCCGACGGGCGCTGTTTCTCGCTCGGCAAGGGCACCGTCGCGGAGTGTGACCCCGACGCCGGAAAATACACCGTTCGTCGGACGATGGGGAGTTCGGGAACCTACGACGCCATCGGCACCGACCGCGAACGCGGCGACGTGGCCATCACGAAGTTCCGCGAGGGGCGATGGTGGTATCCGACGGCCTACCGGAGCGAGGACGGCGAACCGAAGGGAACCTACGTCAACGTCTGTACGCCCGTCGAACTGTTTCCCAACTCGGTTCGCTACGTTGACCTACACGTCGATGTCGTGAAGCGGCCGGACGGTACCGTCGAACGGGTGGACGACGACGAACTCGATACGGCCGTCGAGAAGGGAAACATCTCCGAGGAACTGGCCGAGAAGGCCAGAAGCGTCGCGGCGAGCGTGGAGAAGGTACTATCGAAGTAGCGTAACCACGAGTTTCGGCCGGTGACGCAACCGCCGGAAGCGTGCATTTTCACAACCGCCGGAAACGCGCATTTTTACAGCCGTCAGAAATCTGCCAGTAACACAGCCGCGGAGACCAGCATCCTTACCGGAAAATCGGAGATTTTCCGGGCCGACGACTGAATGGAGACGCCCGACTCGCGGTGCGAGTCGAGCGTCGAAATGAAGGAGGAGCGCTTTTGGTCCAGATTTTTATCGAGGGTCGCGGAGCGATCCTCGCAATAAAAAGGTGGTTTAGAAGTGCTCGTCGTCGCCGGGCACGTTCAGCTTACCGCCGCGGCCGCCTTCGGAGCGGTCGATGCCCATGACGCTCTCGGCTTGATCCGTCTTCCACTGGCTGGTTCCATCGTCGGCGATGCGGACGGTTACGTCGTCCACTTCCTCGAACTTCTTCAGGAGTTCGACCTCGATGTTCTGGGACGTGATGGGGGTGATGGAGCACCCGCCGCAGGCCCCGCCGAGTTCGATGACGACCTCGCCGGATTCCGGGTCGGCCTTTCTGACCGCGCTCGTCCCGCCGTGCATCTGGATGATGGGCATCTGGGCTGTCAACCAGCGTTCGACCCGCGATTCGAGGTCGTCCTCGGACCCCGCCGATTCGGTCGCGCCCTGTTTACTCATACACAACCATAGGAACTCGAAGTATGGTAAGCTTGGGGTTCGAGTCGGCGATTATGGGACGAATCGTTCCCGAAAGATCACACGGATTGTCGACCTTCGCTCGTCCGGATTTACTCGTTTGGACTCAGTCCTCGTTCCGCCGTCTACGCGCCCAGAGCGAGAATCCGAGAACGGAAAGGCCAGCGACGCCAACTCCGAAACCGGGTTGTCCTGTCGTCGCGGCGACGTCGTCTTTCTGTTCGTTGGATGCCGTCGTTGTCGCGGTGTTCCCGTTCGTGAGCGGCGGCGAGGATTTCTGTTCTCCCGTGTAATTTGGGAAGATGTAGACGCCGCCTCTGCCGTCGCCGTCCCCTCCCATACTCCCGCCGACGAATACGGTATCGGAGACGTACTCGGCGCTCCAGAAGGCGGTCTCGTTCGGCTTGCGCCACCAAACGAGTTCCGTCGGGTTCGACGGGTCGCTCACGTCGAACACCTTCACGCCGCCGTTGTACCACGAGGTGTAGAGTTGGTCGCCGACGAAGTCGAAGTTGTGCGAGGTCGTCCACTGGCCGGACGAACTGACTTCCCCGCATTCGTGGCAACCGTGTGCCGAGGCGACGCCGACTGGCGAGAGCGCGGCGACGATGGACGACAGGGGGGAAACGTCGTAACTCGGGTCGGACGTTTTCGGCGGCTCGATGGTAGTGAGCTTTCGCGGACGTTCGATTGTCGAAATGTCCCAGAGACCGATGCCGCCGGGTCCGGTTCGCTTCGGGCCATCGGTATCCCACGCCTCCTTGTTACAGGCGAGCAGGCTCGCATCCTCGTTCGTCATCACGAAGTGGGCGTTCCCCGGCAGACCGACGACGGCATCCCGCTCGTCGGACGATGGGATTTCCGCGAGTTTCTCCAGCGGTCGCCCGCCGAAGTGCGCGACGTGTGTCGGACGCCTCGGATTCGAGACGTCCACGACCCAGATTCCGGCGTCCCACTGTGCGAGGTACGCCCGGCCGTCGTGCACCCACACGTCGTGGAGCGTGCGCACCCACGAATCGACCCCCGACCACTTCGAGTCGTACTCGACCATCGACCACCGGCCCACTTCCTTCGGGTCGTCGTTCGACACGTCCACCAACACGAGGGGGTTACCGTCTCCGTTGTTACCCGTAAGATACACGATGTCGTCCGTGAGGTAGGCGTTGTGGATCGGAAACGCCGTCTCGTGGAACGCGACGCGCTTCGGCTTCGATGGATCGCTCACGTCGTACAGCAGGATTCCGTGCACATCGTCGCTCGCAACCGGGTTCGCCGGGCCGACGACCAGCAGTCGGTCGCCGTCCACCGTCACGTCCCAAATCTCGGTCAGCGGTCCGCCGTCTTGTTTCTCCAGCAGACCGCGCCGTTCGGCCAGTACGTGCGGATTTTCCGGATTCCGGATATCGACCGTCACGAACCCGTCAGTCGCCGCGACGAACGCGGTGTTGCCGTCGTCCCCGACGACCGTCTCCTTGGCATCCTCGATGGACACGTGTCCCAGTGGTTGGTACGAGTCGGTCGCCGAATTGGCCCCGATACCCCCCGTCGAGAATAGACACGCAGCGCTTCCCCCCACGGCGGCCGTGCGAAGAAAGTCTCGCCGATGCATGCCCATTAATCGGTCGGCAGAAGGATAAAAGCGCGGACGACGCGAATCGTTTTTCCCGTTTCCCGACGCGAGGTATGGTATGGGAATCGGCGACCTACGGGAAGTCACGGTGGGTGACTGTTCCGACTTGTACTATCTGGACACGGGAATGTACGACACGGAGGCCTACGGTGCGGTGTACATCCTCGACACCGAGCGCCCGGCAATCGTGGAGACGGGTATCGGGACGGGTTACGAACGAATCCTCGACGCGCTCGACGAGTTGGATATCGCGCGGGAGGACGTGGCGGTCATCGCGCCGACACACGTGCATCTGGACCACGCGGGCGGTGCGGGCTTCCTCGCGGAAGCGTGTCCGAACGCGGACGTGTACGTCCACGAAATCGGTGCACGCCACCTCGTGAATCCCGAGTATCTGGTAAAGGGAACGAAAGCGGCCGTCGGCGACCAGTGGCAGTTCTACGCCGAACCGAAACCGGTACCGGAAGACCGCGTCGTGGAAGTGACGGAGGGCGACAGTATCGACTGTGGCAGTCACGACCTGGAAGTGTTCTACGCGCCGGGCCACGCGCCACACCAGGTCATCTTCTACGACGAGGCGAACGATGCGGTGTTCACCGCCGATTCGGCCGGGATTTGGGTGCCGAGCATCGGTGAGGTTCGGGAAACCTCGCCACCGACGGATTTCGATCTGGATCAGTGTTTGGACGACGTGGAGACGATCCGTGATATTTCCCCGAGCACGCTCCTCTACACCCATTTCGGGCCGCGGGAGTACTCCGACGAGGCGATGGACGAGTACGGCGAAGTCCTCTCACAGTGGGTCGCAGCGGTCGAAGCCCAACGTGCCGCCACGGACGACGACGAGGAAATCATCGAGACCCTCATCGACCGACAGGAGATGGACGAAGTTTGGGGAGAGACGAAGGCTCACGAGGAAACGAAATTGAACACCCGCGGCGTTCTCCATTATCTCGACACGCACGAAGGGCTGTGAAACAGGAGAAACCGCACAAACTTCCATAAACTTTCGTATCGTTTTATACTACCTTAATGGGGGTGAACACACAAGTGGTTGGTATGGAGTGGCGTGACGCCGAGAAAGAGTTTACCGACCCCGTCATCGAGCGGACGACGCTGTCCCGAATGTTCGAGGACAGCGCCGAACGACACGAAAATCGTCCCGCACAGCAGTACAAGGGCGGTATCTACCGTCGCTCACTGACCGAAACCGTGCTCCCGGCGGCACCGGACGGCGAGTTTCGGTCGATTTCGTACCCGAAGATGCGCGATATCGTCCGGAACCTCGCCGCCGGGTTCCGCGACCTCGGCGTCGAAGCGGACGACAGAGTCGGGATTTTTTCGGACACGCGAATGGAGTGGGCACAGACTGACTTCGCGTTGCTCGCCGCAGGCGCTGTCGTGACGACGGTGTACAGGAGTTCTTCCGTTTCACAGGTCGAATACCTCCTCGGAGACCCCGAAGCCACGGGCGTCGTCGTCGAAAACGAAAGTTTGCTGGAGCGGGTGTTCGAGGCTGAGGACGCGTTGGACCTCGAATTCATCGTCGTGATGGACTCGCTCTCGCGGGAGTACGACCGCGACGACATCTACACCCTCGACGAGGTACACGATCGGGGAGAGGCGGCCTTCGACCTCGACGAGTACGAATCGTGGCTCGCCGCCCGCGACCCCGACGACCTCGCCACGCTCATCTACACCAGCGGGACGACGGGCCGACCCAAAGGCGTGAAACTCACCCACTGGAACTTCCGGTCGAACGTCAACCAATGTTATCGTCGGTTCGGACCGCGCCCCGACAAGGAGTGTCCCGTCATCGACGAGTATTCGAAAGCCGTCTCGTTCCTCCCGCTCGCACACGTCTTCGAGCGGACCGCCGGTCACTTCATGCTGTTCGCCGCCGGTGCGTGCATCGCCTACGCGGAAAGCCCGGACACGCTACAGGACGACTTCCAAACGGTGAAACCGACCACCGGAACCAGCGTCCCGCGCGTCTACGAGCGGATCTACGATGCGATTCGCGCACAGGCCGACGGGAGCGACTTCAGCCGCCGCGTGTTCGACTGGGCGACGGACGTCGGCGTTGCGTACCACGAGACGGACTCCCCGAGTCTGGGTCTCCGCGCACAGAAAGTTCTCGCGGACAAACTCGTCTTCGACAAGGTAAAGGAGGGCCTCGGCGGCAACATCGACTTCTTCATCAGCGGCGGTGGCAGTCTGTCGGCCGATTTATGTGCGCTCTATCACGGCATGGGACTGCCGATTCTCGAAGGCTACGGACTCACGGAGACCTCGCCCGTCATCTGCGTCAACCCACCCGAAGCGCCGAAAATCGGCACCATCGGCTATCCCGTCGTGGACGTCGAGGTCCGGGTCGACGAATCGATCGTCGGGGAGAACTTCTCGGAAGCGGCAGGAGACGTCGGTGAACTGCTCGTCAAGGGTCCGAACGTCACCGACGGTTACTGGAACAAACCCGAGGAGACCGAACGCGCCTTCACGGAGGATGGCTGGTTCCGAACCGGCGACATCGTCGAAATCCGGCCGGACGGCTACATCGCGTTCCGCGAACGCGCCAAGGAGTTGCTCGTTCTCTCGACCGGCAAGAACGTCCCACCAGGCCCCATCGAGGATGCCTTCGCCGCCAGCGAAATCGTCGAACAGTGCATGGTCATGGGCGACGGCCGGAAGTTCGTCAGCGCGCTCATCGTCCCAAACGTCGAGAAGGTCCGTGAGCGGGCCGCCCGCGAAGGGATTTCCCTCCCGGACGACGACCGTGAGCTCTGTCGAAACGATACGGTCTCCAACTGGATCGAAGACGAAATCGAGCGGATCAACCCCCAGTTCGAATCGTACGAGCAGATCAAGCAGTTCCGCCTCGTCCCCATCGAATTCACCGAGGACAACGACCTGCTCACCCCCACGATGAAGAAAAAGCGTCGCAACATCCGTTCACGCTTCTCCGACGACATCGATTCGATTTACGTGGAGTGAGCGGATCACTTCGCATCGAATGTAATAGTATAAACACGTTCCGTTGAACGGTTCCTTTTTACCTCGTCCCTTCCACAGCATGAACAATGACCAACGGCCCCGAGAAGGAGCCACCTGCGGATCGCAAATCCCCGGTCGGAAAACCAGTCGTCCGTGGAGACGTGTCGGTTACCGGCGCGCACGCACGGGAAGCCAAAGCGTTCGACCCCGATGACCCCGAGAGCGTCGAAGAAGCCGCGCTAACGGTCCGTGCGTTCGCGGAGGGGAGCCCGGGACGAGAGGACAACGTCTACATGTTGCGTGGGGCAGCGGCCTGTGCAGCGCTTGTCCGAGGTGTTGGCTCCTACAAGGGTGCCGCAAAGCGGGCGGGAGGGGAGACGACAGTCGCGTTCATCAGAAAGTGGGCGCGGGTGCACGACCTCCCGCGTTCGATCCGACGCCACGTCGCGATGGGGCACATCGCACCGACGGCGGCGAAACACATCGCCCGCGTGGACGGCGACGCTCGCTATCTGCTGGCGTGGGCGATTCTCGACAACTCGCTGACCGTGCGCGAAGTGCGCGCCATCGTCAGCGACATCAACGACGGGACCGCACCCGAGCGCGCGCTACGAGCCCACGACGTGACCCTGGGTGAAGTCACCCTCTCGCTCCCGGCCGACCTGTACCGCGAGCTCCGGCGGGAAGCCGCACTCGCGGACGAAGAACCGGAACAGGTAGTCGCGCGGGCACTCGAAAAGGAACTGGAGTAACCGAGTCCCGGGCTAGCCGAGGAACGTTCGAGCCGTCCCCGTCAACACGGTTCCTGCAGTAACCACGTCCGGCCAATGAACCGTCTCGTTCGGGAAGTGGGCCTGTTCGATCGTCCCCGGTCCGAAGAGAACGGTCGGAATCCCCGCGGCGACATAATGGCGCGAGTCCGCACCGTAGGTCTCGCCGCGAAGCGTCGTGTCGAGACCCGAATCGTCCATCGCCGATTGGAGCGCGCCGACGATGGGTTCGTCCGCGTCCGTCTCCGCGGACTCGAACTGGATCGAAAACCGCTCGAACGTGGGGGGATGCTCGCGAAGCCAGTCGTTCTCCTCGACGACATCCGCGAGGCGCTCTTCGTACATCGCTTCTACTTCGTCCACCGTTTCACCCGGTGCGACGCCGAACCGCATCTCCGCGGTGAGCGTCGCGGGAACCGACGACGACCACGTACCGGCCTCGACGGTACCGATGACGATGGGCCACGAGATGGGGAATTCGTCGTACAGCGGATGCGTGACGGACTCGTTCCGCTCCGCTTCGAGCTCGGAGAACGCGTGTGAAATCGCCTCGAAGTGCGGGAGGACGTTTTCGCCGCGCCACCGCGTCGCCGCGTGGGCGGATCGTCCCTCGATGTGGAGTTGTTTCATCACCGTTCCCTCGACGGCAGTGACAGGCGTGAGATCCGTCGGTTCCGCGACGATGGCCGCATCGCGTTCGAATGGATACGGGTTCGACAGCGCGGCGGCCGCCGCGCCCAAGCCGCCCTCCTCCTCTCCGACGACGCTCTCGACGACGAGACGGCCGTTCAAGCCCTCGGCATGGTCCGCGAGGTGTTTCGCGGCGAAGACGCAGGCCGCGACTCCGGACTTCATGTCCACCGCGCCGCGCGCGGTGAGGTCGTCGCCGTCCCACGTCGGCTCGAACGGGTCAGTCTCCCACGATTCGCGGGCGACCGGAACCACGTCCATGTGGCCGTTCAGGACGAGCGTCGACCCGTCGTCCGGATTACCGAACTCCAACACGCCCGCGACGCTCGGGCGCTCCGCTAGGCTCGGTCCGCCGGCACTCGCCTCGGTGTGTTCGATTTCGACGGGGTCGTCGGGAAACGACGGGTGTTCCGCCAGTTCCTCGGCATGCGCCGTCCATTCGTACGTCTCGAAGCCTATCTCGGAAAGACGGTCGAGGAGCCATTCCTGTGCGGGGCCTTCCTTTCCACCGGTCGTGTCGAACGAACAGAGCTGGTGGACGAAATCACGCAACTCGTCCCCCTGTTCAGTCTCGAACGAGGTCATGATTTGACAGTCGGTACCGGGGGAGAAAACTGTACGCACCCCGGAGATGGATGCGGAATCCGGATCAGAATGGCAAACGTTTAAACGTCGCAACTCGCAAGAGGAGATGAGGGCTGGTAGCTCAGTTAGGCAGAGCGTCTGGCTTTTAACCAGACGGCCAGGGGTTCAAATCCCTTCCAGCCCGCTTCTGCGAGGAACAACGTGACGAGCAAAGCGGCCCGAAGGATTTGAACTAGAACAGACGCAATTCGTGAGCGAAGCGAACGAAACCGTCTGGGCGTGGTTCAAATCCCTTCCAGCCTGTGACGAACGAAGGTGAGGAGTGGATCGACCGGAGGAATTGGGATCGGAAGACGCAGTTCGTGAGCGCTACCGAGGTGCGAAGCGCCTCGATGCGAACGGTGAAGACGTGAGCACGGAAGCGCGGAGCGCTTCCGAAGCGAACGAACACAAGCGTCGTTCTGGCCAAAATTCGCCGAAACGATTCGGCGAACGCGCACTACGCGGTGTTCGCCGAGCGTGACCGGTTCTCAAAACGGCCGGCCGACATCGTTCAGTAGATATTATAAGTCGTCCGAACACAGAACACGGATATGAACCGCTATATCGAAGATCCACTCGAACCACTCGGCGTCGCGTTCGGGGTTCTACTCGTACTCATCGGAATCGGAACGCTCGTCGGGATGCCGTGGGCGCACAAATCGGGCAGTGCCCTGCTAATGCTCGGGCAGAT
The DNA here is from genome assembly GCF_024136975.1 of Haladaptatus sp. AB643. NCBI lineage: Archaea > Methanobacteriati > Methanobacteriota > Halobacteria > Halobacteriales > Haladaptataceae > Haladaptatus > Haladaptatus sp. AB643. The sequence continues at coordinate 84,145 of NZ_JAMYJW010000017.1, forward strand.
AGTTGGCGCGATCGCCGCGATCGGTATCGGTGCAGCCCTCGCATGGGTTACCCGCACGTAGAACGACTGCGCTAGTTTCTATCGTTCATTCTCGCTGACAGAGTGGACACTTCCATTCATAACGGAGAAGGATAGACAGTAGATATGAAATTCGGCATCATCAGTACCGCGAACATCGGTACGGAAACCGTCATCCCCTCGATTCAGGAGACCGAACACGAAGTCGTTGCCATCGCGTCGAGGAACCGCGCACGCGCACAGGAGGTCGCAGAGCAACTCGAAATACCACGAGCCTACGAGACATACGAGGAACTGCTCGACGATGACGAGATAGAAGCCGTGTACAACCCGCTCCCCAATGCGCTCCACGCCGAATGGACGAAACGGGCCGCCGATCACGGCCTACACGTCCTCTGTGAAAAGCCGCTTGCAGTGGACGCCGCTGAAGCCCGAGAATTGGGTCAGTACTGCGACGAACGGGGAGTGACACTGATGGAAGCGTTCATGTATCGCTACCATCCCCGAACACGACGTGCAGCCGAGTTGTGTCGTGAGTTGGATATCCGATCGGTAAAGGCCCGCTTCCAATTCGTACTGGACGACCCAAACGACGTCCGTTTCGACCCCGACCTCGCAGGAGGGAGTCTCATGGACGTCGGCAGTTACGCAGTCAACATCGCCCGACTGTTCCTCGGGGAACCGGAGCAGGTGTACGCGACAACAACCACGATGGACAACGGTGTCGAAACGGAACTGACCGCGATCCTCGAATACGAAGACGGTGTAACAGCGGAGATATCCTCCTCGTTCACGACGCAACCCACACAACACTGCCGTATCGAAGCGACGAACGGATGGCTCGAAGCAGCCGAACCATTCCTCCCACAAAGCGACGACGGAACGACACTGGAGTATCAAATCGACGATCGTCGTGCCACGGAATACTTCGACCACGTAAACCAGTACGTACTCGAAATCGAGCAGTTCGTCGACTGCATCGAAACCGGATCATCCCCGGAGACCGACGCGGACGATGCAACCCGAACGATGGAGATCATCGACGCTCTATATCAAAGCGCGGACGAAAACCGACCTGTTTCACTCTGAGCAGTAGACCTACCCGATTTTGAGTACGTTAGATGACAGATAGATGTCACTCGGCCACGGGGGAACAGACAGTAGACTGGCAAATCGGAGTAAAGCGATATTACCGAGAGTAGTATCAAAAGCACGGGAGCGATCACAGATGGGAGAGCAATCGCTCGGAGGTCAGTAATTCGAAAAGCCAAGGGCCGGATTTGAACCGGCGATGGGCGGCTCTGCAGGCCGCTGCGTTCGGCCGGACTCTGCCACCTTGGCGCAGTCTCTTCTTTGAAGTCGCTCACTTTAAACGTAGCGGTCTTACACCGGGGGTATAGAAATAGAAAAACCCCCACAGAGCGGTGGCTCTGTGAGGGTTAATGAATGAAGTATGAATGGAGGCGGCGAATCGAATTT
>NZ_JAMYJW010000018.1:0-78355 GCF_024136975.1 Haladaptatus sp. AB643
GCAATTTCGCCGGACTTCGTCCGGCTGACTGCCGAGCGTTGCTCGGCAATTACACTGTTCACCCAGAGGTTTCTTCGAAACCTCACTGTCCTCAGGACCGCTGCCAGCGCGCGCCACTCGGAAGGACAGGCTGGGCGCTATCGATCAACCGCACGGCGCGCGCGCTAGCAGTCCCGAAGCCAGCGGTCGGCTGAGGGCCTGCCTGGCGTTCCGTGCGAGGGGTGAGTGAGGGAGCGCCAGCGACCGAGCAAATCGGTTGGGGAGGGTGTGGCTGTCGTGGTGCGGGGTTGTTCGGGTGGGATGAAAGGGGCCGGCCGTTCGCGCTTCTGTAGTGGTCTGCACGAGCCACTATCCGCACGGGCGTTGCTGAGCGTGCGGATATCTCGTGCAGCGGTCACGCGAGCGACGAAGGAGCGAGGGTGACCACGGAAGACGCAGCCCGCGAACGCAGGGAGCCGGAACGTCTTCAGACAACCGCGAACGGACGGGGGCTTTCCGAACCTTCTTCGTTGCTCCTGAGTTGGAGTCGTTTCATACCGAACGAACAGATGTTTCTGAACTTTCATCGCAACGACTGCAACGAAACTCACGCAACCATCGAACCAGTGACTTTTTTCGGGGTACCCAACCCAGTAGCGAGTAATGCTGACCGGAGTCAACGTGGCGTTGGGGGTGACCGGAAGTATCGCGGCGGTGAAAGTGGTCGAACTGGCACACGAACTGCGCAGGCGCGGCGCGAACGTCCGGGCCGTGATGTCACCGAGCGCGAAGGGCATCATCAACCCGTGGGCCGTCGAGTTCGCCACAGACAACCCGGTCGTCACCGAGATAACGGGCAAAGTCGAACACGTCGAACTCTGTGGCCGTGAAGGGTGGGCCGACGTGTTCCTCGTCGCGCCCGCGACGGCGAACACCGTCGGGAAAATTGCCGGGGCCATCGACGACACGCCCGTCACGACGTGCGCGACCACGGCGCTCGGCGCGGACGTGCCCGTCGTCATCGCGCCCGCCATGCACGAACCCATGTACGATCACCCCGGCGTCCTCGATGCCATCGACCGCGTCGAATCGTGGGGCGTCGAGTTCGTCGACCCGAGAATCGAGGAAGGGAAGGCGAAGATCGCCACCGAGGACGCCATCGCGCTCGACGTCGCCCGCGCGACCACCCCCGATCTGTTCGACGGAAAGCGCGTCGTGATCACCAGCGGCGCGACCAGCGAGGCCATCGACCCCGTCCGAATCATCACGAGTCGCTCCTCCGGAAAGACGGGGCGGGCGGTCGCCCGCGCCTGCTACGTCTACGGTGCTTCCGTCACGCTGATTCACGACGGACCGACAGTCCCCTACGCCACCGTCGAGCAGGTCGAGACCAGCGCCGAGATGCTCGACGCCGTCCGCCAACACATCGAAGGACTCCCGGCCGACGTCCTCGTCTCCGTCGCTGCCATCAGCGACTACACCGCCGACGACGAGGACGAAAAGATTCGGTCGGGACGGGAACTCACCCTCGACTTGCATCCCACTCCTAAACTCATCGACACGGTTCGGGACGAACATCCCGACCTCCCCATCGTCGGGTTCAAGGCCGAAACGAGCGGCGACGACGACACGATGGTCGCCGCCGCCCGTGAAACCTTGGAACGGGTCGACCTCTCGTTCGTCGTCGCGAACGACGCGAGCGTCATGGGGAAGGAGGAAACGAGGACGCTGTTCGTCCGGCCGAACAGCGTCCGGGAGTACAGCGGGAGCAAGGACGAACTTGGACTCACCGTCGCCGAAGAACTCGCGGGCGAACTTGCAGGCGAGTAATCTCGGTGTTTACGAATTGCGGTCGGTTTTCGTGTGCTATTGTTCAGTCGGAAACGCTTCGGCACCGTCACCACCGGAGTCATGCCCACCAAAACTACCCCGTCTTCCGCACCTCGAATCCCTACTCCTCAACCTGTTCCCGCATCCACTCGAACTGCTCCCGTAACCGTTGTTCCCCGATTTCTGTCAGCGTGAACACGTCGTACAGCCCTTCGACCCGTCGCTCCACGTGCCCGCTTTCGACGAGGCGCTCCAGCGTCGCGTAGTATCGCTTGGGGTCGAGTTGTTTGTCGTAGTGTGATTCGAGTCTCGTCTTGAGTTTCTGGCCGCGGAGTTCCCCGGCCTCGGCGAGGAGGATGCACATGTCGCGGCGGGTGCCGCTCTGGTGCCAGCGTGTCATGTGGGACAATCGAGGGGCGAGGCTCACGTCGCTTTCGGGTTGGAACCGATAGCTTCGACTGCCCCCCCTTCTAACCGCCGACCATGACGACGCTCTCGGACGACGACATCACGGCCCGCTACTCCGAAACCGACAACGAGCGCATCCTCGAATTCTCGCGCGAGGGAAAAACCGCGGCGGTCGCACAGAACCGCGAAGGGTACGGGATGCTGAAAGTCAGGGAAACGGCCGACAGTCCTGAAATCGAACGTTACTACGGATTCGACATGGCGTTGGACCATGTGGCGGAACTGCTTGGCGTTCGACCGAACGACCTGCCAGTTCCCGACCCTGCCGCCGATATGGGTATGTAACGAATCGAACAGAGGACTCGGGGAAATGGACAAAACATCTCCAGTGAACGACGAGAGACACGTCCGTAAAAAGAGATTTCTGATGACATATACCCCCGCAAACCTTTTCTCCGGGGATTGAGTGGCATTCTGTAATGGCTAGCCTGAGCGAACTTCTGGAGGACCTCGTCGGGGGTGTCGACGCAGTGTTTCTCTTCTCTCCGAGCGGGTCGTACTACGAACGGTTCGCGGAACTCGACGACACGGACGTGGTCGTCGTCGCGCCGAGCAACAATGTCGGCGCGAGCAACTTCGTGGAACTGCCGCTCGAATTCACCAGTGTCAAAGACCGCATCCGGTTCGGTATCGAGGGGGCGATGGACAACGGATTCGCGGAGGACGGTGACGAACTGACCTGCGTGGCGAGCATGTTCAGTGACGGACTCGATACGGTCACCCAGACCAGGGCGGACGAGGACGTTCACTCGGGGATCTACGACCTGTTCGCCAACTCGCGGGCCGACCCCGGCGTCATCCGCGACGTGTTCGAAGTCGCCATCGAACTGGGGAAGAAGGGACAGAAAGGGAAACCCGTCGGTGCGCTGTTCATCGTCGGCGACGCGGGCAAAGTGATGAACAAGTCCCGCCCGCTGTCGTACAACCCGTTCGAGAAGAGCCACGTCCACGTCGGGGACCCCATCGTGAACGTCATGCTGAAGGAGTTCTCCCGACTCGACGGCGCGTTCGTCATCTCCGATTCGGGCAAAATCGTCTCGGCGTACCGCTACCTCGAACCGTCGGCGGAGGGCGTGGACATCCCGAAAGGACTCGGAGCACGCCACATGGCGGGCGGTGCGATCACGCGCGATACGAACGCAACGGCCATCGTCCTCTCGGAGAGTGATGGGCTCGTTCGGGCGTTCAAGGGCGGTGAGATAATTCTGGAACTCGACCCGGAGGCTTATTAGATGGCCGCGGAATGGCAGGTACTCCTCCAACAGGAGTATCGAATCGTCCTCGCCATCCTCATCCTCATCGTCGGTGGCATCGCCGGGTATCTGCTCGGTCGATTGAACATGCGTATCCTCCGTGCCGCAGGACTCCACGAAGTCGTGGAGGGGACGCCGTTCGAGCGCACCGCCCGAAGTCTCGGCACCACGACGGTTTCGCTCATCGCCCGTCTCACGTCGTGGTTCATCTACGGCGTCACGATCCTTCTCGCGCTCAACACGGCCGAACTACCGCTGAGCACGCAACTTTTCTGGCAGATAATCCTCTTCACACCGCAGTTGTTCGTCGCGGCACTCGTGTTCATCATCGGGTTCATCGTTGCGGACAAGGCCGAACTGCTCGTCAGCGAGCGACTCCGGAGCGTCAAACTCCCCGAAGTCAACGTCATCCCCCGAATCGTCAAGTACAGCATCGTCTACATCGCCTCGCTCATCGCACTGAGCCAGATCGGCATCGCGGTGATGACCTTGCTCGTCCTCTTCGGCGCGTACGTCGTCGCCGCCATCGTCTTCGGCGCGGTGGCGTTCTGGGATCTCCTCCGCTCCTCCGCGGCGGGAATCTATCTCCTGCTCAACCAGCCCTACGGCATCGGCGACGAGATCCGTGTCGCCGGAAATCAGGGCATCGTCCAGGAGGTAGATCTGTTCGTCACTCATATCGAAAACGACGGCGAGGAGTTCATCATTCCCAACCATCTCGTCTTCCGGAAGGGTGCGGTCCGACTTCGAAACTGATCCCCCGAGGGCGATTTTCGCTGTTTCGAGCGCTCGTCCGTCGTGCCGACGAGCCTCCCCGACTCGACCGACGTTGAGTCTCGTTCACCGATACTTCCTTCAACCAGCCGGTTTATTCTTCCAGTATGTACGACAACGTGTTGGTTCCGACGGACGGAAGCGACGTCTCCGAAAAAGCGGTCGAACACGCGATCCACCAGGCCAAACAGGACGGCGGGAAGCTCCACGTCCTCCACACCGTGGACGCGGACACGCTCCCGTCGTCGGTCAGTTCGATCAGCGTCGACGACGAGTTCAAGGAGATGGGGGAGGACATCGTCGATCGGGTCGTCAAGCAGGCCGAGGACGATGGAGTCGAGGCCGAGGGGACGGTCATCTCCGGTTCGTCGGCGGAGCAGATAGTCAAGTACGCCGACGAACACGACATCGACCTCATCGTCATGGGAACCCACGGGCGTACCGGAATCGGTCGCGTCATCTCGGGCAGCGTGACCGAACACGTTGTCCGGTCGGCCACCGTACCCGTCCTGGTGATCCATATCGAGGATCCGGCCGACTCCGACGACGACTGACGCTTTTGACCGACCGGAAGATCGCATCGGAACCTCTCATTTTCTCGGAAAAAGGACAGCTGTGGGACGACGCTCGAAGCAACGAATCGTAACGATTGTTCTCGAAAACGGGTTCGTATCGCGCTCCAGTGACTAAAATCGGTACATTTAGGGGATGAAAACCGAATCAAACACAGCATGATGGATAGTGCATACCGGGGCCGACGTGTATCCCGTTATTGTTCGAACACGTCGGCACCGTCTGTTGGAAGCGAAGTAGATGTGGTCGCCGATAGAGGTGACCGTTGATGGATTACGGTCTTATTGCGGCAGTAACCGTCTTCATACTCACGTACGCGCTTATTATCAGCGAACGTATCGACCGCTCCACCGTCGCGATGGCGGGTGCCGCCGCGATGGTGCTGTTGGGTATCATCTTCGACTACTTCTCGCAGGAGGAGGTCATCACCGCCATCGACTGGAACACCATCGGTCTCCTGCTCGGGATGATGCTTATCGTCGGAATTCTCGAAGAGACCGGCCTGTTCGAGGCGCTTGCGGTGTACGCCGCGAAGGTCTCTCGCGGGAACTACTACTACATGATCGTGCTGTTCAGCGTCCTCACCGCCATCGGGTCGATGACCATCGACAACGTCACCACGGTGCTCCTCGTCGCGCCGGTGTCGCTGCGAATCTGTGACGACCTCGGCGTGGACGCCAAACCGGTGTTGCTCATGGAGGCGACGTTCGCCAACATCGGCGGCGTCGGAACCCTCGTCGGCGACCCGCCGAACATCATCATCGGGAGCGCGGCAGGGCTCACCTACGTCAATTTCCTCTATAATCTGCTGCCCGTCGTCCTCCTGAGTATGGTGCTCACGCTCATCGCCTTCCGTTACTACCTCTCGGACAAAATCGAGGAGGCAAACGAGACCATCCGGGAACGTACCACCGAAAACAGCATCCTCGACCACGAACCGCGTGAGCAGGTCAAAAACTGGGGACTCCTCTACCGGAGCCTCGGAGTTCTGGTCCTCGTAACCGTCGGGTTCGCCCTGCAGGGTATCACGGGTCTCGAACCGGCGACCGTGGCGCTGGCTGGCGCTTCGTTGCTCTTACTCATCGCCAATCAGGACATGGAAGAGATGGTTTCCCGCGTCGAATGGACGACGCTCCTGTTCTTCGCGGGACTGTTCGTCGTCGTCGACGGGATCGCCAAAACTGGCGTCCTCACGACGGTTGCGAAGGCGATCGCGAGCCTGAGCACGAGCCACTACTCGGCCTCCATCGTCGTGCTGCTCCTCTCGGCCGTCGGTTCGGGTATCGTCGACAATATCCCGTTCACGGCGGCCATGATTCCGGTCATCAACTCGATGAACTCGCAACTCGGTCTCCACGGCAACGAACTCTGGTGGGCGCTCGCGATGGGTGCCGGATTCGGTGGGAACGCAACCTACATCGGTTCCTCCGCGACCGTCGTGGCCGTCAAAATCAGCGAGCGTCACGGCGACCCGATCACGTTCCGCTACTGGCTACGGTACGGAACGGTCATCATGCTCGTGACGGTCTTCACCGGGATTCTCGATCTCACGGTGCGATTCTTCCTCCTCCCGAAGTTTGCGTAGGCGTTCTTCCGTTCTCTCTCGCTCTTTCCGCTTTTCTCACCCGTCCCGTTCGTTCTCGCTCTTCCCGTTTTTCCCGTCCTCGACGTCGAAGAACGGCACGTCCATCTTTCGGGCCGACCGCGAAATCATGTGCGCGCCGGTCGGTGCCGTGATGAACAGGAAGACGATGCCGACGAGGGAGGGGATGTCCGGCCCGAACGGACCGAAGTGGACGGCACCGGCCAGGAAGATGGACGCCGCGCCGAGCGTCGTCGACTTCGTCGTGGCGTGCAGCCGATTGTACACGTCGGGGAGTCGGATGAGTCCGATGGTCCCGACCGTGAGGAAGAAACAGCCCACGGTGACGAGCACGATTTCCACCAGCCGTAGGGCGAACGCGAGCGAAGTCATCGGATGACGTCACCCCCGATGACGAACTTGGCGACGGCAATCGTGCTGACGAAGCCGACGATGGCCAGTTCGAGCGCGATCAGCACGTAGAACCCACGGTCGGCCAGGAGGGCGACGAGCACCGCGATGGCGACGACGTTCGTTGCCACGGTCTCCAATCCGACGACGCGGTCGGGGGCGGTCGGCCCGCGGATGACCCGGTAGCTACAGGCGAGCGTGAGCACGCTCGTGAGGATGAGCGCGATGGTGAGCACGGCGTCGTAGGCCTGTGCGATCATCGTGGGTTCAGTCATCGTCCTGCCCTCCTGCCCACTCGTTCCTGGACGGTATCGGTGTCGGCGTCTCGCCGAAGATGACGAACGCGTAGTCCTCCCACGTTCGGACGGATTCGACGAGCGACTCCCTGTCGCCGTCGATACTGTGAACGGAGAGGGAGTGGTCCTCCTCGTCGTAGTCGATGGTGAGCGTGCCGGGAGTGAGCGTGATGCTGTTGGCGATGGTCGTGATGGCGACGTCGCTGCGAACCCTGAGCGGGACCTCCACGACCGTCGGTTCAATGGGCATCGACGGCGAGAGGGTGAGTCGTGCGACGTCGAGGTTGGAGACGACCAGTTGTTTGACGAACGTCCACACGTAGCCGAGGACGTATCGAAGGGTTCGAGGACGCCAGACGAGCGGGCTTCTGGGAGCGTAAAATCGACGGAGCGAGTAGGAGATGACGAGACCGACCCCGAGTCCGAGCACGAACTCCGTCACGAATCCCGAAACCGTGAGCGTCGCACCGCGAACCAACATCCACAGGACGGCGAGCGCGACCGCTTGTAACATCCACCGACGCCTCATCGACTCACCTCCATCAACCCCACGCCGTTAACGTAGGCACCTGTATCGGTGGCCGCTTGAGCGGCCGCGTGGGCGGCGACGGATACCAGTTGGAAACCGAGGCCGAACGCGACCACCAGTGCCGCGAGACTCACGACGACGGTTAGCTGAATCGCGAGAGGCCGTCGGGAGATGACACCGGTCGTCGAACGCGTCTGGGTGCCCCAGAAGACGGCGTTCCATAGCCGAGTGGTGTACGCGATAGTGAGGACCGCGCCGACGAGCGTGACGGCGAGCACGAGTTGGCCGCCGACCGGATTCGTCGTGAGAACCCGCACGGCCACGTTGAACACGAACAGCTTCCCGAAGAACCCGAGAAGGGGTGGGATGCCGACGAGGGCGAGCATCCCGACGAACGCGCCGCCCGCGAGGGACGGCCGCCACGACGCCACTCCACCGAGCTGGTCGAGCGACGAAGTTCCGAACGACGCCGAGACGACGCCGCTGGTGAGGAAGAGCAGGCTCTTCGCCAGCGCGTGGGCCGCGGAGTAAACGAGCGCCGCGACGACGCCGAGCACTCGCAACTCGGGATCGGAAACTGCGGCCGCCACCGCGAGCGGCATGACGATGAAACCGACCTGCCCGATGGAGGAGTAGGCCAGCAACCGGTCGAGGTCGTCGCTGCCGACCGCCGCGAGGCCGCCGTAGATGATGCTCGCGGCCCCGGTGACGAACAGGACGGGGGCGAAGAACGAGAGCATCGACGTCCCGTGGAGGACGGACTCGAAGACCGGAAGCGACGCGGTCGAAAAGACGGTGAAGTAGAGTCTGATGATCGCGTAAATGCCGACCTTCTTCACGACGCCAGCGAGTACGGCGGTGATGGGTGTCGGTGCGACGGCGTATGCGTCGGGGACCCAGAAGTGAAGCGGCACCAACCCCGCCTTGAGCGCGAACACGACGAACAACAGGGCGGCGAGTCCCAGTACGGGAGCGACGTCGATGCCGTACGTGGCAGGATCGGACAGACGACGGGCGAGGTCGGCCATGTTGAGCGTCCCGGTCGTGGCGTACAGGCCGCCGATGCCGAGGAGCATGACCGCGCTCCCGACGAGGTTGAGGACGACGTAGGAGAGGGCCGCCCGCGTGTGCTCGGGTCCGCTGTAGAACAGCACGAAGACGTAGCTCGCCATGAGCATGACCTCGAACCAGACGAACAGGTTGAACACGTCGCCCGTCAGGAACGACCCCGTGACGCCCAGGACGAGGAAGTGATAGAGCGAGTGAAACGAGAGACGCTGGCCGTAGGGCTGGATGGAGACGACGGCGAAGACGAGCGCGGCGAGCGTGACGACTGCGGCGATGACGAGCATGAACGCCGACAGCGCGTCGGCGACGAGCGAGATACCGAACGGCGCGGGCCAGTTCGATACCTGGTAGACGAGGACGCGCGGCGTCGAACCGACTGGAAGGACGACGCGGGCGAACAGTACTGCGACGGCGACGAGGTAGGCCACGCTTCCGAGGAGGCTCACTCCCTGTTGCAAACGGAGGCGTCGACGGGCCAACAACGTGGCGATGGCCGTGAAGAGCGGTATCAAAAGCGGCGCTACGATGATCGTATCAGTCATTGTTTCCTCCTAGCATCGTGGTATCGATCGTTCCGTTCTCCTGGTAGGCGCGGTAGGTTAGCACGAGCGCCAGCGTCGTCGTGGCGAAGCTGATGACGATGGCGGTCAGGACGAGTGCCTGAACGAGCGGGTCGGTCACGCCGGACCCCCCGCCGTGACCTTCGAGGATGGGAGCGTGACCGGAGAACCCACCCATCGAGATGAGATAGACGTTCGTCGCCTGGCTGAAGACGGTGAGCCCCCAGACGACTCGAACGACGTCACGCCGGAGGATCAGGAACGTCCCGACGGCGAACAGGGTGCCCAAGACGAGCGCGACGAAGAACTGCGGTCGTTGGGGTTCGGCGGCCATGAGGAGTTCCGAAGCCATCATTCGGCCCCCACCACCGCGAGCACGGTCAGGAGCGCCCCGACGACGACGAGATAGACGCCGAAATCGAACACGAAGGCGCTGGTTAATTCGATGTCGTGAACGATCGGGAGATGCTCGATGAACACCACCGCTTGGGTCAAAAACGGTGCCTCGAACAGGATGGGAACGAGTCCGCCCCCCGCGGCTATCGCGAGGCCGAGCGCGAAGACTGTGAGGAACGCCGACACCTGTCGGGTCCCCACTTCGCGCGTCCCGTCCCGCCCGACGGTCGACCCCGCGATGATGTCCGTTTCGAGGAAGGCCTGACCGAAGACGACGTAGATGAGAGCGACCGCCGTGGCGGTCATGACTCCCGCGATGAATCCCCCTCCGGGGAGGTTGTGACCTTGGAGGAGGAAGGCGATGGCCGTCACGAGGATCAGCGGAACGACGGTCCGCGTCACGGTCCGGGTGATGACCGTCGTGTCGGCTTCGTCGCTCATTGCATCTCACCCCGTCCTCGCATGGCGATCAGCGTGAGGACTGCGAGTGCGGCCATCGCGATGACGCTGATCTCACCCATCGTGTCGAAGGCACGGAAGTCGACGAGAATGACGTTGACGATGTTCGAGCCACCGCCGTAATCGAAGAGGAACGTACCGTGTGATTTCGGGACGCCCGCACGTTCGACGAAGAAGGAAGCGATTCCCTCCTTCGGATTCGCCGCGGTCGTGAACAGAACCGTCAGGAAGACGGTGAATCCCACGGCTGCGGACACGATGGCGTCCCGCGTCGCCGTCCAGCGATCGATCCTCCCATAATACGCCGGGAGCTTCTCCAGTACAAGCAGGAAGATGACGAGGATGAGCGTCTCGGCGATCAGTTGCGTCAGCGCCAGATCAGGCGCGCGTCCGAGGATAAAGAATATCGCGACCATGAACCCCATCACCGAAAGCGTGAGCACTCCCGCGATGTGCGAGTCGGCGACGGTGACCGCCACCGCCGCGACCACGGCCACGAACAAAACGAAGATGGTCGGGAGCGTCACCACGGCCCCGGAAATCGCCGGGATCGACGACGATGCCGCGGCGTACGCGCCGAGCGTCAGAACGGCGATGGTCGCGAAGAGCCAGACGGCGTAGGTTCGGAGCGGCGCACTTCGAGTGTGGAGCGTCGTCGCCACCCGCGGATCGCTCAGTCCGTCCACCGCGTTGTCGTACCACCAGTTCACGCGGAGCGGGTCGATGGCGAGCAGGCGATTCACCCCCTCGTGGAGGTCGTCGTAGTACGGGTACGTGACGAGGCCGAGACCGATGGTGACTGCGCTCATCACGGCGGCCGGCGTGACGGCGGTCGGAAGGTGGTAGCTGAAATGAACCGCTTCGACGTGTCCGCCCGGCCCCGGCGGAAGCACGCTTTCCACGACGGTCCCGACGAAGTGATCGAGCGCGGTCGGTGCGATACCGAACGTGTCGGTCACGCCGCCGAGGCCGATGAGCGCCGCAATGATACCGAGGATGACGGGCGGCACCAGCATGGCGAGCGGCGGACGATGGACGTGGCCCAATCCCGTCGGTTTCTCGCCGAAGAAGAGCATCATGAACCGCACCGAGTACAGAAACGTGAAGATGCTCCCGAAGACGGCGACGACGGGGAACAACCACGCGAGGCCGCCGTGAACGTGAGCCGCGTGGTAGGCCGATTCGAACAGCAGTTCCTTCGAGTAGAACCCGTTGAACGGCGGGACGCCAGCCATTCCGAGGGCGGCGATGACCGTGACGGCCGCCGTAATCGGAAGGTCACGCCACAGACCGCCGAGATGGTCGATCGTTCTGGTCCCCGCTTCGTGTGCGATAATACCCGCGACGAGGAACAGCGCCGCCTTGAACATCGCGTGGTTGAGGATGTGGAACGCGCCGGTTTCGGCCCCGAACTCGGAGGCGAAACCGAATCCGGCGATGATGAGTCCGAGATGGCTCGCCGTCGAGTAGGCCAACAGTTCCTTGATGTCGGTCGCGGCGACGGCGAGGATGGCCGTGACGGTCATCGTCACCAACCCCAGGATCGCAAAGAGCAACATCCAGTCCGGAATCGCGTGAACCTCCTCCGGGAGGAACAGCGGACGGAATCGCCCGACGAGGTAGACACCGGCCTTGACCATCGTCGCGGAGTGGAGGAACGCCGACACCGGCGTCGGCGCTTCCATCGCGTTCGGCAGCCAGATGTGGAGGGGTACCTGCGCGGATTTCGCCGCCGCACCGACCGCGATGAGCACGAGTGCGGGAACGAACAACCCGTTCGAGTGGAGTTGTTCGCTCGCGTTGGCGACGTTTGCAGGCGTGAGGATTCCGTTGGGTCCGAACATCGCGTACGTCCCGGTTACGTTGTGGATGAGGAGGAACCCTATCAGCATGAACAGCCCACCGGCGACCGTGATAAGCATCGACTTCCGCGCGGCGTACTGTGCCGACGGTCGGTCGGAGTAGTGGCCGATGAGGACGAACGACGTGAGACTCGTCAGTTCCCAGAAGACGAACAGGGAGATGAGGTCGGCGGCGAACGCCACGCCGAGCATCGACCCCATGAACGCCAGCAGTGTAGTGTAATACTTCGCCTTCCCCGGTTCGCCGTCCATGTATCGTCCGGAATACGTCAGGATGAGGACGCCGACGCCGCTGGCGAGGAATCCGATGAGAAGCGAGAGTCCGTCCACGTAGAAGCGAAGCGAGACTCCGAGCGAGGGAATCCACGGGAAGGAAACGGAGGCGTTCGTGCCGAGCAGGCTGGCGACCATCCCGAAGCACGCGAGCGCCACCGCCGCCGCGTAGTAGGCGGTTCGGTCGCGGAGAACGCGGTAGACGAGCGGCGTCACGGCCGCCGCCGCGAAGGGGAGCATCACCAACACAAGCACGACGAGGCCTGCCGAATTCGAGGGCGATTGCACGCTCGAAAGTGGCGATGGACGTACCTTAACAGTTCTCAAACCGGCCGTGATTTGTTCGGACACGACATCCGAGTAGATTAGTTTCGTGACATCACGGTGCTCCGCTTTCTTCTTTCAGCCTCGTGAACAAGTAGACAAGTTTAGATGTCGAACGTTCGAGACGATTCGAAGGGATGTTCGTTTCAATATTTGAGTTCTAAAATACACCCATGATTTTGAGAACTATCATACATTGATAACTAAATATATACAGCCATATCTTTATTAGGTAGTAGTAGCTAATCCTGTTATAGCGCGCATACCATCCGGAGAAAGCAAATCCGAGTCAGGTTCGATATATCCTGTTCCAGGTATCTAATCGTAGCTGTCGGAAATTTTACCGACGAGGGAAAGTTCTGGTGGTGCGGCAGCGCGTCGAAGGAGAAATCGATATATGACACTCAAGGAAAGATTCAATTCGAAGCTGTCTAGCAGCAGAGGCGTGAGTCCCGTAATCGGCGTGATACTAATGGTTGCCATTACGGTCATCTTGGCGGCCGTGATCGGAACGTTCGTGATGGGTCTGGGGAACAACGTGGACAAGAATGCACAAGTGGGCGTATCGTTCGACCAAGTTAGTAGTAACTCGGTCGACGTTCAGTTGACCCAACTCGGGAACGTCCAGAGCGCCGAAAACGTATCCGTAACGTCGCAGGATTGTGAAGTCGACGGAGATGGGAAATTCAACGAAGTCGGGGGGATAATTTCCGTCTCCAAGTGTGAAAGTGGCGACAAGATCGTCGTCAAAGCGACTGTAAGCGGTAAACCAAGCGTCGTTTCCACCTATACGGTCAACTGATTTCCTCGACCCTACGCTATCGTTTCGGTATTTTGTCGTTAGAGGCACGGACTTCTTTTGGACAGGCGTCCTCTCTCGAAAGGATGGAAACAAATCGAACCCTGCTGGGTTAGTAGGGTAGGGGGTGTTGTTGGCAATCGATTTGTCGCGGGCTTTTCCGACCCGCATATTTTCGTAGGGGAAAGAGTGTAAAAGTGATGAGCCTTATCCGGACTGAAAGTGAAAGTGATGGAGGTGACGAATCCGGCGACCACCTCGCAACCGACGGGGACCGATTCCATCGCGTAACGATCTAACCTCTCGCACATCGAAATCTGTTCTCCCACCACATACCGCTCCGTAAACCTCGATTTGCGAGAATCCATATCCATCACCTTTTACTGATGGACGGAATACGACCAACATGGACCAGTTGAAGGAGTCCCTTCTGGACGCCCCGATCATCGAGAAAGACGGCTATCATTACTTCGTACACCCCATCAGCGACGGGATTCCGATGCTCGAACCGACGCTGCTTCGCGAAATCGTCATCAAGATCATCCGAAAGGCGGATCTGGAGAACGTCGATAAGATCGTCACCCCTGCGGCGATGGGAATCCACATCTCGACGGCCGTCTCGCTGATGACGGACATCCCGCTGGTGGTCATCCGAAAACGCCAGTACGGACTCGACGGGGAGGTTTCGCTCTCCCAGCAAACCGGCTACTCGGAGAACGAGATGTTCATCAACAACGTCGACGAGGGCGACCGCGTGCTCCTGTTGGACGACGTGCTCTCGACGGGCGGAACAATGAAGGCCGTCACGCAAGCGCTCGAATACATCGGCGCGGACGTGGTGGACGTGTGTGCCGTTATCAAGAAGGTCGGCGCGAACGAACTGGACGACACGGATTACACGGTGAAGACGCTCATCAACGTGGACGTCCAAGATGGCGAAGTCGTCATCGTCGACGAACACGGCGACGGATAAGATGGTCTCCCGCCAGTTCCTGTCGATGCTTTCGACGACGACGCTCGTCACTGGAGCGCTCCTCGTTGGCGATGCCATTCACGGTTCGATCGTGGTGGGTAGCTACGGAATCACATCGCCTGCGGCCGTTCTTCGGGTACTGCCGGGTATTATCCTCGTCTACGTTGGCTACTCCCTCCGTGAAAACCACGAACTGTTCATCTCCTCGTATTTTTCGGGACGGGAAGCGGCGGCGAAACCGGAGGGAAGCGAGGAGTTCGACGAACGAATGTCGCCGCTGTCGGGGGAGAGTATGGACAACCTCGAAAAAAGAGAGCGCGAGCGGAATAAAAGCGAGTGAACTCGTTGCAGAACGTTTATGATTGTGCACAATTAGCACAAACCATGGCGTTGAAGACTAGCGTCCCTAAACCGTTGCGTGGTCCGATTGGGCTACTGTCGATAATTACCGCCCTCCTTGGAATCGTTATCGGATACATCTACTTGTTGTTCGGCCTGTCGTTGTATTTCAATCTCATCCCTCAGATGGCGGACACGATGACGGGCGGCGAATCGCTCGTCGTCATCGTCACTGGTGTCGCCCTCTTCGTCGTCGGCTATGCTGGCTGGCGTGGCTTCAACTACTTTGCATACTGAGTAATGGATATCAGAAACCATCCGGACGCCCCGGACTTCGAGGAACTTCAGGACATCCTCATCGAACCCGTTGCACGGTCGGAAATCGAAGCACGTCGGGACGATGGTGCGCTCCTCATCGAGGACAACGTTCGTGAGCGGGAGGATTTGAACGTCGTCGCATACGTCAGCGACGATAGCGATGGATCTGACGCGACGGACATCGGGGTTCCACTGTACCGTCTCATTCAACTGTTCGGCACGCCACAACTGCCCGAGTTACAGGCTGGAGAGGACATCAGCGGCCGCCGGGACGCTACCTTCAAATATCTCTTTCGGGTGACGCATAAGGGGGACCCCGTCGAACTCCCATCGGAGTGGCTCATGACGATTCACGATTCACACGTCAGATTTGCTGCCAGCGTCGCCGAATGGCGGGACGGAAACACGGACTTCGTTGCCGATCCGAAACTCGCCTTGACGACCTACGCGCTTGCACTACAACTCGTCCTCGACCCCGTCGAGTGTGTGTACGAAGGAGTTCCGTTCTGAACCGCTATGGACGGCCTTGGGGATCGGGTGTTTTACTGGGTCAATGACGAGACCAATATCTCGATACTGTTGTTCGTCGCCGTCGCAGTGCTCGGCGGGGCGAGTCTCATCCTCTTCGTGGTTTCGAAGGAAAAGTCGGTTACCCAACTGGAGTTCCTGCTACTCATCTCTGCGATGATCATCATGTTCTACATGACGATTCGGAACAGCACGTTTTGATTCCCGCCGCTGGCAGTTCGTTCGGGTCAGCGGGTTCGGACGTGCATGATGACGAAAACGAGCGCGATCGCGACGAACAGAAGCCCTGCAAAGGCGGGAACGATGGCTCCGTACGGGTATAGTCCGTATGAATGACCCACGAACGCGACGAGGAGCAGCACCGGAACCGAGAGGAGGAAAAAGAGGGACGAGAGATAGCTCGCGACCGTCGGATCGTCCGCGTGTTTTGCGAAGGTCCCGCGCTCTCGGGCCGAGCGCTCCCGCGTTGGTAGGTCTTTTGACACGGGTACTGGTATCGACGGACGGATCAAAACTGTCACGGTTTCAGGCTGTCACGTAGGCATCGACCGTCAGCGTCAGGAGGTATGCGCCGAGGAATACCCCTGCGTAGACGAGAAGAACATCCCGGAGAGCGTTTCCGAGCAGCCTCGGTAGCAACAGGTCGCGTGCAGTTCCGGAGTATGGGAGCAACAAGAGCGGCGCGACCCACGACAGCGTCAGCGTGATCGTCCCGGAGAGGAACGCTACGATGCCGATACGAATGCTCTCATGCAAGTCGTATGCGAGGAGGTGTGCGAAAGCCCCCGTCGATGCGACCAACAGGAGGATATACTGCGGGTTTATCGTCCACGTGATCAGGCTCGACTGAGTGTAGGTGAACGCCGCCATCCCGCCGATGATACCGGTGAGTATTCCCTTGCCGACGGTCGAAAGCGTCCGAACCAGTGGGGAGTCGTTCCCCTCGTCGGTCGCCCATTCGGTCGTCCTTGGCTTCGCGCTCGTCTCAGTTTTTGGTTCCGTCATCGTTCAGTCATCGTTCCGTACGTACACCTGCACCTTTTTCCCCCCGATTCGGCCGCGAACAAATCCGGTGAACGAAATCGACCCGGATTTTACCGCTTGCCTCGTCCGAGAAATCCGACCGGGGTCGATGTCCAGTTTGATTCGAATCATCTCCGTTCCCTTCGCGGGGACGTTCGTCTCGTCGAAGGGTGTCGACGTCCCATCGGTTAACTGCGTTTCTCCGTCGTAAACGTGTATCAGACCGTCATAAAACACGATGTCCCGCTGTGTCGGATTGTGGATCGTCAGTGTCGTCACGAGGTTCGATCCGTCCGCGGTCACGCTGGTATCCGAGGTCGTCACGCTGGCCGATCGAACGTTCATCGCCGCGGTGTGTCCCTGTAAGGTCGGGACGAAGAACCAAGTAGTGATGGCCGCGACGAGGACGACAGCGGCGACGAGGAGGGGTTGGTTTGGTGTAAGCGCAGAACGGAGGTTCGAATTTGACATTCAGTGACATTTGCTATGGATGTGTCCGATGTAAAGTTTTCTAACAGGATGGCTTCGAGAAGAGGGACGGGATCAGTCGGAAGCGTCCGGTGCGATGGGTTCCGTGTTCGGTGTCGATGGATCGTACAGATGACACGCACTGACTTGGTCTCCGGACTCGTGGAGTTGTGGGACCTCCCGTTCACAGATGGTGTTGAACTGCCGGTCGAGTTGCTCCATCGCGTCTTCCTCGTTGCCGTCGAGGAGGTCCCGCGTGGCGGACCGAAGCGCGTTTTCGGCCTGTCGTGGCATGTCGAGAGCGCTGAGGGTCACCGCTCCAGCCTCTTCACCGGGTAGTTGGTGTTCCTCGGGCAGTTCGAGTGCAAGACCAACTTCGAGGATTCGGTCTACCGCGTCTCGCTGCTCCGCGTGTCGTTCGGCGATGTCCTCGACCGAGATGTCTCCCGTTTGAACTCGATGTTTGAAACTGAAACCACGCCGGAACGCCTCTTGACTTCCCGTCCAGTCCTCGGACGGGATGATCTTCGAGCAGCGGGGGTGGAATCGACAGCCAGTCGGTGGGTTTCTGGGGTTCGGAACCTCGCCGGTGACGTTCGCCCGCCGACGTTGTGTTTCGGGCTCGATCTCCGGCACCGCATCGAAGAGGGCTTCGGTGTACGGATGTTTGGGATCGTTCACCACCTCGTCGGTTGGTCCCTGTTCGACGATTCCACCGAGATACATGATCGCGGTTCGGTCACACATGTACCGAATCAGCGAGAGGTCGTGACTGATGAACACGTACGTCAACCCGTACTCTTCCTGTAGCTCCTTCATCAGGTTCAGCACACCCGCCCGGATGGAAACGTCGAGCATCGAGACGGGTTCGTCACAGACGATGAAATCGGGATTCACGACGAGCGCACGCGCGATAGCGACGCGCTGGCGCTCGCCACCGGACAGTTCCTTCGGGAACTCGTTCAGGTAGGCTTCCGCGGGCGAGAGCCCGACGTCGTTCAACACCTGAACGACCCGCTCGCGCCGGTCCTGGTAGCCGTCCCCGATATCGTTGATTTTGAGCGGTTCGACGACCGACTGAAACACAGTCATTCGGGGGTTCAAGCTCTCGAACGGGTCCTGGAAGATCATCTGGACGCGCTGGCGGAACACCTTCTGGTCCTCCCGAGCCAGTTCGCCCATATCCCGTCCGTCGAACATGATCCGTCCCTCGGTCGGGTCGTACAGCTTGACCAGTAGTTTCCCGAGCGTGGTCTTCCCACACCCGGATTCACCGGCGATACCCATGATATCGCCTTTGTTGATATTCAGATCGACGTTCTGCACTGCCCGAACGGGTTGGGCCTCTCGACCGAGCAGCTGGTCGATGACACCCTGTGAAAGGCCGAACAGTTTCGAGACGTTTTGAATCTCTACTAGTGCATCTCCGTCGTGGTCCGTTTCGGTTAGTGCGTTTGCGTCGTGATCTGTTGCCATTTTTCCTCCTTTCGTGCTTCAGTACGGATCGTTTCGAGTTCGTCAACCCGATAGCACGCCGATCGATGGACGTGGGGTGAACTCGCTTCGCTTCGCTTTCCGGATTCCGCTCGTTCGGCGTCGTACATCGGTGGGTGTGCCGAACGACATTCGTCCACGACGAACGGACACCGAGACGCGAACCGACAGCCGTCGGCCGGGTCGAGCAACGTTGGCGGCGACCCGGGAATGGAGACGAGGTCTTGATCCGCCTTTTCGACCGTCGGGAACGAATTCTTCAGTCCGAGCGTGTACGGGTTCGCGGATTCCGTTATTACCTCCTCCATCGGACCGCTTTCCATTATCTTTCCGCCGTACATCACCGCGAGCTGGTCACAGATTTCGGCCATGACGCTCACGTCGTGACTGACGACGAGGATGGCAACGTCGAACTCGTCTTGAAGCGTTTCCAACTCCTCCAAGATTCGGTCCTGGATAATGACGTCGAGCGCCGTCGTCGGCTCGTCTGCGATGAGCATGTCCGGGTTGCAGGCCATCGCCATCGCGATGACGGCACGTTGTTTCATGCCACCACTGTACTGGTGTGCGTAGTCGTCCGCACGCTCGGGGTCGATGCCGACCCGCTGAATGAGGTCGCGTGCTCGTTCGTGTGCTTGTTCCGCCGGTATATCCGGTTCGTGCCGCAGGATGGCCTCGACGATCTGGTCGCCGACTTTGTACACCGGATTGAGTGCGTTCATCGCACTCTGTGGAATCAGCGCGATGTTCCGCCACCGAACGTCACGGATTTGTTGGTTATCCAGTCGTGCGAGATCGGTCATCCCGTCCTCACGAACCGGGTATCGGTCGTCCTCGATTACCTCTCGTCGGACGTTTCCGTTCCCGTCCTCCCATTCGGGGAGGGTTCCGTCGAACCAAATCTCGCCGCGTTCGATGTACCCGTTCGAATCGAGCAGGTGCATCAGCGACTTCGACAGCGTGGTTTTCCCACACCCTGATTCACCGACGAGACCGTACGTCTCGCCGTGTTCGATGCTAAAGCTGACGCCATCGACGGCGTGGACCTGCTTGTCCCCGGCGTCGTAGCGAACCGATAGATCGTTGACTTCTAGCAGTGACATGAGTTACTCCTGTGGGTTGGCGAGGTCCTCCACCGAGAATCCGATGAAGTAGAACGCTGCTGCGAGGGACGTGATCGCTAGCCCCGGCGGGATGAGCCACCACGGTGCGTCGAAGATGTGGCTCGTCGCTTGGACGTTTTCGAGCATTATCCCCCACGAGTGTGTACCGGATGAGACGTACCCGAGGAATGCGAGCGATGCCTGTGCGAGGATCGCGCCCGCCGCGTCCTGGGCAAGGAACACGAACGCGAGTGGAATAACGTTCGGCAGGATGTGACGAAACACGATTCGCGTGTCGCTCGCCCCCGCGACGCGCGCCGACTCGATGTACGCCCGTTCCTTGAGCGACAACGTCTCACCGCGGATGAGGATGCAGTTGTTGAGCCACGAGGTGACCGCGATGCCGATGATGATGTTCGTCGTGTTGACGCCATTGACGGCGACGAGAACGATGAGGAACGGGAGGAACGGCAACCCGTACATCACGTCCACGATGCGCTGGATGGCTTCGTCGATCCACGTGTCACCGTAAAACCCGCTGATGAGACCGAGCGGGACGCCGACGAGACTGGAGAGCAATCCCGCGGCGAACCCGATGTACAGTGCAGTTTTCGTCGAGTAAATCAACAGTGTCAGAACACCTTCCCCCTCGTCGGTCGTTCCGAGCGGTGCGAAAAACGGATCACCGAACGCCGGGGGATGTGGTAGCTGGCTGATCTGCTGGGGGGTCATGCGGGCGGTCTGGTCCTCCCCGAGGTAGGCTACCCAGTTGAGGGAGTGGGGGGCGAATACCGACGGGAAGAGCGCCCACAGGATGTAGACGACGAGGATGATGAGCCCGATAACGCCCATCTTGTGCTGCGTATATCGGCTCCATCCCCGTCGGAATCGTTCGATCCGCGGTTTCCACTGCTCTTTGAGCGTACTTGTCGTTGAAGCGTTTTCGGATTGTGTTGACATTCGTTAGTCCCCTCCAAACTTGATTCGCGGGTCGAGGAAGGTGTATGCGACGTCCGTCAGCAGTCGCATGGAGATGATGAGTATCGCGGTCATGAAGAACGCTGCCTGTGCAATCGGGTAGTCCCTTCCTTGCACTGCACTCACCAGCAGCTTCCCGATACCGGGCCAGCTGAACACCTGCTCGATGATGACGCTCCCGTCCACGAGGAACGCGAGGCCGACGATAGCCTGTGTCGCGACCGGAATCAATGCGTTCCGCGCCGCGTGTTTCATCATCACGGTACGTTCGCTGAGCCCCTTCGCTCGCGCGAGGAATACGTAATCCTCCCCGGTGACGTTGTTCATCGACGGTCGCATGACGAGCATGGAACCGACCCATCCGACGAACGCGATGCTGAAGAGCGGTAACGCGATGTGAGAGAGGATGTTCGACATCGCCAAGAACGGCGTCCAATCCGGCACTCCGAATTGATCGACCATGTACGCGCTTTTTAGCAGTTTCAGTTTGTAGTTGAACACCCAGATGAACAGCCACGCGATCCAGAACGCGGGCATCGAGTACATGAAGAGACCGGACGTGTAGATGGTCTTGTCCTTGTTCGACCCTCGCCACCAGCCCAGATACATTCCGATGAGTGGGCCGATAGTGTACGCGATGATGAACCCAGCACCGAACAGGATGATCGTTCGCGGGAAGCGTCGGATGATGACGTCCCAGACAGCGACGTGCTTCGTCGGCGACCGACCGAAGTTGCCCGTCTGGTAGTTGACCATGTAGTGTAGGTACTGTTTCCACAGCGGTTGGTTCAGCCCCCACTGTTGTCTGATTCGCTCGATTTGCGCCGGTTTCATCTTCGGAGTGATCATACTCGAAATGATCGACCCGGGCATACTGTGAATGAGCAAGAATATGATCGTCATGATGACGAGTAGTGTCAGATATGAGACGACCAATCGCTTTGCGAGATAGCGGGTGCTGATCTTTGTCATACTCTACCGTCCGTTGATTTCGACATACTGTTTACCATATCGTTTATTTGTGTGTATCCATGTCATTCATGGAATACCTTCATTATCAATGTGATGATTTTCGTATCGATCACGTAGTAAATTCAACCACCGATTTCCCCTGCCATACCGCGAAAACCCACTCGGAAGGGCTCGAAGACGCGATTACTGCTTCAGGTTCTCTTTCAGGTAGATGCTGCTGTACTCCGCGTCCCAGTTCGCATAGCCCGGGTCGACGATGTTCTTCACGAACCCGCCGAACTTCTTCGAGTTGACCGGCCAGCGGTATTTGTCGTAGGACTGGACCATGTACGGCATGTCGAGATAGATCTTTTCCATCGCCTTCGCGTACTTCTTGGACCGCTTGTCGGGGTCGGTCTCCTTGTACGCCTTTTCGAGAAGCTTGTCTGCGCTTCCGCCCGCCACACCGTACCCGGTGGAATTGTAGGCGAACTTGTCGGTGTCGTCTCCCGAATTTCCGGAATAGAAGAACGAGTGAAGCGACGTTCCGTATGCGCTAGTTCCGCCCCAGCCCATCGGATACACGTCGAAGTCCTCCTTTTGGTACACCTTACCCGTCATGGTGTTGAACGAGATCGACTCGGTGTGGGCCGGGATACCGAGTTGATGCAAGTTGTTCTTCCAGCGGTTGATCCCTTTCGCGATCTTGGGCTGTTCCCCTGGCGGGTCGATGAGGAGGGTGATGCCACCGTCGCCCATCATCTCCGTGATGGTCTTGCCGTCGACCCGAATCTCCTTCGTCACGTCGGCATCCGATTTCTTGAGAACGTCCGATTTGACCGGACCGAACGTGTACTTGTACTTCGCCTTCGACTGGCTCGCTTTGACGCCCGAGAACGAGCCGGGGAACTTCTTCCCGACGAACGTGCCTTTCGATCCGTCGATGACTTTTCCGTCCGTCAGGTACTTGCGAACACCTTCGACATCCGGCTTCTTACCTTTCTCCGCACGGAAGTCGAATGCGTTGGTGCGGGGGTCTTCAAGCAGTTCGCCACCGTACACGGTCTCGGGACGCACACCTTTGTACCCCGGTGACTGGGCGTAATCGCCTTTGAGGACGTATCCGCCGTGCAGCTGGGTCGTCCAGTAGTAGTCGTCGAACATGAACGCCATCGCCTGCCGGAGGGCAACGTCGTCGAGCGGCGAGCGACGGCAGTTGAAACCACAGTACGAAAATCCGCTGTCGTACCCTTTGACGAGACCGGCGCCGTCCATCTTCTTGACCTTCGGAATCTTCGAGGACTCCAAGCTGCCGTAGTGCGTGTCGATTTCGTCGTGCAGGAAGGCCTGCGTCATCGCCGACGTTCCACCATACACCTTGAAGTTCACGCCGTCGAGGAACGGACCGCCGTGAATGAGCGTCTTGCTCTCCTTCTTCCAGTCGAGCTTATTGAGCGCGTACTCGTTCTCGATGTAATCGCGGCGGAACTTGATCTGCATCGACGTGTCCGCGTTCCATTTGACCAGCTTACCCGGCCCGGTTCCGACTGGACCCTCGTCGTTCGCCTTCGTCGGGTCGTAGTTCTTGTAATCGACACCCTCCCACTTGTGTTTGGGAATGATGGGAGCGCCGCCGACGACGTCCGAGTCCCACGTCCCAACCTGCTGGGACAGTTTGATGTGGAAGTCCCAGTCGTTTTTCGCTTCCTCGATCTTGTCGAAGTAGTTCCAGACGGACCACTGACCGGGCTTGTTGTCGAGCTGGAACTGGTAGGAGAACAGGATGTCCTCCATCTTGAATTCCTCACCGTCGTTCCATTTCAAGCCGTCTTTTCGGGCTTTGACGTAAACATCCGGTTTGTCCTTGTCCGCATTCTTCAGGGTCCAGTCGGTGAAGACCTCCGGTTTCATTTCGAACGTGACCGGGTCCTGTGCGACACCATAATCGTACACGGGGTCCAGCGCAACCGCAGAATACACGCTGCCCGCCAGCATAATGTTCGGACTGTCCGGTGCGGTATCCATCCCGTACCGGAGCGTTCCACCCGGTTTGATATCGTCCGGAGAAAGGGTATTCTGACTCGGTTCTTTCGTCGTTTCGGTTTCCCCATTCCCTGTCGACGTGTCGGAAGAAGTTCCTTTGCTGTCACCACTGTTACCGGAACAACCCGCAAGGGAGAGAGCAACAGCACCGGCCCCACTTGCCTTCAGAAACTTCCGTCGGCTATCATCTGCACCACTTCGGTTGCGTCGCCGTGGCATACCAAAGACTTGTAGAAGATGTATTTAAAGTTACTGGTTAGAATAAGCATTTAGTCTTTCAGGCTTCATAGAAGCAATTCACGTAATAAAACTAGTAAAGAGTTTCAATCGTATTCGACAATTAGAATAAGGAAATTAATGTTCAGCACTTACTTCCCTGGCAAGCATCCCATAATAGATCGTCCCAGCAACTGCGGTCGTCGCTAGCATAAAATACGATTGGAACGAAAGCATCCCGGAATGATTCCGGGTCCATGCGAGACTGAGAGCGGACCAGAGGGTGGCGATGGAAAATGCGATAGTCAGTAACCACAGCCCCGTTGACCGGCGTCCGGAGCGGAGAACGGGGATGGCAATTATCATGACTACCCCTGCCAACACCGCCAACACGCCGCGCGTCCCTAGCATCTCGTGTCAACTGGGAACGAATCAACTATAAATTACCCGCTTCGGATCCGGATCACTCGATCCCGAGCGCGGAGAGGAGCGTCGTCGCCGCGTCATGCGACGACCCCGGTCCGCGTGCGGTAAGTAGATCACCGTCGGTCCGAACACTGGTTTCGGCGTCGAGTTCGGCGTCCCACGTTCCACCCGCCGCTTTCACTTCGTCCTCGACCCAGTACGGTAGTTTCCGGCCGTCCGGCATGCAGTCGTCGTCATCGACGATTCCCTCCTCCCACTCGTTCGGGAACCCGGTGACGTTTCGTCCGTCCACGAGGAAGCCTCCGTCACTGTCACGAGTGAACGCCAGCAAGCCAACGGCGTGACAGACGACGAGTGCTTTCGTATCGCCCGTTTCGACCGCATCACGGAGCAGGTTTCGTGCGTGCTTGTCCTGGTTTACGTCCCACTCCGTCCCATGGCCACCGGGGAAGACGACGGCATCGTATTCCTCGACGCTCGTCGTCGCTAGCGGAACCGGATCCTGCAGTCGCGGGTCCGTTTCGTCGGCTTCCCGAACACGCTCTGCGGTTTCTTCGCCCACGTTCTCGGGGTCGATGGATCGCTCATCGACCACGGGTTTTCCCCCACTCGGCGTCGTGACCGTTATCTCGACACCCGCCTCATCCAGCGTTTGCAGCGGTTCGATACACTCCTCTCCCCAATATCCTTCTTCGCTCACCACGAACAGTGCGGATGGCATGTACGGTTCTACCGGTGCAAGGGGAATAAGTCGGATGGCACCGGCCGATTTTGAGGGAAAGGGAGAACCGACCGATGAAAGACGAATCGTGTGAAAACAGCGGGAGATAGATTCGAACCCCGGTCGTTTCGCTTGGCTCCACTCCCTGATCCAAATCTACTCCGCAGGATTATCCAGCTAAATAACCGCGACGAGGCTCAGCTCGTCGCTTGAGAGTTGAAGTAAAGGGAAAATAGCGGGAGGTAGATTTGAACTACCGATCTGCGGGTTATGAGCCCGCCGGAATCTCCTGGCTATCCCATCCCGCTATCAGTTCATACTGCCGTCCGGTAGTTAAGGGTTGTGATTAAGAAATAACTGGTCGGTGAAAGTCGTGTGTAAATAGCGGGAGGTAGATTCGAACCACGGCCGTTCCGCTTCGCTTCCTGATTCAAATCCACTCCGTGTAGGTTCATGCAATCCCGACGACAGCGGCAAGACTCTGCCCGTCATTCGGGAGTTGAGATCGAAGTAAAATAGCGGGAGGTAGATTTGAACTACCGATCTGCGGGTTATGAGCCCGCCGGAATCTCCTGGCTATCCCATCCCGCTATCAGTTCATACTGCCGTCCAGTGGTTAAGGGTTGTGATTCGGCCGCCGTGTGTGGGTTTGTGCCGCGATCGTATACGACAAAAAAGTATGTCTATTGCAATACACAACCACAAGAAGTATATCACTGCGGTGCTCCGAATGACCCAGATGGAGTTCGTGCTCGTCGCGTTCTGGCTGGTAATATACTACGCACTCGCGCTCGCCGGACTTCCGATCACAGCCGCGCTCTTTCAGGGGTTCCCCGACCGTGGGGCGACGTTCGCCCTTCCGGCGAGTCTCGTCGTGGTGACGGTCGTCACCTATTGGCTCGGCCAGTTTACGTTTACGAGCGCTACCGTCGTCGTCGCAATCGTCGTTCTCGCCGCCCTCTCGATGGCGTTGACGCGGTACGACCTCGAACTCGATTTGGAGGGGTACACGGAAGCGATGGTCGTTTTCACGGTCGCGTTCTGCTTTCTCGTCGTGGTCCGGGCCATCGATCCGGCCATCATCGCGACCGGGGGCGAGAAGTTCCTCGATTTCGGCGTGCTGCAATCGCTCATGCGAACCCCGAAGCTCCCGCCCGAGGACATGTGGTTTGCAGGGAAATCGATTCAGTACTACTACGGCGGCCATCTCATCGCCGCGATTCTGACGAAACTCACGGGGACGCTCCCCCGCTACAGCTACAACCTCGCCCTCTCCGGCTTCTACGGTATGCTCATCACGTCCGCCTACGGTCTGGCGAGCGCGATCGCCGACAGGCAGGGGATACCTCGACGCTTCGCCGGTATCGCTGCCGGGTTCTTCGTCGGCTTCGCCGGGAACGTTTACACCCCCTTGCGCCTGCTCGCGGGAAGCTTCCCACAGTGGTTGCTGGAAGCGATCGCGAAACCGCTGGAGATGGACCCGTCGGCGATTCCCATCTCGCCGACCGATTTCCACTACTGGGACGCCAGCCGCGTCATGGTCGGGACGATAAACGAGTTCCCCTTCTTCGCGTATCTGAACGGGGACCTTCACGCCCACATGATGGGACAGCCGTTCCTGTTGTTCGTCGCGGCGCTCGGCTATGCCATATATCGTTCCGACACCAAGCGGCGACGTCTCCTCCTCTTCGTCGCGCTTCCACCCGTCGTCGGCTTTATCAGCACCGTCAGTTTCTGGAGCTTTCCGACCGCACTCGGTGTCGTCTGGCTTTCGCTCGTGTTCGCCGAAGGACATCCGGCAACGCTCGTTCCGCACGGCGAGCGACTGCTTCAAATCGGCGAACGATCGCGGTTGGCCGACGAACTCATCAGGATCGTACTTTCGCTGCTCATCGTCGTCGCCGTCGGCGGTCTCGCCTTCGTGTGGGCGGCCCCATTCATCCTCAACGTGCTGCTCGGGGCCGCAGGCGCACGTGGTCTCGGCTTTCTGCCCGACCGGAGCAACGCCGTCGAGTTGCTCATCGTCCACGGCATCTTCCTCTGTCTGTTCGTGCTGTATCTCGGGATGAATGCCCGATGGAAGGACAGGGATACGGCACTCGTGGTGATCTTCGGTCTCCTGTTGGGTCTCCTGAGTTGGAAAGCAGGGGCCGCGGCGCTGCTGTTGGTTGCCCCGCTTCTCGTCGGTGGATGGTTGCTCCTCCGTTCGGACGCCGACCTCGGGTTCGAGACGGTACTGTTGGTGGCCGGTGCGGGACTCGTCCTGCTCGTCGAATTCGTCTACGTGCGCGACAACGCCATTTCCGGACGGTTCAACACGGTGTTCAAGGTATACATGCAACTGTGGGTCCTCTGGGGTGTCGCCGCGGGCGTCGCACTGACACGGTTGGTAGCGGCCGCGATTCCAGCCGAGACGGCCACTCGGACCGAAACGACCACTCGAAGCCAAACATCACGATTAAGCAGGCAGGCGACTGCGGTCTGTGCGACGCTTCTCGTACTGGTCGCATCCGTGTACGGCGTGTTCTCCCTGGGGGAGCACGTGACGACGGACAACCCGATCCATCGAGCGGACGACCCGACGCTCGACGGGTTGGCGTTCGTCCAAACGTTCCACCCCGGCGAAGCCGGAGCGATCGAATGGCTCGACGCGAGAAAGGGACGACCGCACATCGTGTCCGCGCCCGGAAAGCCCTACGTCTGGGGGAGTCCTGCGTCGTCGCTCACCGGCGTTCCGACCATCGTCGGTTGGTATCAAGAGCAGATTTATCGCGGGAGCGATGCCTACCAGGCTCGAAAGAACGACGTCGCGGCGATTTTCTCACCGACCACGACGTGGAAAACCCGTGCGGAGCTACTGGAACGATACGACGTCGAATACATATACTATGGCCCGCGCGAGCGGGAGCGCTACGGTCAGACGTCGTTCGAACGCTTCCCCGGAATCCACCGAGTGTATCGCTCCGGGTCGGTGGCGATCTACCGCGTCAACGGGACTGTTATCGAACAGCAGGTCAGGAAAACGAGCTAGTCGAGGGAGAGACCCGGGTGCCAGCGGTCCACACCTGCCTCCGCTTTCACCTCGTCCATCCGTGCGAGTAGCTTCACCGCGAGGCTGGCCGTTTCGGCGGCCCGATGTTCGCCTTCGGTTCGGAACTCGCCGGTCTCGCGGTTCGCGTACACCGAACAGATCGCCCCCGCTCGGAGACCGTAGACGTTCGCAATCGTCAGAATCGCGCTCGCTTCCATCTCGATGTTTTTCACGTTCGCGTCCCGCAGATGGGACACGAGTTCGTCGCCTCCCTCCGCGAGGAAACCCTCGAATCCGGGACGGCCCTGCCCCGCGTAGAAGCTGTCGGCGCTCATCGTGATGCCGGTGTGGTAGTCATAATCCAGTCGTTCCGCCGCGGCGACCAGCGCCGCGACGACTTCGTAATCCGCGACCGCCGGATAATCCTCCCGAACGTACTCGTCGCTCGTCCCTTCCTGTCGAACCCCGCCGGTCGTGATGACGAGGTCGCCGACGCTCATCTCGGGTTGGATCGCTCCGCAGGACCCGACACGGATGAACGTGTCCGCACCGATTCGCGCCAGTTCCTCGACCGCAATCGCGGCCGACGGACTGCCGATGCCGGTCGAAGTGACGCTGATGGGCGCGTCGTCGTACGTTCCCGTCACGGTTCGGTACTCGCGGTGGAACGCCTTCTCGTCCGCCGAGTCCCAGAACTGCGTTATCTTCTCGACGCGCTCCGGATTGCCGGGCAGGAGAACCGCGTTCGCAACGTCGTCCTCGCCGACTTCGATGTGGTACTGTACCTCCGCGTTTGGGTCTTCGCTATCATCCATACCACTCACGTTCGCCGCCGCAGAAATAGGTGCTTCGCGTTTCGGGCGACGGGCGACGATCAGTCCAGCATCTCCTCGGTGATCGTGTCCGGCAGCAACTCACCGAGGGTGTACTCCTTCACCTCGTCGCCGTGGTCGCAGACGATCACGAGGTCGTCGTCGCAGAACTCGGCGAGCGTCTGGCGGCACATCCCGCACGGCGTCACGCCGTCACGGCGCGCGGAACTAACCGCGAGACGGTCGAACTCCCGGTGTCCCGACTTTATCGCCTCAGCGAACGCGACTTCCTCCGCGTGAAGCGAGTTGCTGAAGTTCGCGTTTTCGATGTTACAACCGACGTAGACGGTTCCATCCGCGGTTCTGAGCGCTGCCCCGACCGGGTACTCCGAGTACGGGACGTGCGCACGGTCCTGAATCTCGCGTGCCTGCTCGACGAGTTCGTCCATACGACGGATGCGTGACGACGGTTCAAATAAGACGCGAAAACACGAATTGTGAGAGAAGCGGAGGGAGCGGTCGGCGCGCGAAGATGCGGTGGACGCGCCGCGTCCGCGCGATTTTTCTCCCCTGTTTCCCCGAACGTTCATATACCATCACGGAACCAGAACCGCCGTGTTTCACGGACTGCTCGTTTCGCTCGCGCTCGTTCAAACCCTGTTATCCGCGACCTTCCGGAACTTCCCACAGCAACCGCTCCTCGCGTCGAACGAATCGGGAAAACGGACCGGGACCGAAATCGACCGAAAAACGATATCGGCGAACGACCGACCGCCGCCTTGCGCCTTACTCTTCGCCGGATTCGTAGTGCTCGCCTGCGGCGTCCGGGGTTCGCGTGTGTCCGACGAACACCAACACGATGATGACCGTCACGTACGGGATGATTCCGATGAGTTCGCGTGGCACGTTGAACCCGACCTGCTGAAGTCGCAACTGAAGCGCATCGAGGCTGGCGAAGAGGAACGACGCGCCGAACGCGCCGAACGGGTTGTAGTTCCCGAACAGGTAGGCGGTGATGCCGATCCAGCCACGGCCGTTGACCATCGTGGTGCCGCTGCCGTTGAACAGCCCTGCCTGCCCGAGCGAGAGTCCCGCACCCCCGATTCCGGCGAGGAGTCCCGAGATGAGGACGCTCGCGTAGCGGACGCGATGAACGTCCACCCCGACCGTGTCGAGTGCCATCGGGTTCTCCCCGCTGGCTTTCACCCACTGACCGAACGCCGTCTTGTTCAGGATTCCCCACGTCAGCGGAACGGCGATGAGGAGCATGTACACCGTCGGGTTCGCGTTGAAGAGCACCGGACCGATGACCGGAATCTTCGCGAGAAGCGGAATCCGCCAGTTCGTTATCGTGCCGACGCTCGGACTGTTGATGCCGCCCCACAGGATCTTGCTCGCGAACGGTGCGAGACCCAGCGCGATGAGCCACACCGCGAGTCCGGCGATGATCTGGTCGGCCTTGAACTCGATGCAGACGACGGCGAACAGGAGTGCGAGCAGTCCGCTCGCGATGACCGCGGCGAAGAAGCCGAGCCAGAGGGTCGTCTGTGTCGCGCCTGCCGGTCCGGCGAGCGCGTTGGCGACCGCGACACCGGTGAACGCCGAGATGATGAGGTGCCCTTCGAGTCCGATGTTGATGACGCCGCTTTTCTCGGCGAAGATACCACCGAGTGCGGCGAATCCGATCGGTACCGTCGCCCGGAGTGCGGCACTCGCATAGCTCCCGTTGATCGTGCCGACGATCTTGCCGACGACGCTGTTCGGGAACAGGAACCCGACGACGCCGATGATCGCCGCGACGACGATGGACCATATGGTTAGCCGAACGCGTCTATTCATCGTTCTCACCTCCTTCGACGGTCGTACCGCCATCCGCGGCGACGGCACCCGACGAACTCGGGGTCGTCACCCGTTTGCCGATCATCCGGAAGAACTCCGGCATGGCGACGAACAGGATGATGAGCCCGCGCAGGACGCCGACTAGCTGTTTCGGCACGCCGAGTCCGAAGTCGATGGCGAGGCTTCCGCTTTTCAGCATTCCGAAGAGGAGCGCTGCTAGCGGGATACCGAGCGGGTTGTTACCCGCCAGAATCGTCACCGTGATACCGTCAAAACCGTAGGATGGAACGCCTTGTTGCCACCGACCCAGAATCATCAGGACGTACACCGTCCCCGCGATTCCGGCGACGGCACCGGAGAGTGCCATGCTCGATACCATCGTTCGCTTCGCGTCCACGCCACCGTACTCCGCGGCTTCCGGTTGGACGCCGCTCGTCCTGAGGTCGTACCCGAACGCCGTTCGGTGGAGGAGCAGGTAGGCCCCGCCCGCGAGGGCGAGCGCGCCGATGAGGACGAGGATGGAGAAGGACGCCTGGCTCGGGAAGACGATGGGTGACAGCACCGCCGCCGACGGCATCGGACGCGTTTCGACTGTCTGACTCGCCGGATTCTTGAAGTACTCCGAGACGAGGACGAACGCGATACCCGTGGCGATGAAGTTGAGCATGATGGTCGTGATGACCTCGTTCGCATCCGCGTACGCCTTCATCGCTCCCGGTATCGCACCGTAGATACCACCGACGACCGCTCCGGCTAGCAATCCGAGCGGGATGAGGATGATGCTTCCCACGAGTCCGCCGGGGACGTGTGGGGCGACCCACAGCACCGACAACGCGGAGCCGAGCCCACCGAGGACGAGTTGTCCTTGCGTTCCGATGTTGAACATCCCCGCCCGGAACGCGATGGCGGCGGCCAGTCCGGCGAGCAGGAGGACGCTCGTCTGGCGCAGCGTCACCGCGAGGCTGAACTTGTCGAGGACGAAGTCCGGCGGGAACAGGGTGGACGTCTGTGGGTTGGCGAACGATCCCACGAAGAGGTACTTGTACACCTGGATCGGGTTGTAACAGAACGACCCCGGAATCGGGAACTGGACCCCCCAGCCGCCCGTTCCCGGAATCGTGATGAGGACTTGCTGTGCGAGGAACGGATCGGAACAGGTCGCGACCCACCCCGAGATGAGGATGACGAACCCGCCGACGATGATCGACATGACGAGCGCGGCGAGGCTGATGAGAATTCGTTCGACCGCCGACGTTTCCGTGAGTCGAGTGAGGCCCTTTTCGGCTTGGTCCCGCCACGAACTCACTGGACTTCACCTCGGAGACTGGGTGTGTCATCCGGATGCTCGCCCGCCATCAGCAGGCCGAGTTCCTCTTCGGTTACGTGGTCCGGGTCAACGACGTCCATGATGGTTCCTTCGTACATGACTGCGAGTCGGTCCGAGAGCTGCTGCACTTCGTCGAGTTTCGAGGAGATGAGGACGATGGCCTTCCCTTCCGCGCGCAAGTCGAGCAGTCGGTCGTGGATGAACTCGATACTGCCGACGTCCACACCACGCGTCGGATGCGCGGCGACGACGAGCGACGGGTCACGAGCGAACTCCCGACCGACGATGAACTTCTGTTGGTTCCCGCCCGAAAGCGACTCCGCCGACGCGTCGGCGTCGGGCGGTCGCACGTCGTACTCCTCGATGATGTCCTCAGCGTGTACCCGTGTCCCGTTCCAGTCGATTCGACCGTCGTGTGAGTACGGCTCCGAATGCTGACTTCCGAGGAGGCCGTTCTCCACGAGGTCGAACTCCATGACGAGACCGCGAACTTGCCGGTCTTCGGGAATGTAGGCCATTCCGGCGTCGATTCGCTCCCGGCGGGACAGTCCAGTAATGTCCCGACCGTCGAACGAAACCGCGCCTTCGTCCGGCGAGCGGAGGCCGGTGATTGCCTCGATGAGTTCGGATTGGCCGTTTCCGTCGACACCGGCGATGCCGAACACTTCCCCTTCACGGGCGACGACGTCGACGCCGGACACCTGTTCGACGCCACGTTCGTCCGTGATTCGAAGCCCGGAGACGTTGAGCATCACGTCGCCGGGGTCCGCGGGGTCCTTGTCCGTTTCGAGGAGCACTTCACGACCGACCATGAGTTCCGCGAGTTCCTCGCGGTTCGTGGTGTCGGTATCGACCGAACCGACGTTCTTTCCGTCCCGAAGGACGGTGATTTGGTCGGCGGCGTGCATCGCCTCGCCGAGTTTGTGGGTGATGAAGATGATGCTCTTTCCCTGTGCCGTGAGTTCGTCGAGAACCGAGAGCAACTCCTCGATTTCCTGTGGCGTGAGCACTGCGGTCGGCTCGTCGAGGATGAGGACGTCCGCGCCCCGATACAGTGCTTTCAGGATTTCGACGCGCTGTTGCACGCCGACGCTCACGTCTTCGACGAGCGCGTTCGGGTCCACGTCGAACCCGTACTGCTCGCTTAGTTCTCGCACCTCGCGTTCGGCGCGAGCTCGGTCCATTGCCAATCCACCCCACTTTCGAGGTTCGTTGCCGAGAACGATGTTTTCCGTAATCGTGAGGGTATCGACGAGCATGAAGTGCTGGTGAATCATGCCGATGCCGTTGTCGATAGCATCACGCGGCGAATCGAACTCGCGTGGTTGGCCGTCGATGACGACGTTCCCCTCGGTGGGTTCGTACAGTCCGTAGAGGACGTTCATCAGCGTCGTCTTCCCGGCACCGTTCTCCCCTAAAAGTGCGTGAATCGACCCCGGCTCTATCGTCAGATCGACGTTGTCGTTTGCGACGACACCCGGGAATCGCTTCGTAATGCCGTCGAGATGTACCGCCCGGCTCATTCTAATTCTGGATTTCCGTCCTACTTGTTTAAGCGCGCGGGTTTGCGCTTACTGCTTTGGTTTCGTCGGGACTTCGATGTCGCCGTTGACGATTGCTTTGCGCGATTCGTCCACTTTGTCCTTGACGTCCTGTGGAATCTTCGAACCGAGGTCCGCGCCGTACACGGCTTCGATACCGCCATCTTTCAGACCGAGCGTGTTGACTTGGCCGCCCTTGAACTCCCCGTTCATGACGTGCTTCGTGCAGCGGTAAACCGCCTCGTCCACTTTCTTCACCATGCTGGCGAGGATGACGGGGCTGAACTTCGCCGTCCCTTTCGCCTTCGATTGGTCGCTGTCGACACCGATGGCGAACCGACCCTTCTGGTTCGCGGCTTTGAACACACCGTTTCCGGTGCCACCCGCCGCGTGGTAGACGATGTCCGCACCGCTCTCGTACATCGAAATCGCCGCTTCCTTCCCCTTAACCGGGTCGCTGTACGTACCGGCGTACGCCGTTTTGACCTCGATGTCCTCGCTCGCGCGTGCGACACCGGCCTTGTAGCCTGCCTCGAACTTCTTGATGAGCGGAACTTCCTTCCCGCCGACGAAGCCGACGACTTTCTTGTCGGGGTTCGTCGAACCTTTTCCGGCGCTGAAGTCCATCTGAGTCAGCTGTCCGGCGAGGTTACCGACGAGGAACGAGCCCTGTTGTTCCTTGAAGGTGTAGTTCGCGACGTTCTTCACGAGGTCACCGTTGTCCTTCTCCGCCACGCTGTCCACGAGCATGAAGTCCTGGTCGGGGTACTGACTGGCGTTCTTGATCAGGGAGTTCGTCTGGACGTAGCCGATACAGCAGATGAGGTCGTAGTTCGGGCTGCTGGACTGGGCGAACTGCCGCTGGAGGTTCTCCACGTCGCTCGGCGAGTCGGGTTCCGCGTTCTGGAACTGAACGCCGAACTCCTGTTTCGCCTGTTTGATTCCCTTGTTCGCCATGTCGTTGAACGAGTTGTCCCCGAGACCGCCCGTCGCGTAGACCATCCCGACGTTGGTGTCCTTGCCGCTGTCGGAGCTCCCGTCGGTCCCCGTCGAGGAGGTGTCGTCCCCGCTCCCGCCGTCGCTGCTGGTGTCGCCGCCACCGTCCCCATTACTGTCACTGGGGCTACTGATACAACCAGCAAGTCCGGCGATGCCGACGGTACCGCCTACTTTCATCACCGTTCGACGCCGTTTGTCAATGTCCGTCATCTATGAGTAATCAGACGAGTGATTTGTGATAAACGCGTCGCTTTGCGCTCGAAATCCCGAAAAATAACTGAAACACGGCGTCGTCGGTTACTTTTTTACACTCGATACGGCGTTCGTTACGATATCCTTTGTTCGGGCGACGAGGTCGTCCACGTCCTCGCTTTCGGCGTAAATTCTGACGTATGGCTCGGTGCCGCTCGGTCGGACGAGGACCCACGATCCATCCGAAAGCTCCGCACGAACCCCGTACTCCGTCTCGACGGTGGCCTCGGGGAACTGTTCGGGGAGCGTCGTTTCGACCCGTTCCATCGTTCCCGTCTTCGCGTCGTCGGGACAATCGACGCTTACCTTTCGATACGGGCGCTCGGTCACGTCGGAACGGAGCGGTTCGATGCCCCCGGCGTCCGCGATGAGTCGCGAGAGCACCGCCGCGCTCACCACGCCGTCGATCCACCCGCCGAACTCCGTGTGAATGTGCTTCCACGGTTCGGCGGCGAACACGACTTCGGTATCCTCGTCGCCGTCTTCGAGTGCCGATGCGATTCCCTCGTGAAGCGACCCGAGTCGGACGCGTTCGACGCGCCCCCCGGCCTCACGAACGCGCTCATCGATTCGTGCCGAGGCGTTTGGCGTCGTCACGACCACCGGGTCCGCGGCCTCGCTGTCCCTCGTGTAATGTTCCGCGAGGATTGCGACGACGGTGTCCTCGTGGACGACATCGCCGTCCGCGTTGACGACGACGATTCGGTCCGAATCCCCGTCGTGGGCCAGTCCGAACTCGAAATCGTCGGCGGCGACGAACGAACGGAGGTCGGTCAGCGTCTCGGGTGTCGGCTTGCTCGGGCGGCCGGGGAAGTGCCCGTCCACGTTCGCGTTGAGCGAGATTACTTGTGCACCCAGCGCTCGGAGGACTTGGGGTGTCGCCACACTCGCCATCCCGTTGCCACAATCGACGGCGACGCGGACGCCGTTCAGCGGTGCACCGTACTCCCGCGCGTACTCCATCACCGCCTTCCGGTACGTGTGGAGAACGTCCTCCCGGGAACTCTCTCCCCACTCGTCCCAGGGGCGAGGCGGCAGGTCGTCTTCGACGCCGGTTTCGACGGCCCGCTCGGCGGTGCGGTCGTACTCCTGCCCGTCGTGAAAGAGTTTGATACCGTTGTCAGTCGGGGGGTTGTGGCTCGCCGTGAGCATGACGCCACGACGACCCTGCGACGCGAACGCGAGTGCGGGTGTCGGAAGCTGACCCGCACGGTAGACGGTTGCCCCGGCACTTTCCAACCCGGCTTCCATCGCGGCGGCCAGTGCCGCGCCGGTTTCCCGTCCGTCGCGGGCGACGACGAACGCCTCTCCCTGTTGTCCAGCGGCCCGTCCGACGGCGAGCGCGAGTTCGGGAGTTACCCGCTCGACGACATCACCGCGGATACCCGCAGTTCCGAACAAGTTCATACGAGAGGCTTCGTATCCTGGTACTTAGGTCCTCTCGATTTCCCCAACAACGATTATGGCACCGTCCGTCGTAGACGTTGACATGAACCTGCCAAGGCTGACGACGCCGAACGGATTGTTCGACTATCTGATCGGGACAATCATCCTCCTCGCGGCAATCGCGGGGATCTATATCGCGGCGGTGATGACCGGCGTCATCGCTCCGTGGTTCTGAAGGCGCGAAAAAGGAGGTTTACAGTTCGACGCCGCTCGGGATGAGACTGTGCTGGCGCAGTAGATTACCGGCGTCGTTGTACACGAGGAACGTACTCTTGTCGTATTCGACCACGTGGTCCCCGTTGATCGCGATATCGACGTGATAGCGGCCGTTCGACTCGTCAGTCTCGTCGCCGTACGCGCGGGCCGCGCGGATGAACCGAAGCACGTCGTCCGCGTCTTCGTTCAGTTCGAGGATGAAGTCACCCGTCGTTCGATTCGTCACGCTCACGACGCCCGTCGCCGACGGGTCGTCGAGACTGGCCTGTAGTCGAAAGGTAACGTCCGTCTCTCCCGCATCGAGAAGATCCCCGGATGGACCGGTAAGCCGCTCACGAAGCGTGGCGGACGGTCCCTCGAAATCGATGATTACCGTCGGTTTCTGGGGCGTCCCGCCTGTTTCGACCCAGTCGATATTTTCGACGTTCAATGTGAAATAATCGCGCCTCATTCCGTACCCGAACCTACGTTCTCGCGTCTCATGAACGTAACGCCATGTACCGAAACGTGAGCACTCCTCTCGAAAGGCAAATAATCATATTCCAATGTCATTTACCGTCTCGGTACCTGTCGAGCCATTGATTTAAGTATCCCCACTTCGATGAGCGTGACAAGATACGTCTCTCACGCGCTGGACAGGGGGAAACCGGAATCGGCCGTCCGGTCCGACGCGTGATGGACACTAGACAAACATGTCGGGGCTAACGTTCAATGAACTGACCGTCCGCGCGCGCGAATTGCGACACACGATTCGGCGCACCGCCGAGATGCTTCGGGGGTCGACCGTAGCGGTCGATGACTACGACCCGACGTCGCACGGCTCGCTCATTACGTTTACTGGTGTTTCGGGATACGAGGAAATCGAACGATACTGGTTGAACGCGCCGTTCGCGTTCGTCTCCATCAACTACGACTCGGGAGCGAACGAGTATCTGTATCACGTCGTCGAACCGGAATTGGACGATTTCGAGGTCGAACTGCTGGACCGGCTGTTTTCGGATCTGCGCGAATCGCTCATCTATCGTCGGGAGATGGGCGGTGAAACGGCCGAGGCCCTCCTCCGTGACGAACTGGGGGAACTGCTCGAAGTGTACGGCGTCGAGGTGGATCCGGCCACGTTTTTCCGGCTTCTCTACTACCTCTTCCGGTCGTTCCGGGGGTTCGGCAAACTCGATCCGCTCATCCACGACCCGCACATCGAGGACATCTCCTGTGACGGCTACGACCTCCCGATCTTCGTCTATCACGACGAGTACAACGACATCGGGACGAACGTCGTCTACTCCGAGGAGGAACTCGACAGCCTCGTCGTCCGCCTCGCCCAACAGTCGGGTCAACACGTCAGCGTCGGCGAACCCGTCGTGGAGGCGACTCTGCCAGACGGAAGCCGTGCGGAACTCGCGCTCGGCCAGGAGGTCACCCCGCGCGGATCGGCGTTCACCATCCGGAAGTATGCCGACGAGCCGTTCACCCCCGTCGATTTGATAAACTACGGTACCTTCGGCCTCGACCAGATGGCCTACCTCTGGTTGGCCATCGAGAACAACAGATCGCTCATCTTCGCGGGCGGGACGGCGTCCGGAAAGACCACCTCGATGAACGCGATTTCGATGTTCATCCCGCCGCGCTCGAAAGTGCTCAGCATCGAGGACACCCGCGAGTTGACGCTGTATCACGACAACTGGCTCTCCTCGGTCACCCGCGACCGGTTGGACGCCGGGAACGACATCACGATGTACGACCTGCTTCGCTCGGCGCTGCGCCATCGTCCCGAGTACATCGTCGTCGGTGAGGTTCGCGGGAACGAAGCGATGACGCTGTTTCAGGCGATGAACACCGGCCACACGACCTACTCCACGATGCACGCCGACAGCGTGCAGACGGTCATCAACCGCCTGGAAAACGAACCCATCAACGTCCCGCGCGCGATGATACAGTCACTCGACATTCTCTCCATCCAGTCGTTGACCTACGTCGGCGAGGAGCGCGTGCGACGGAATCAGGCACTCGCCGAGATCAACGGTATCGACCAACGAACCGGGGATTTGGACTACACGACCGCGTTCACGTGGGACGCGGCAGGCGATACGTTTCATAAACGCGACAGCGGCGTGCTGGATGGGATTCGACGCGACCACGGTTGGACGCAGTCGCAACTGCTCGCCGAACTTCGGGACAGAAAACTCGTCCTTCAGTATCTCCGCGAGAACGGTATCTCGGACTACCGTCGGTTCACCGCGATGGTCAACGAGTACTATGCCGACCCCGAAACCGTCGTCTCGAACGTCGAACGCACCATCGGCTCGCCCGTGGCGGAGTTCGACTGATGGGGTTGCTGAACTTCGTCCCGCTCGTCCTCGCACTCGTTCTCCTCGCACCCGTCGCACTCGCCCCGGTCAGCACGACGGCGTATCGAACCGTCACGCGAGTTTCCCTCCAAACTTTCGGCACCTACGTTCGTGATAGCGGGCGGCGACGGAACCGCCGGGAGGAGGTTCTTCGGGCGGCACACGTCGGTGAGACGTACCGACTGTACGCTTCGAAGACGTGGGTGTACGGCACGTTGGCCGCCATCTCCGGAAGCATCCTCGGGGTTTACGTCGCCGGACTCGTGTTGGCGACCCTCTCCGTGTCCCCTACCGTGCTCCGGAGCGAACTTCCGACGAAGTTGGATTTCCTCGCCGACCTCGTCGTCGTTCCCTCGTTGTCCATCGGTCATCTGTTCGTCCTCCTACTGTTCAGCAGCGCGACGGTCGGCCTTCTCGGTGGGAGGTTAACGTACTGGCTCAGATGGGAGCTACCAGCGTACGAAGGGAACACACGCGCGCGTAAGATCGACAGCAGCCTCTCACGAACGGTCGCGTTCACGTACGCACTCTCCCGAAGCGGGATGGGAATGCCGGACATCATGCGGATTCTGGCACGAAACCGCGACGTGTACGGTGAGGCGGCCGAGGAGATCGCCGTCGGGGTCAAAGCGATGGACCTGTTCGGCCTCGACGTTCTCACCGCCATCAGACAGATGTCGCGTCAATCCCCGAGCGAGAAGTTCGAGGATTTCGGCGAGAACTTGGCGAGCGTCCTCCAGAGCGGCCGGAGTCTCCCGTCGTATCTCAGCGAGCAGTACGAACGTTACCAACGCGACGCGAAAGCCGAGCAGGAGGCGTTCCTCGAACTGCTTTCGGTCCTCGCCGAGGGGTACGTGTCGCTGTTCGTCGTCGGTCCGCTCCTGCTCATCACGATCCTCGTCATCATGGGATTGATGGGTATCGCCGACACGCTTCGGTTCCTCTACCTGACGGCGTATCTGTTGATCCCGCTCGGCAACGTCGGGTTCGTCGTCTACCTCGACAGCATCACCGAATCGCTGCACATCAGCCGCGAGAACCGGACCGCACCGATGGCGACCGTCCCAACGGTTCGTCGCGTGAGCGACCCGGACGCGGGACGGACGGTGAGCGACGGCGGAACGACCGTCTCGAACGCCGAGCGATTGGCCGCCTACGACAAGTTCGAGAACGTTCGAACCGCGTTGACCGAACCGCTCCGAACCGTGCGGGAGAACCCGGACGCCCTGCTGTATCTGACGGTTCCTCTCGCGTTGCTTTCGATCGTCGTTCGAATCCTCCCGGACCTCGCGGCGGGGACGGCGACCATCCCGTCCGCGGACGACGTCGTGGTGCAGGCCGCCCTGTTCGTGTTGGGGACGTACGCCGTCGTCCAATGGAACAATCGCCGTCGGCTCAAAGCCATCGAGGCGGCCATCCCGGACATGCTCGACCGACTCGCCAGCGTCAACGAAGCCGGGATGACGGTCGTGGAGAGTTTTCGGCGGGTGACGAAGGGGGACCTCGGCGCGTTGAACGAGGAGTTGGCGCGCATGGAACGCGACATCGAATGGGGAACCGACACCGCGACCGCGCTTCGGCGGTTCGAAGACCGAATCGATACGCCCACCGTCACGCGTGTGGTGTCGCTGGTGACGAACGCGATGCGCGCGAGCGGCGACATCGGGCGCGTCCTCCGGATCGCGGCGGACGACGCACAGGAATCCAAACGCCTCCAACGCCAGCGCGAGGACGAGATGATGACCTACCTCATCATCATCTACCTCTCGTTTTTGATCTTCCTCGTCATCATCGGGACGCTCTCGGCCATCCTCGTTCCAGCGCTCCAGAACCTCCCATCCGGAAACGCCGCCGGAAGTCCCGTCACGATCGGCGGACTCGGCAACATCTCGACGGTGAACATCCACGCCTACACCGTGGTCTTCTTCCACACCGCGCTCGTCCAGGCCGTCTTTTCCGGCTTCGTCGCGGGCAAGATGGGCGAGGGGAAGGTCCGGGACGGCGCGAAACACGCGACGGCGATGCTCGCCATCGCGTACGTCGCGTTCCTCGTCATCGACTTCGTCGTCTTCTCGTAGGACATTTGAGTTCCCCGCTCGGAGTTCGGGTATGAAACCGACGAGCCACGACGTGCGGGCGACCTACGACCGCATCGCGGCCCACTTCGCGAAGACGCGGGAGTACGCGTGGCCCGAAGTCGAGTCGTTTCTCGACGACCGAGCGGGTGAAATCGGCCTCGACCTCGGCTGTGCCAACGGTCGTCACTCCGAACTGCTCGCCGACCACGCAAAGCGCGTCGTCGGCGCGGACGTGAGCGCGGGCCTGCTCGCGGAGGCCCGAGAGCGCGCGACCGAACGGGAGTTCGACCTCTACTTGGTGCAGTGTGACGCGGCACGGATTCCGTTCGCCGCCGACGCCTTCGACCTCGCGGTGTACGTTGCCACGCTTCACCATCTGCCGACCCGCGAGGCCCGTATCGGGAGTTTAGACGAACTCGCTCGCGTCCTCTCCCCGGATGGCACCGCGCTGGTCAGCGCGTGGAGCACGGCCCACGACAAGTTCGACCGCGAGGAGGGGTTCGACACGACCGTCGATTGGACGCTCCCCGGCGGCGAGACCGTTCCGCGCTTCTATCACATCTACTCGCCCGACGAGTTCCGGGAGGACCTCGAAAACAGCGCGTTGAAACCGGAAGACGTGGCGATTTCGAGCGGGAACTGCTACGCCGTCGTCCGCGGGCGAAAACAGTAACACCCTTAAGCCGGGGTGCACAATTCGAGAGTACACTCGGATGCACGCAACAGCGTGACCGGGTAATGCACGCACCGGTGGTCTAGTGGCAGGACCTGAGCCTTCCAAGCTCATGGCACGGGTTCAAATCCCGTCCGGTGCATTCTTCGATTATCAGGTTTCGAGCAGTGAGCACGTCGGTCGTCGGCGTCGCCTATTTTCGGCGGCAGTGACACCTATATCCCTCCCGTCCATCGTTCAGTTCACACGATGACCGACCCGGATACGATCGAAACCTATCAAGCGGTCGCCGACGAGTATCGAGACCGGAACGCCGACAGGACGGGAGTCGAGGAGTTGGTCGAACGATTTCTCGAAGCGGTTGAAGGGGCGACCGACGGTGACCACGCGCGAATCGCGGACGTCGGGTGTGGGCCGGGGTGGGAATCGGCGACGTTCAGCGATCACGGGCATTCGGTGGTCGGTATCGACCTCACGCCGAACTTCCTCCGGGCGGCGCGGGACGTCGCACCGACTGCGGAGTTCGCGCGGATGGACATGCGCAGTCTCTCCCTCGAATCGGACTCCTTCGACGGCCTCTGGTCGTGTGCGTCGTTTCTCCACGTCCCGCGGGAGGACGCGCCGCCGACGCTGGAGGAGTTCCATCGGGTGCTCGAATCCGGTGGAATCTTTCTCCTCTCGGTCAAACACGGCGAAGGGGAGGTCGACGGCGACGTGTACGAGACGGACGAACGGTCGTTCACGCTCTACCGCCCCGACGAACTGTCGAAGATGGCCGAGGAGGCAG
This sequence comes from Haladaptatus sp. AB643, assembly GCF_024136975.1. Taxonomy (NCBI): domain Archaea; kingdom Methanobacteriati; phylum Methanobacteriota; class Halobacteria; order Halobacteriales; family Haladaptataceae; genus Haladaptatus; species Haladaptatus sp. AB643. The sequence goes on from NZ_JAMYJW010000018.1 coordinate 42,367, forward strand.
GATTCACGGTGGATTCGGTCAGCGTCGATGCGACCCAGACGTGGCTGCAACTCCTGGCACGTGCGTGATTTTCTTCCTCCGTTTCACACCAGCGTCCGTGCCAGTCCGCCGACCGCGCCGAGGACCAACGGAATCGCGACGGCAAGGGCGGTGATTTGCCCCATTTCGACCCCTCGCCCGAGCGAACCGTGGAGTGCGAGCAGGCCGCCGAAGACGAGCAGTACGAGGACCCCGAACCCGATTCCGGCGAGGACGCCGCGTTTCCAGTTCATCGTCAGCAGACTCACCAGTGCCCCGCCGATCAGCAGGCCGATCCAGTGGAACCACGCGAGTGCGAGGCCGGCGAGTGCGCCGATGGCGATGAACGCCACGCGTTGGATCGGGTCGGCGCGGAGGGCGTCCAGTCGGCTCATCGGTCGCCTCCGAATTCGACGGCGACGTTCCCGCGAATCTCGTGGGTCAGGGGTTTGTACTTCGTGTCCGCCCACCGCTTCAGTTGGTCGTGATAGTGGTCGGAGAAGTAATCGCCCGAATTGCCGCCCGGCAGGATGGCCTCCGAATCTCCCTTCATCGGACAAATCATCCGCCAACTGCTGCCGACCGCCGATTCCTTGCGGTAGTTGTTGACGGTCTGGCTCGACCCGTCGGTCGGAATCACGGGGGAGTTCAGAAACGACTGGTCGAACGGGTGGGTGATGGCCTCCGTCGTGTTGTAGTCGCCGTACACTTCGGCGTCGGACGCATCGATGGCTTCCGTCGCCGTCTCAAGCGCGCGCACCATCGTGGCTTTGCGTCCGTCGCTACCGAACCAGCGACTTCCCCGAAGATGCGCCAACACCCAATCGCGCGAGTAGTAACTGTCGTCCAATCCGGCTTGTTCGAACGTCTTCCCGAAGACCTCCTCACGGAACGCGTCGAACCACTGGACGAACAGCAGGGCGGCCCGCGAGTCGCGTTCCATGCGGTAGTCCCAGTCGGACAGCGTTTTCACGGCCGATTCGAGTCCGTCCTCACCTTTCTCGCGCGCCGCCTCGACCAGCGTCGGAACCAGTGCCTCCGCCCGCTTGTCGAGCGTGTCGTCCTGTATTCCCTCCATCGTCGCCACGTCGATGTCTCCGGATTTCGCCTTCTCGTCCAGCAGTTCGTAGATGCGCTGGGCGCGGTAGGGGCTGGCGTACGCTTCCGACAGATACGGGTCGTTCGTGATCCGCTGATTCGCCGTTGCGATGAGGTCCGGGTCGGTGACGTGTGGCTTTTCGTCGAACGGGACGAACCCCTCCCACGTCGAGACGCCGAACGGTTCGAACCCTTTCCATTCGGCTTCCCCGGCCGACCCGTCGAAGATTCGGTCGCCGCGGACTTGCTTCCCGTCCACCATCCGGCGCGGAATCTTGCCGGTGGTGTAATACAGCGTGTTCCCGTCCCGGTCGGCGTAGACGAGGTTTTGGGTCGGTTCGTCGAACTTCTTCGTCGCCGCGCGCAGGTCGTCCACGCCGTCACTCGTGTTGTACTCGTGAATCGCCAGCGTCGTGTCCGTGGCAGAGTGGCCCGTCCACGCGACGCCGACCCGGTAGCCGTCGCGTTCGAGCACCGGACCGTGGACGGTCTTCCGAAGCGTGGTCGTCCTGTTTGTCCCGTCCGCGACCTCGATCTCCCGCTGTTGGGTTTCGAAATCGCGCCACTCGCCCTTGTAGCGGTATCGGTCGCCATCGATTTCGTATCGGTAAAAGTCGATGACGTCCGCACCCGCGTTGGTGAATCCCCACGCCCCGGCGTGGTTCTCACCGATGACGACGAACGGGACGCCGGGGAACGTGACGCCGCGGACTCGCGTGTCGCCCTGCTCCAGGTTCATCTCGTACCACACCGGCGGTGCCATCAGGCTCAGGTGAGGGTCGTTCGCCACGATGGGCTTGCCGTTCGCCGTGTGCTTCCCCGAGACGAGCCAACTGTTCGACCCGATGCCGTGATCGCGCTCGAAGTTTCCCAACCAGTCGAGTAGCGGCGTTCCGATACCATCGGGGTCGGTGGTATCGGGTGCGGGAATGCTGTTCGACGAGTTCGCCGACGTCGCCGACGTTCCTTCGTCCGTCCCGCGAATGACTGGCGAATCATGATCGAGCCGTTCCGGATACAGCTCCGTGGCCGCCTTTTGGCCGAGTTTCGAGGCCACCTTCGCCTTCCGGAGCGTGAGAAAGCTCCCCGTCAGCTCCCACGAGATCTGTTTTTCCATCAGCATCGTGTCCGCGGGCGTCCACTCCGCCGGTTCGTACTCCAACAGGCCGAACTCCAGCGGGAGCGGTTCGTTCTCGATGTGAGCGTTCACGCCCGCCGAAAACGCCCTCACGAGTTCGCCGGTGTCCGTGTCGGCGATGTGCTTCCACGTCGCTTCCGCCGCCCCCACGAAATCCATCTGAATGTGGAACTCGTCGGAATCGGCCGCCAACTCGCCGACGACGGCCGCCACCTGTCCGGACATTAGCCGACGTTGCAGGTCGAGTTGGAACAGTCGGTCCCGGGCTTGCGCGTACCCCACCGCGAAATACAGCGCCCGCTCGTTCTCCGCCGTGATGTTCGGCACGCCGTCCTCGTCGTACCGGAGCGCCGCCGTTCCGTACTCGCTCTCGACGCTCCCGTCCGTGTCGTCCGTGGCCGTCCCCCACGCCTCCCCGCTCAACGGCGCAAACCGCCGGAGGTAACTCCCGACCGGTGAGAGCGCGCCGCCGACCGCGGTCCCACCGATTATCGCCCCGACGAGCGCCCGTCGCGTGATTTCCCGGTCCATGTGCCGAACTGTTTCGTAGTAGATGTAAATAACGTTATCTTTCAATCATAGGAATTCCCGAACGGGACACGAAAACTACCACGCCGGATCCCCGACTACTTCCACGGATTCGTCACGAGGTCGGCGTGGACCGCGGTTCCGACTTCGATCCGGCAGTCGGTTTGCGGCCGGGCGATACAGAGCAGGACGTAACCGTCCGCCAACGAATCCGATTTCAACGCCCGCGGTTCGCGTTCGTGTTCGATTTCGCCGGACAGCAACCGGCCAGTGCAAGTGGCACACGCGCCGGTCCGACAGCCGAACGGAAGGCCGATTCCTTCTCGTTCAGCGGCATCGAGCACGGACTCCCCGCCGGTTGTGCGAATCACACGCTCCCCGCCATTCCGCCAGTCGAGTCGAACGCGATACTCGCGAGCACTCACTGCCACACGTCGCTCGTGCAGTCGCCGTCGGGCCACCGGATTTCGTGTGCCCGGGCGGGGCCGTTCGGCATCTCGCCGAAGTCCACGAGGAAGTCCTCGTCCAGCGTCATCGTTCCTTTTCGTGGGTTCACATCGGCTTTGAGCATCACCGATCCCTCCTCTTTCTCCTCCGGGTAGAACTGGTTGTCCCACGTGGAGAACAGCGAGGTCGTCCAGTAGAGACGCTCGCCGTCGATGCTGAGTTGGAGCATCTGCGGTCCGGCGACTACTTCCCTATCGTCCTCACCCGTCGGGTGTCGCGGACCGAACAGTCCACCGGCCCAGAGTTGATCGGACAACCGCGGGTTCGACGGGTCGCTCACGTCGTACATCCGCACGTCGCCGTGGAGCCAGTTCGAGAAGAACAGGTATCGATCATCCATCGAGACGACGAGGTCGGTGATGAGACCGGGAACCGGCATGTCCCAGTCGTCGTGTTCGCGCGATTCGACGTCGATGACCTTCTCCGCGAACCACTCCTTTCGCGCTCGTAGAAGTGGAAGATGTTCGAGGATAGCGCCGCACCGACGTAGCCGTGGGCGGACTCCGGACTGTGCAGGAAGCGGACTTCCAGCGGAATCATACCCTCCTCGCCGAGGTCGATGGTCTGCTGGAGCTGTCGCTCCGTCCAGTCCCAGAAGTGGAGTTTGTGGCCGTACTTGCCCGCCTCGACGTCCTCCAAATCGAATCCCGGATAGTAGGTCTTCGGCGCGGCCCACTCCGAGGAGACCATCACGTTGTGGCGTGGCTGATACCAGAAGTCGTAGTTCATCTCCATCTCGCCCGGCGGGTCCCATCGCCCCTCGATTTCGAAGTCGTCGTTCAGTTCGAGAAAACCGCCCGGCAGGTCGCCGTCCTCGTTCCCCAGCATCGAAATGAGGATTTCCCCGTCCGGAATGCAGTGGACGGTGTGCGGTGCCGAGAGGTCGTACTCGTACACCTCCTCGGGTTCGATGACCTTGACGATTTCCGGGTTCTCCCGGTCCTTCGTGTCGATGATGTGCAGTCGGGACGAGCGCTGGCCCGGTACCACGAGGTGCCGTCGTTCCAGTCCCTCGACGTGACAGGACGACGAACAGGCGTTCCACCCGAAGTGGTGCAGTTCGTCGCCCTTGTTCGGCATCTCGACCCGGTCGATGACCTCGGTGTACGTGTCCGACTCCGGGTTCACGTCCACGACCGACAGGAAGTCCGGCGCGTCCACGTCCGTCCCGACGTACAGCGACGGCACGTACGCGATCTCCTCGCGCTCGGCCTCCTCGATGGCGGCCTGCGGCGTGGCATATCCCGGCCCCTCCACGTCGTGGTGGTGTTCGTGCTCTTCGTGCGCTCCGCTTTCCGATGTTTCGGTATCGCTCATCGTGATCCCCCCTCAATTATGGGCTTCGGTAGCAATCGTCGTGACGGGGTGCTTTGCGGCAAGTATTGCCGTAAAATGAGTGGTTAACACGACAATCTTCGTCACGCCCAGAATCGCACGGCACTCCGAACATTTCCAGACGGTTACGGTGCTAAGCTTCGCGTCCGTGTCGCTCTCCACGATTTCGATCAGGCCTCGCCACAGGCGATGCAGTGACCGATACCACGAAACTGCCGAATTCGGTCACCTACTTTGCGGCCTTCGGCGTCGCTTAACCAACCCGAACTGCCACAACTGCTAACAGTTATCCTCGCGAACCAGACGACGTGTTCTTTCCGACATCGCTCGTCGTCGGCGTGCTCGCTTCCAGCGCGCTGGTGATGGGTAGTTCACTCGGCACGTTCTGGACGCCGTCGGACGACGTGGTGGCGGCCGCGTTGGCCTTCTCCAGCGGCGCGCTCATCACCGCGTTGACCTTCGATTTGTTCGAAGAGGCGTTCAACATGGGCGGCCCGTGGTACGCCGGAGCGGGGTTGATGGCCGGTGCGGCGGTGTTCGTCGGTGCCGATATGCTCATCGACCGCTACGCGTCGAGCCAGTCCGGGTTCGCCCTGCTGGCCGGTGTCACCCTCGACGGCGTGCCCGAGAACACCGCCCTCGGCGTCACCATCGGCGGCGCGGGACACGTCCACTATCTCACCCTGCTGGTCGCCATCTTCGCCTCGAACTTTCCCGAATCGCTCAACGGTGCGACGGACATGCAGGGTCAGGACTATTCGAGGAAGGACATCATAGGCCTCTGGGTGCTCGTCGCCGGACTGCTGACCGCCGCCGTCGTTATCGGAAGCGTCGTCTCGGCCGGATTCGGGGACAAACTGCTCTCCTTCGTTCGGGCGTTCGCCGGAGGTGCGGTGCTCGCGTCGCTCGCCGTGACCGTCATCCCCGAGGCGTTCGACGAGGGCGGTCCGCTCGTCGCGATTGCAACGGCGGCCGGGTTCCTCCTGACGTTCGTTCTGACGAGCGGGTAGCGTCCGAGCGAAATGGCCGTCGCTCATCGACTAACTTCCAGAAAATGAATTCGTAATCTGCAACGTCAGTGGCTTATTCGTACAGCCACTCGGCGTCGACTTGCTCGTAATCGACCAGTTCCTCTTCGTCGAAGAACAGGCCGATTTCGCGCTCGTTTGCGCCCTCGTCCTCGTGGTCCGAACCGTGGATCACGTTTCGGCCGAGGTCGAGACCGAAGTCGCCACGGATGGTGCCCGGGGCGGATTCGGCTGGGTCGGTTTCGCCCATCATGCGGCGAACCTGTCGTGTTGCGTCTTGCCCTTCCCAGACCATCGCGAAGACCGGGCCGGACGTGATGAACTCGACGAGGCCGTCGAAGAACGGCTTGCCCTCGTGTTCACCGTAGTGGTCGTGGGCGAGTTCCTCGCTGATCTGCATGAACTTGCCGCCGACCATCTTCAGTCCGCGGTCCTCGAACCGGGAGACGATTTCCCCGATGAGACCGCGCTGAACGCCGTCGGGCTTGACCATCACGAAGGTTCGTTCGCTCATTCGTTACCACTCTCTGCTTGGCCGGCCTCGGTCCATTCGAGGTCGCGCGGTTCGCGCCCGAGGTCGGCGTTCTTCTCGCACTTCGCGGAGCAGTAGTGGATGGTCGTTCCGTCTACGCGGACGAACATCGTTCCCGTGCCGGGTTCGATGTCGTTTCCGCAGTAATCACACTCGCGTGTCTGTGGCATTATTGTCCTCCGATGGAGTCTGCCTCACGTGCGGTCTCTCGCAACTGGAGCACGTCGCCCTCTCGGACCGGCCCGAGACAGTTGCGAGTGATGATTCGCCCTTGGTTGCTACCTTCACGGATGCGGCACTTGACCTGCATGGCCTCGCCGTGCATCCCCGTCTTACCGACGATTTCGATGACCTCGGCGGAGGTGGAATCCTCCTGTCCGGTCTCTTCAGCACTCATCGTCTACCACCTCACCGAAGTTCCTCGACCTTCGAGGCGATGTCGTCCACGTCGTCGCTGGCTTCGCCAGCGTCAACGATGGCGGCGGCGGCGCTGCCGACTTCGAGTCCGGCCGCGTGACCGACATCGTCCTGCGTCTCGACGAAGATGAAGGAGATTCCCTTCTCGTCGGCGAGTTCGGGCAGGTGCATGACGATTTCCTCCGGCGTCACGTCTTCCGCGACGTAGATGAGGTCGGCGTTGCCGCGCTCGACTGCCTTGGTCGTCTCGTTCGTTCCTTTCTTTACACTTCCTGTGTCCCGTGCGACTTCGAGCGCGTCGAGCGCTCGGTCCTGCAAGTCAGCTGGGACGTCGTAATTGACGTATACTGGCATAGGTTGTTCACCTCTCCTACGCGCTGGCTCAGGCTCCCCTGCCGGATGAGTCCTGTACGGCTAGGAGCATCATCAACCCCGCGTAGGTTGTACCCTCCAGTAGAGTATGCCCCCATAAAAACGCTTTCAAATCCATGACGGGGTGCCACGGTGGCGCACACGCTCCTATCGGGCGATTTCGGAGGATTATTCATGGGACTCGAAACCGCCGTCCCACTCCTCGCGGAGCAGGCCGTAAACGAAGGTATCGTGGTACCCCCCCACGCCAAAACGTGTGGTCACGAAGTCGGCCCTCCCGCTGGAATCCCAATCGCTCCACGAGTCCCTGTGACCCGTCGTTGAAATCCCCGATTCGAGCGAACACGCGATGGAGTCCTCTGGTGCCGAAGGCGTACCGGAGGAGCAGCGAAACGGCTTCCGTCGCGTAGCCCTCGCCCTGCCAGTCGGAATCGAGCCAGTAGGCAATCTCGCCGTGGTCGCGCTCGACGCGGAACAGGTTCGCCTCGCCGATCGGTTCACCGTCCACACAGACGAGGAAGTTCGAATCGCCGTTGTCCGCCGAAATCGTGTTCTCGAAGAACTCCTCGGTCTGCTCGTGGTTGTACGGTCGGACGAACCCGAGCGACGTTCGGATGGCCGGATCAGTTCGAGCGCGCTGGATGAAGTCGACGTCCTCCCGTTCGGTCGTCCTGAGTTCGACTCGTTCACCGGAGCAGAAGATGGGGCCAGGCATGCTCGTACCGAAACGGACGAATGACAAAAACGTTTCAATTCACCGTTCGACTGGGCAATTTCCCGGTCGAAACGTTTCCGACGAATCCGAACACCTGTTTTGTGCGTTCGACCCGTACGTCGGTTCATGAGTGGGGGCCGGTCATGAGCACCGAAACGGTGGCCGACGAGGAGGAACAGCACTTTTCAGCGCCCGAGGATTGGCCGAAGGATTTCGGCGAAGCCTCGTGGTGGCCGTTCATCGGCGCCCTGGGTATCGTCAGCCTGTACGTCGGCGCCGGGTTGTACGTCCTGAGCCACGGCGGAAACAGCTACGTTCCGACGTTCGTCAGCCCTGTCCTGTTCGTCTTGGGGACGATGGTCTTCCTCACCGGACTGTACGGGTGGTTGTATCACGGGTTCGTGGACCAGTACTGGAAACATGACGGTTCTGGGGGGACGAAACTCCGCTGGGGGATGACCCTGTTCCTCGGGACCGAAGTGGCGACGTTCGGCGCGGGATTCGTCTACTACTTCTTCATCCGCGTCGGGACGTGGCCGCCGGCCGGAGGCATTCCGGACGTACTGAGTGCACTCGTCCTCGTCAACACGGTCATCCTCGTCGCCAGCAGCGGGACGCTCCACTACGCGCATATGTCGCTACTCCGTGGGCATCGACAGCGATTCATCGCCTTCCTCGGGTTGACCGTTCTCCTGGGAGTGGTCTTCATCGGCGGGCAGATTTACGAGTACATGCTGTTCATCACGCACGAGGGATTCACCATCACGTCAGGCGTTTTCGGGAGCGCCTTCTTCGGCCTGACCGGCTTACACGGCCTCCACGTCACGCTGGGTATCGTCCTCATGAGCGTCCTGTTCATCCGCGCACTGTACGGCCAGTTCTCGGAGGAACGGGACACCTCGGTGACGACCGTCACGATGTACTGGCACTTCGTGGACGCCGTCTGGATCCTGCTCGTCGTTGCACTGTACGCCGGATCGTCGCTTGCAGGGTAGCCGACGGAAAGTAATTTTCAATGACATAACCCAGAAAGCATATACGTGAAGCCATGGACATTCTATCCGGCGAGGTCCCCGCGCACGAAATGCGAGCGGGTTGACGCCATCACGTAAACCCCACCTCGCCGCGACTCCTGTCTTTTCCTCCACCAAAGAGAAACATCCTTGCGGCGAACCGACCAAACACGGACGTGAACGTCTCGTCACTGGTGGCCGCGCTCCGCAACGAAGCCCGCGAGTCGAACGAGCGGCGACTCCTCGTCCTCGCCGGGGACCGCGAGGAGGGCTACGAAATCGCTCAGGATGCCCTCGCCGCCGCAAAAATCCCCGAGGGGAAAACCGCACAGGTCGCCCCTCGAAGCGTGCTCGACTGCGAACGAGTGAGCCAGAACCGGGCCGGGAACCTCCTCGGAACGACCCACGAGGCGGTCGTCTTCGACGCTCACGACGAACTTCGACCGAACGCGCTCGGGAGGGTCGTCGGCGCGGTGGACGGCGGCGGCCTCTTCGTGTTGCTCACACCGCCGCTGGACTCGTGGGCGACCCGCCGGGACGACTTCGACGCGACGCTCGCGGTCCCGCCGTACTCCGTCGATGACGTGAGCGGGAACTTCCGACGACGGTTCGTCTCCCTGCTTCGTGCCCACCGTGGAATCGCCATCGTGGACGTGGATTCCGAATCCGTCGAGGACGACGGACTGACGGATCCCGCGCCGCGATTGGCCGACCGTGAAACCGAACGGACGTTCTCGGGCGAGGACGAAATCTTCCCCGCGGCCGCCATCGAATCCTGTCTCACCGACGATCAAGCTTCGGCCGTCCACGCCTTCGACGCGCTTTCAGAACCCGACAACGCGGTCGTCGTCGAAGCCGACAGGGGCCGTGGAAAGTCGAGCGCCGCGGGAATCGCCGCCGGGTGCTTCGCCGCGGACGGCGAGGACGTGCTCGTGACGGCCCGAAGCTATCGGAGCGCCCGCGAGGTTTTCGTCCGCGCGGCCGCGCTGCTCGACACGGTAGGCGAACTCGCCGACACGGACCACGACCCGCCGACCGAAATCACGACGAAGGAGGGCGGAAGCGTTCGATTCGAAAAGCCGACGGAGGCGGTTTCGGTCGACGCCGATATCGTGTTCGTGGACGAGGCCGCCGCGCTCCCGGTACGGATGCTGGAGCGGTTCCTGTCGTTCCCGCGAGTTGCGTTCACGACGACGATTCACGGCTACGAGGGTGCCGGACGTGGCTTCTCGGTACGCTTCCGCACCCGACTCGAAGGGAGCGGCCACGACGTGACCGACGTGAGTCTGGTCGAACCGATCCGGTACGCGCCCGGCGATCCGATCGAGGTGTGGTCGTTTCGTGCGCTCGCGCTCGACGCACGACCCGCCGTGGACCCGCTCGTCATCGACGCGACCCCCGACACGGCGGAGTATCGAACGATCGATGCGGACGACCTGCTCGCCGACGAGAACCTGCTCCGGGAGACGTTCGGCCTGCTCGTGCTCGCCCATTATCGGACGGAACCCGCCGACCTCGCCCGACTGTTGGACGCGCCGAACGTCGCGGTTCGGGCGCTCTGCTGGAACGACCACGTCGTCAGCGTGGCGTTGTTGGCTCGCGAAGGGAACCTTCCGACGGACGTGCGCGAACACATGTACGACGGCGGTCGGGTGAAGGGCAACATGCTCCCCGACGTGCTGACGACGCAACTCCGCGACTTCGACGCCGGAATCCCCACCGGAATGCGAATCATGCGAATCGCAACCCACCACGCCGTGCGCTCGTCCGGATTGGGGTCCCGTCTGCTCGCCGAGGTTCGCCGGGAGTTCTCGGACCTCGATTGGCTCGGCACGGGGTTCGGCGCAACCCCCGAACTGCTGCGGTTCTGGCGCGAAAACGGCTATCGAACCGTCCAACTCTCGACCACGCGCAACGACGCCAGCGGCGAGTACTCCGCGCTCATGTTCGACCCGATCTCCTCCACGGGAAGGGACCTGTACGACCGTCACGCCCGTCGGTTCGCCGGACGGATCGCTTCGGTGCTTTCGGACGCCCTCGACGACATGGACCCCGACGTCGTCCGCGAATCGCTGCTGGCGACCGATACCGAAATTTCGCTCTCCTCGCTCACCGACTGGGAGTGGCGGCTGGTCGCCGCGAGCGCCTACGGCCCGGGGCAGTTCGACCACGGCCCCGCCCCGTTCCGGAAACTGGTCGTGAAACAGCTCGCCGACCCGGCGGCCCCGGACCTGCTTTCGCCGCGTCAGGAGCGGCTACTGGTTCGGAAGGTACTCCAAGCCCATCGCTGGTCCGCCGTTGCGGACGAACTCGGCTTTCACTCCCCCGGCGAAGCGATGCGGGCGCTGGGCGCGTCGTTCCAGCCGTTGGTCGATACCTACGGAAACGAGGCCGCACTGGCGGAGAAGGCGCGATATTCGGATTAATCGAGCCGGTCGTCCGCGATTTCGTTCGGTCCCGTCGTGAGGATGTGACGGCTCACGGTCCGGTGAGCGCGTCGGAGCCGTTTCGACAGGGCCTGTTGGCTGATGTCGAGTTCCTCGGCCAACTCGCTCAGGTTCGTTTCTCGTGGTACCTCGAAGTAACCCGAATCGAGCGCGGAGTTCAGCGCCGTCCGCTGTTTCGACGTGAGGAGGAACTGACCATCGACCGTCGGCGTCTCCGGCGTGTGTAACCGCTTCAACTCGACGCTGACGTCGTGATGGCTCAAGTCTGACTGGAGTTTCGAGATGTGGTCGCGGTGTTCGAACCGCATCTGGAAATCCCACCCTTGTTTTGCGGCGGTGCCGGTGAGGATGACGGGGTCGCTCTCCAGCACGTCCTCGACCGTTTCCCGGGTCTCGTCCGACCACTCGATACGGAAGAGTGACCCGTAGGGGATTTCGGTGAGCTTCGTCACCGAAACCGTCGTCGGATCGTCACGGAGTTCCCGCTCCACCGTGGTCGTCGTCCCCCCACACGCCCAGAGATAGGGGAGGAACCGACTCGCGGGGTGTGCGACCATCCGTTCGATTTCGACGGCCATGTTCGGGATCGCAGCGAAAGCCTGCGAGAGTGCGAACTCCTCGGTAGGAATCGTGAATTCTGCAATGACGCTCATTTTGTTCCAGTCCCCGTAGCGCATTCCGGCATCAAACGTCCGCCTCGATGATGATGATGCGAACGTTACTCAGCACGACCACTTCACACCCATGATAAGTAAACTTAACTCGCCCCGAAGTTCGCATCTTTCCCCGATGGCTGTCCGCGAACAACTCGTTGAGCGCGTCCGCGTTCACCGTCTCATACAGCGGCGGTAGACGATGTATCTCGGTGTTCGTCGTCGCCGCGACGGCGGTGACTACCCCCTCCGTGACGGTTTCACCGGCGTCGATTTCGTACACGAAATCGGCACCTTCCTCCAACTCAGCAGCGTCCATAGGGAATGGAGTTTCGCAGCGTCCCTGAAACGCGGGGTTATTCTTGAAACCCTTTTATATTAACTCCGCCGCCGTATCCACGGTTCGATCAGTACAGCCATGTGATTCCGATCCGTTGTATTCAGCCGATGAACTGTGCCGAAAACGACTGTGAAAACGAAGCGGCGGTCCGACTCCACATCCCGTGGGCTGACAACCGACTCGTCTGTACGAGTCACGCAAGGGTGCTGGCGCAGCAGGACGGTGTCGTCGCGGAACCGCTTGCGGACGTGGACTGGGAGTGAGACGCGAACTCGTCCCCGATCGATGTGCGGACTACGATGTGGTGGATCGATAGTAATCGCGCTGGCTGAACAGATACAGTACCAGTACGACGCCGACCAGTGCATTCGAGAGGTTTCCCGTTTCCCCTGCCACGACGAGCGAGAATCGCCACAGTGTACTTCCCCCCAGTACGACCATCGCAATCCATAACCCGGTCCGGTTCCCCGCGTATAGGAGGTACGCGAGTAACAGCAGTCCGACGATGATGGGGACCGCTATCACTTCCAGTACCGGACTCCCCCTCGAAAGCATCCACGCCAGCATCCAGAAGAACGCGTACAACAGCAACAACAGACAGAGAAGGCTGATTCCGAGCGGCGTCCGTTTTTCTTCCCCCGCCTCTTCTGTCACTATTCAACGATTTTTGTAGCAGACGATATAGTTGTCGGTGCCCGTAGTCGTCCGGGGACGACCGAAATCCGAGTACCGGTCGGAGTTCCTCGACAAACAGAGGAACGACGGGGTTCCGCCGAGTTACTCGTGCGCGAAGTAGGTCACCGTCTCGTCGCCGTCCTCACTGTCTCGCGGCTCTGCCGCTCGACTTTCCGTGGCGCTTCGCGCCACGCTGTCCACTCGCACGAACCCGACGCGCTCGAACTGGACGATGTCGTCCACGTCGGTTTCGGCGAAGTCGGGTTCCGCGACGCCTTCCACGTCGCCGTCCATCGTTCGCATGCGGACCGGGACGTTCGCCTCGGCGGGGACCCAGTGAATCACGTCCACGCCCTCATCGCGGACGGCGCTGATGTCGTCGCCCGTGTACTGGAACGCGTCGCGGGTGTGTTGGAAACAGCCTAATCCCTTCAGCCAGACACGCTCGCCGTGGTCAGGGATGTCGTCGGCTTCGATGAGAACGGCCTCGCCCGCCGGGATGTGGCGCGTTCCCCTGTCCTCGTGGTCGGGGTGAACCGCCGGTTCCGCGGCCTCGGGGTAGTCGCCGATGAGCGGGTATTCGACGCCCTCGCGGACGAAGAAGAAGCGCGGCGCGTCGTCGTCCACCAACTCGCGGTTGTTGGCGTAGATGGTGCTCATCGCCAAATCGACGTTGCTCGTGGAGGTGCCGAGTCCGACCATCGCCTCGCGGATGGCCTCGCCGCGGATGCCTCGGCGACGGACGCTCTGAAGGGTGGGGGCACGTGGGTCATCCCAGCCGTCGAGTTCTCCCTTCTCGATGAGTTCCTTGATGGTCGAGGTGGACATCTTCACGTCGTACTCGTCCACCTGCACGTGACCCCAGTGGATGGTTTCGGGGTACTCCCAGTCGAAGTAGTCGTAGACGAACTGCTGGCGTTTCGCCGAATCCTGCAGGTCGATACCGCGGATGATGTGGGTCATGCCCGTCAGATGGTCGTCGACGCCGGACTGGAAGTCGAGCATGGGCCAGCAGCGGTAGTCGGCGGCCTCGGGGCGGGGGTGCGGCGTATCGATGATGCGGAACGCCACCCAGTCGCGCAGGGCGGGGTTCTTGTGCTCGATGTCCGTCTTCACGCGGAGCACCATCTCGCCGGACGAATACTCGCCCGCGATCATGTCCTCGAATTCTGCCATCGTCGTCTCGATGTCCTTGTCGCGGTGCGGGCACGCCTCCGCGTCGTTCTTCAGGTTCGAGAACTCCTCGCCGGAACAGGAGCAGGTGTACGCGCCGCCCTTCTCGATGAGGTCGCGGGCGTGGTCGTAGTAGGTTTCGAGGCGGTCGCTGGCCTTGATGACCTCGTCCGGTTCGAAACCGAGGTAGTCGATGTCCGAAAGAATCGCGTCGTAGGCCGACAAGTCCGGGCGCTTCGTCTCCGGGTCGGTGTCGTCGAAACGCACCAACATCTCGCCGTCGTAGAGGTCCTTGTACGTCCCGATGACGGCGGGCATCCGTCCGTGACCGATGTGCCACGGGCCGTTCGGGTTCGGCGCACAGCGCATCCGAATTTCATCGTACTCCTCCGCGTTCGGCAGGTCGGAGAGCACTTGGTCGTCCTCCTCGTCCTCGGCGTCCAGTTCCTCGACGAGTTCGGCGTCCAGTTCTTCCAGTCGGTCGCGGCGCTCGTCGCCGTCCAGTTGGTTCACCTGTGCGACGACCTTCCCCGCGATGCCCGGCACTTCGCTCCCGTGCTCGCGGAAGTCCGGATTCTCCCCCATCAGCGACCCCATGATAGCACCGACATCCGCGTCGCTGTCGTGTTTCAGCGCGTTGAACAGCGCGTGCTTCTCCGCCTCCGTCTCGATCTCCGTCCGTAACTCATCGTCCATTATCCGACGATTTGAGGGTCAGGGTGAAAAACCTCGCTTTTCGGCACAGTGATGGATGCCTTCGAGTCAGGCGTTCGATGGATAGTAGCCTACCGAATCGGACATAACATGAACCCTGAGTTTGAAAAACGGTATTTCGGATTAATGACTTTGAAAACTAGTTAGAAATTCTAGATTCCATGGATAATGGCGAATATCCTTCCAAACGTTCAAAAATCCGCGCGAACAGCTAGTATTTCTTGCGTGTTTGTATCTCGCTACTACGCACAATGTCGATGAATACCGTTCGGTTCCGTTCGGCGTAAAATCGGAACAGAGCGGTCGGGTCTCATTTTTCGCGTCATAGATTGATTACAAACCTGACGGCAGTAGTGTGGAATGGATCGGAACGCAGGCGACCTAAACCGGGTCAACGGTCGGATGGCTTGAAATACAAACCGGCCGCAGCGAGTTTACGAGCGGTCGGACGCCGCTCGTGGAGAAAACATGAAACGGACACTACAGACGCTGTTGACGCTTGCTGTTGTCGCTACGATGGTCGCTAGTCTTGGAGTCGGTTCCGCCGCAGCGACCAGCAAGTTTCCAGGATGCAATAAGCACACGAAGCACAAAAATCCGCATTGCGGAAATCAGGTGACGAAGAAAACGACCGACAACAGCCAGAAGATAACTGACGGGGACGACAGCAACACAGTCTCTGACAGCCACGTCATCATCGCAGGCAACGGGAACGGTCCCGGCGACGACACCGTCTCGGACAACGGTATCGACCAGGACAACACGAACGCCAACGCTGGCGGTGATGTAAACGTCGATTCGTAAGAGACGCTGCTAGGCACCCACCAACACTCGAATTCACGGCTCTTTTTTGCGGTCTGAACGAGTAGTTCTCGGCCTTGGCTGTGTCGATGGGGACTGAAAAAATGGGAAGGTTGCTTCCAAACCTCAGTAGCCGCGTTCGATGAGGTAGTCGGCGATCTGTTCGAGCAGGAAGCGCGATTCGTTGTCCGGGAGCACGCCTAGGTGGTCCTTGCCGCGTTGGACGAGTTCCTGTGCCTTTTCCGTGGCGTAGTCGATACTTCCGGCGGCTTCGAGTCGCTTGACGGCGGCGTCGATTTCGGCTTCCGTCACGTCGCCGACCGTCTCGGTTTCGACCAACGAGTCCACGTCCACGCCCTGATTGCGGGCGTGGAGCGTGATGATGGTCTGTTTGTTCTCGACGAGGTCGCTTCCTCGTTGCTTGCCGAGTTTCTCGCTCGGGACGGTCAGGTCGAGGACGTCGTCCTGAATCTGGAACGCCCGTCCGACGTCGATACCGTACTGGTACAACGCTTCGGTGGTTTCCTCGTCCGCACCGAGAAGCACGGCGGGAACTTTCGCCGCCGCGCCGTAGAGGACGGCCGTCTTGTTTTCGATCATTTCGAGATACTCGTCCGGAAGGACGTCCGGCCGTTCCTCGAAGGACACGTCGAGTGCCTGCCCTTCGCAAATCTTCGTGCAGGTGGACGCGAGTACGTCGAGTGCGGTAACACAGCGCTCCGGTGTGGCTCCCGTCTCCAGCATGATTTCGAACGCCTTCGAATAGAGCGTATCACCGGCCAGAATCGCGGTCTCGGTGTCGTACGCGCGGTGAACCGATGGCACGCCGCGACGAAGGTCGTCGTCGTCCATGATGTCGTCGTGGATGAGCGTGAACGATTGGATGACCTCGATGCTTACCGCCGCGGCCATCACGTCCACCTCACTCCCGTCGAGTGCCGGGAACTTCCGATAGGCTTCCGACATGGGTTCGACGTCCGCCAGCGCGTCCGCGACGAGCAAGAGGACCGTCGGTCGGAGACGTTTCCCGCCCGCGTCGAGCAGGTACCGGGACGCCTCGTAGAGGCGCTCCGGTTCGATTATCGGAAGCTCCTCCTCGATCGCGGCGTTGACGAGTTCGCGGCGCTGCCCCACCGTCTCGGTGACGAGTTCTTCGCGTGATTCCGTACTCGCGTCTGTCATTTCACTCCACCAGCTGAATGAGGTTACCGTTCCGCGTTACGTGAAGGTCACGACCGAGACGGTAGCCTTGTGACTCACAGAGGTCCACGTACGGCGCGAAGCCTTTCATGTCCTGGTGAGCCGGGATGACGTGTTGTGGTTGCAGTGCGTCGAGCATCTGGTAGTGGCCTTCCTCTCGAAGGTGGCCGGAAACGTGGACGTCGTCGTAGATGCGTGCACCCTGCATCTTCAACAGACGCTCGGACTGGTAGCGCTGGCCTTCGTTCGTCGGCTCCGGAATGACGCGAGCCGAGAAGACGACTTTGTCGCCGTCTTCCAGCTGATACGGCGTCTCGCCGCGACCCATACGGGTCAACATCGCGCGTGGCTCGCCCTGGTGGCCGGTCACGATTGGGAGGTAGTTCTCCTTGCCCTCCTTCATGATGCGTTTGAACGTCCGGTCCACGGATTTCCGGTGGCCGAACATGCCGACTTCCTCGGGGAAGTCGACGAAGTTCAGGCGTTCCGCGGTGCCCGAATACTTCTCCATCGAGCGGCCGAGCAGGACCGGCGTCCGACCGATGTCCTGTGCGAACTCGACGAGGCTGGTCACGCGGGCGATGTGGCTGGAGAACGTCGTCGCCACGATACCGCCGTCGTAGTCCTCGATGCTGTACAGGACGTCTTTGAGGTGTCGGCGAGCGACGGATTCGCTCGGGGTTCGACCCTTACGTCCCGCGTTCGTACAGTCCTCGATGTACGCGAGGACGCCCGGCCCTTCGCGGCCGATCTCGCGGAAGCGCTTCATGTCGATGGGGTCGCCGAGAACCGGCGTGTGGTCCATGCGCTTGTCGAGGCCGTACACGATGGCACCCTCCGGGGTGTGAACCACGGGGTTGATCGCGTCGATGATGGAGTGAGTGACGTTGACGAATTCGAGTTCGACCTCGTCGCTCAACTGCATCGTCTCGCCCGCGCTCATCTTCATGAGGTCGTTTTCGACCCCGAACTTCTCCTCGCCCTGGATCTGCTGTTTCACCAGTTCGATGGTGAACGGGGAGGCGACGATGGGCGCGTTGTATCGGTGCGCCAGTTTGCTGATCGCGCCGATGTGGTCCAAGTGACCGTGTGTCGGAACGATGGCTTTCACGTCGCCTTCCAGATCGGACATGACGCGGTCGTCCGGGATCGCGCCCATGTCGATGAGGTCGAGGCTGTGGAGTTTCTCTGTTTCGACGTTATCGTGAAGCAGCACCTTCGACAGGTTCAGACCCATGTCGAAGATGACGACATCGTCGCCCGCGCGGACGGCAGTCATCTGCCGTCCGACTTCTTCGTAGCCGCCAATTGTTGCGATTTCGATTTCCATAGTTTGCTTTCCTCAAGCATTGAAACGTCACACGGCGTGACGGTTGCGTTGCTCACTGAAATCCTCGCGGGGCCGCGAGCGTCAGACCCCGGCGTCTTACAGCACGTCGGTCTGGCACTCGCGCGCAGCGGGATGCCGCACACCCGCGAGTTGCCCAGTCTGCTCCCACCTACGTCCCGGGGTAATAAAAACTGCCGGGAT
Organism: Haladaptatus sp. AB643; assembly: GCF_024136975.1. Lineage (NCBI taxonomy): Archaea > Methanobacteriati > Methanobacteriota > Halobacteria > Halobacteriales > Haladaptataceae > Haladaptatus > Haladaptatus sp. AB643. Next base: position 60,602 of record NZ_JAMYJW010000018.1, read on the forward strand.
TGTGTCTCTCGCGGGGAGAGTTTCGGAGGGACGACAGTTGATTTCAAAAACGTACTCATTTCACGAAATATATTCTAGCTAGATCCTTCCCGCTGTGTTCGAGTTTCTACCTGACAGCAATCTAGATTTAGGCCCGCCTAAAAATCGGATTTGCTAAATAGTTTAGGTCGGGCTAAAATTATAGCCTTCGCGCTCCAGTAGCTCCTGGGATGACGACCGAAACGCGCCGTACTCCGGGACAACGGGCGTGGACTTTCGGAAGGTCCTCTCGGGAGGTTCTCTCGGTGGGACGATGGCGGCAAAATCAACACGTCCGTTCGTAGCGAACGACGAACCTGAAGTCGGTAGCGAAGGTTTTCGCGGTCGGTATCGAAGACCGCATTCCTCGAAGAACGGATTCTCGGCCAACTTCTGACGCGGCGCTTACTGTTTCGCCTTCTCTGCGAACTTCTCCCGAACCTTGCGAATCTTGGGTTGGGCGTTCATCGTGCAGTAGGCGTCGTTGGGGTTGTTCTCGTAGTAGTCCTGATGGTAGCTATCCGCCTCGTAGAACGCGTCGAGGGGTTCGACCTCGGTGACGATGGGGTCGTCGAACGCGCCCTCGGATTCGAGTCCGTCGATGTACGCCTCGGCGACGTCCTTCTGTTCGTCGTCGTGATAGTAGATCGCGGAGCGATACTGGCTCCCCACGTCCGGACCCTGTCGGTTGAGCGTCGTGGGGTCGTGGATGGTGAAGAACACCTGCAGGAGTTCGTCGTAGCCGACCACGTCGGGGTCGTACTCCAGTTGGACGACCTCGGCGTGGCCGGTGTCGCCGGAGCAGACGGCTTCGTAGGTCGGGTTCTCGACGTGTCCGCCGGCGTAGCCCGACGTGACCGACTGCACGCCGTCAAGTTCCTTGTAGGCCGCTTCGAGACACCAGAAACAACCGCCTGCGAGTGTCGCTTTCTCGGTCATACCTCCAATTGGTGCGCGAGGCGTTAAGAGTCTGCGGTGGCGGTCAGCCTTTCGGGGAGATCGAGTTCGTACCGGACGGGACGAACCGACTCACGCGCTGTGATTTGAACGAAATGAACGAACGATTCGTCACGATTATCCGTCGAGCAGGTCGGAGGCGGTGATGACGTCCACGTCCTTTCCCTGGACGTATTGGGCCAGCGATTCGAGGTCGGACTCGCTGATTTCGCCGCCGTCGCCGATGGCGTGGAACAGCGGGACGACGAGTTGGCCGTACTCGGCGGCGTAGTCCACGTACCGCTTCGTCACGTCGAGGTCCTTACCGTTGACGCGCGAGACGATGGCGTCCCCGTTCTCGAACGGCATGGCGTTCGGACAACCGCCGAAGCTGTAGATGGAGTCGTAGTATTTTCGCGCGAGGTCGAACGTGTTCGGGCCGACCTGGTTCTTCGGGACGAGCAAGTGGCGTGCGCCGTCGTCGAACCCGTGTGATTGGAGGTACTCCTGCGTGCGCTTCAGCAACGCCGCCTGATCGTCCGGCGAGTATTCGGGGAAGGAATGAGCCTGCACGTCCGGGTGGGCGGCCATGTCCCATCCGCCGTCCGCCATCTCGGACAGTTGGTCCGTCGTCAGGCGGCCGTCGTGGCCGATGCTTTCGGGGATGACGGCCTCTACCCCGGCAAAGTCGTACTTCTGCAGGATTTCGAACGCGCGATAGTGGGTCGCGTGGCTGTCGTCGAACGTGAACATCACCGCCCCCTTGTCGGGTCGTGAGGCCGTTCGGAGGTCGTCAACGAACAGTTCGATGGGGTCTCGGGCGTTGGTGTCGACCGGCCGCCCGACGATTCGGAGTTCGGATACGGACGAGAGGTCCGGGGTCCCCGCCACGCCGGTGACACCGAAGTTGACGCGCACCCAGCGGTCGCTCGGGCCGACCAGCGTCCGCTTGAGTTGGACGGCGTTGTCGCCGTCGGGGGCGACCAGTTCGATGAGAATTTTGGCGAAGTCGTAGTTTTCGACCTTGACAGCCATCGAGAAATTCGTCCCGCGGAGGTCGGTCCCCGACAGCGTTCGGGAAATACAGCCCGCCTTCGTAGCGTCGCTTCCGACCATGTGGGCACATTGGGACCCACGGTACGGGTCGTCGGTCGATTTCGACAGGGTTCCCTGTCCGGAAACCGCCTGCCATCCGCTCAGTTTCTCGAAGTCGCTCGCGGCCGGAACCGGCGGTCCAGTAGCTGCTTTCGGTCGTGAATTCCGGCCGGTCCCGTTCATCGGGAGTTGTGATTTATCCACGATAGAAGAACAGCCAGCAAGACCGATGGCACCGGCGGTAGCCAAGAACGTCCGTCGCGTCTGTCGCGTCATCTCTATCTCCTCGAAAACGGGCGGTACATATTCTTATGATCAATTTAATCTGGATGTCAATTGTTGCCATATAAAACTGATTTTCGTACATGAATCTACGACTATATCCGAAGGCTTGCAATATAAAGCAACACATTTATATACTTTCGTCGCTTACATTGGGTTAGCGAGCCCTCCTCGCCAGCGATTTATTCCGAGGATCGGTTCCATTTCCTTCCACCATGACGAGTACGAAAATCAATCGGAACGACCAGCAGCCCGCAGCGAACATCGAACGAAAGCGGACGGGGAAACATAGGCCCGAACGAGAGGAACAGCGGACGGACGAGCAGACGCGAGAGCCGGAGGTGTGCCCCGAATGTGGCGGCAACCTCATTACCGACTCCGAGCACGCCGAGACCGTCTGTAGCGAGTGTGGCCTCGTCGTCCAGACCGACGGTATCGACCACGGTCCCGAGTGGCGGGCCTTCGACGCGAGCGAACGCGATTCGAAGTCCCGCGTCGGCATGCCGACGACGAAGATGATGCACGACAAGGGATTGTCGAGCAACATCGGGTGGCAGAACAAGGACGCCTACGGACGGTCACTGAGTCCACGCCAGCGCGAGAAGATGCAACGCCTTCGAACGTGGGACGAGCGCTTCCGCACCCGCGACAGCAAGGAGCGTAACCTCAAACAGGCGCTCGGCGAAATCGACCGGATGGCGAGCGCGCTCGGCCTCCCGGACAACGTCCGCGAGATGGCCAGCGTCATCTACCGCCGTGCGCTGAACGAGGACCTCCTCCCGGGACGCTCCATCGAAGGTGTCGCAACCGCGTCGCTGTACGCGGCGGCCCGCCAGAGCGGCATCCCGCGGACGATGGACGAATTAACGACCGTCAGCCGGATCGACGGCATGGAGTTCAAGCGCACCTACCGCTACATCGTTCGTGAACTCAACCTCGGCGTCCAACCCGCAGACCCCGAGCAGTACCTCTCGCGGTTCGAAAGCGAGTTCGATCTCACGCCCGCGACGAAGCGCCGCGCCCACGACCTGCTCAAGACGGCGAAAGAGACGGGTGCGACGAGCGGCAAATCGCCCGTCGGCCTCGCGGCCGCCGCGCTGTACGCCGCCGCGCTCCTCGAAGGTGAAAATCTCACGCAGGACGCGGTCAGTGAGGTGTCGGACGTGAGCACCGTTACGATTCGCAACCGCTACCACGACCTGTTGACCATGGCCGACGAGACGGACGCGCTCCCGACGAGCGTCTCCACCGACGAGGCGACCGCATAATCGTATTTTTCCTTCGGTGACCGACGACCGTGAGAGACATCTCTCCGTAGCACACGGCGAACCAGCGACAAAATCGGGGACGTTTCCCTCTCATCCATCTCCGAATAACTCGTCAACGAACCCGTGAGAGCCGCATCTTCCGTTTTGCTTTCGACTCCGGCCGAACGTCCGACAGCGCGCCGACCGTCGGGGCGTTGACTATCGTCACGGTTCGTCCGTGTCGGTCGATTCGGAAGGCGTCGGCGAACGGTCCCTTCGGAATTCGCCACGTGCTCGGGCCGACGCGTCTCGCGTTTTTCCCGCGGAGCAACTCGCGGTACGCCCGCACGAACTGGGTGGCGTCGCGCTCGGTTTCCCACTTCGTCCGCCAGACGTACCCGCGCTGTTTCCCCTTGTGGTACGGCCAGAGTCGGTCGTTCGCCCACCCATCCGAGGGGGGACTGGAGTAATCGAACAGGTCGTACTCCCCGTGATCCGCGTTCTGGAACCGCTGCCAGTGAATGATCGGATTGCCGTCGGCCCGACCCTGATACCAGAACATGGTGTAGATGCCCGCCTCGCCGACCGTCTGTGAGCCGTTTGTACCGTGTTTTCCGTACAGCTTCCACCCGTTTCGCGCCTGTTCGCCGAGGTGAAGCGGGGGCGGTGATCCGGTTCGTTTTCCCGGATGGATGACCGCCTTCGACGAGTTCGGCGGATGTCGATACTGCTCGTTCACCGCCGACCAACCGCCCGAATCGAACTTCGACGCGACGTACGCCGGACCGTCCGAGTAGGGTTGAATGAGCGCGACCTGCATGGCGAGGTTGTACGGCGGGAGTTTTCCGCCGCTGTACGGCGTCCGCTTTCGTGCGATGTGTACCTTTCCGACGCACTGCCACGACTTGTCACAGCGGTTCGCGTAGCGCTTTTCGACGTAGGTCGCTTCGCCCTCCGTCAGGCCATCGTGCCCGCGTCGCTCGTCCATCGAATTCGATTGGAGTTGTGGCGATGACAGCCTCTTGTGTTGATCCTGCATCGCGTGCGTGAGTTCGTGGATCAGCGTCGCGTTGTCGATCCTCCCCTTCCCGTTCGAGATGACGTAGACGCGGTTCTTCCCCGGGAGATAAAACCCGGCGACGCGGTCCTGCATGAGCGTGGTCTGCTGACGAGCGGCGTCGGCCTGCTCGCCCGTGACGAACAACCCCTCCCAGATCTGATTCTCCCACGCACGCTCCGACGGCGTGTTGCTGTTCGCCGCCTGCTGCCGGACGAGCGTTCGATACTCCTTCCGGGGCAACGCCTCGACCGTCACCGGATGGGTGAACTCCTCATTTCGGATGAACTCGACGCGGGCCATCGCCCGTGCGACGTACCGCTTTTTTTCGGCCTTCGACAACCCGTCCCGCTGGTTCACGTCGATGCTCTCGTTGTACCAGTAGCCGTGTTCCCAGCCGATAACGTCGGAACTCGGGTCCGGCGGGTGGTTTCCGGCGCGTTTCGCATGTCCACCCCCACCACTCCCGCTACCTCCACCGGCCAGCACGCCACTCACCGGCGCGATACAGACGAGCAGAACGACGACGACCACCCCCACAAATCGCATACCGATGACACGAGCGGGGGCGGCATAACGGTTGGCCGTTGTGTGTGAGTCCGTCTCCCGTCGATTTTGTCCGCGTCGTCGTGAACGATTAGCGAGGTCGGTTCAGGGATAGTCGAACTGCTGGCGGCCGACGCGAACTCGCCCGACGCGTTCGTGTGACCACTCGAACAACTCTTCGTCGCGGTGCCCCCGCTTCGTCACGGCACCGCCGGAGAAACGGGACGATGTCGTCGCCACGTTCACCCCGTAGAGGGTGTTTCAAGCGCATCCGAGCGGATCGGTGGCCATATTTCTTGTCTTCCACGGCGCTATTTCCCCGAGAGCAGACAGAAAACCTAAGTTATCAATCCAGCTACTTGGTACCGTGGAACGAGATACCGCCCGCGTCGTCGTCATCGCCCTCCTCTGTATTCTCGCCATCGCGTTCGCCGCCGCAACCCTGAACTCCGCCGTGGAGGACGGGTCCGGAACCGGTCTCGGCGGTGGCCCCGGCGGCATCGGAAGCAGTCAAACGAACGGATCGAGTCCACCGATGTCGAACGGTGGCGGGAAGATGGGAACACCGCTCAGGCTTCCGTGCTATCCCGTCCTCGATTCGACCGCGGCCATCCTCGCCATGATCGTCGCGTTCCTGCTACTCGCGGCGCTCGCCTACCGGAAGGCCGGCGGTCTCGGTGTCCTCGCGGTCGTCGGACCGGTCGGTGTTCCCTTCTTGTTCATCCACGCGTTGTTGACGGCGTGTGTCACACCCGACGGCGGCGGGATTCTCGGCGGGGCGATAAACACGAGCGACATCTCGTTGCCGAAGGGCGGCACCGGCGGACTCGGCAACGGTGCGAACGGCATGGCGACGCCGTCCCTCATCATGTTCGTCGTCCTCGGCGTCGCGCTCCTCGGAGCCGTCGTCCTGCTCGTTCGGAGTTCGAGCGGGAACGAGGATACGGGGCCGGACGCCGGAAACGTGGAGGAGAACCAACCCGACATCGCTGCGGTGGGTCGTGCGGCCGGTGAGGCTGCCGACCGGATCGAATCGGAATCGGGCGTCGAGAACGAGGTGTATCGGGCGTGGCGCGAGATGACCGAGTATCTGAACGTGCCATCGCCACACTCCAGCACGCCGGGCGAGTTCGCGTCGGCCGCCGTGGCCGCCGGGATGGACCCCGAGGACGTGGACGAACTGACGAGCGTCTTCGAGGAGGTTCGATACGGAGGGTACGACGCCAGTGAGGACCACGAACGGCGGGCGATAGATGCGCTCCGTCGTATCGAGCGAGCGTACGCGGACGACGAGGAGGGTGGCGAATGAAACGCAGAACGGTCGTCACCGTCGTCGGTCTCCTCGCCGTCGGCTGGGGGCTCGCGGTCGCCGTCGCGCCCGGGCTGGCGACGATGTTTCCCCTTCAGGAGGTGTTCGTGAAAGTCGTCGGAGTGCTGGCGTTCGTCCAAGGGCTTCGCGTGATCCAACAGCGGAGACGGACCGACGTGGAGGGCGCGGACACGGGTGACCCGGAGACGAACGTGACGTTGCCGACGCCCGGCCAGGAGTTCGACGAACTGCTCCGGACCGTCCACTCCGGCCACCGAAAACGTCTCATCCGGTCGCGAAAGGAACTCCGGCAACGCCTCGAACGTTCGCTCGTCGCAGCAATCACCAGGCGGGACGGTTGTTCGGTCGACGAGGCGCGGACCCAAATCGAGACGGGAAGGTGGACGGACGACCCGGAAGCCGCCGCGTTCCTCGGCGGACCGTCCGCTCCCCGCCGCTCGTGGCGTGAGTGGCTGCGTCGGTCGCTCGGCAGCGAGACCGCGTTCCAACACCGTGCGAGGAAGACGGCCGATGCCGTCGCCCGGTACGTGGAGGAAAGCCAATGAACGTCATCCGTGAGACCAACCGATGGCACGGCGTCAGCGCGATGGTGTTGCTCGCCGCCGGAGTCGGGATATTCACCGAGAGTCCGGTCACGCTCCTCATCGGCGTCGTCGGCGTCGCGTTCGCGGCGTACGCCCGGACCGCCACGCCGCCATCGACGGCGTTCGAACTGACCCGAGTCGTCCGCGACCCGACACCCGCGCCGGGCGACGAAACCGAGGTCGAAGTGACCGTGGAGAACGTCGGCGACAGGACCGCACCGGACCTCCGGGTCATCGACGGCGTTCCGGACGGACTTCGCGTGACGGGCGGGTCGCCCAGGATCGGAACCGCGCTTCGCCCCGGCAAGCGCGCGGTGTTCACCTACACCGTCGAGGCGGTCCGAGGCGACCACGAGTTCGACCCAGCACAGGCCCTCGCCCGGGACTTCAGCGGGGCGCTCGAACGGGAGTTCGAACTCGAAGACGAGACGAAGATTTCGTGTACGTCACAACTCGAATCGACCGCCGAGGACGTACCGTTACGTGAACAGACGATTCGCCACGTCGGTCAAGTGACGACCCGTGAAGGCGGCACTGGCATCGAATTCTTCGCCACGCGCGAGTATCGACCCGGTGACCCGCTCTCGCGCATCGACTGGAAGCGAAAGGCCCGCACGGGGGAACTGACGACCGTCGAGTTCCGCGAGGAGCGGACGGCGACCGTCGTCCTGCTCGTGGACGTGCGAAAACAGGCGTACCTGACGAGCGACCACGAGGACCCCGGCGCGGTCGAACACTCGATTCGTGCCGCGGGCGACGCGTTCAGCGCGCTCCTCGACAACGGCGACAGGGTCGGAATCGCCGCGCTCGGCCCGGAGGACGCGTGGCTCGCCCCCGCAACGGGGGAAACCCACCGCGTCGAAGCGCGGGAACTGCTCTCGCACGCCAGCGCGTTCGCTCGGACGCCGTCGGACGAGACGTTTTACTCGACGATGTCGCTGCGCTGGCTTCAGCGACGACTGCCGAGCGACGCACAGGTGGTGTTTTTCTCCCCGCTCTGTGACGACTTCGCGCCGAAAATCGCACGGCGACTCGACGCTATCGGCCACGCCGTCACCGTCGTCAGCCCGGACCCGACGACGGACGTGTCGGTCGGGGAACGACTCGCGCAGGTGGAACGAAGACAACGGCTCCAGTCGATCCGCGCCAGCGGCATCCGGGCCGTGGACTGGGACACGGACGAGTTGCTTGGCGTTACGCTGGCGAAGATGAACAGGCGGTGGGCACGATGAGCGGGAGCGCTTCGGAAACCATCGACCGCTCCCCGGCGCGGGTGAGTCAACTGCTTTCGGTCATCGCCGCGTCCGTCGCGCTCGGGGCGGGTGCGCTCTTCGGCGGCATCGGTGCACTCTTCGGCTTGTTCGGCCTGCTGTTCGTGGCCATCGGCGTCGTTCGCGGGTCGCGCCGCCTCGTCACGACCGGCGGGTTCGTCCTCCTCGCCGGAATTCTGGCCGGGAGCCTCGTTGCGGCACCGCCGGAACTCCTGATTCCCGGCGCGATAGCGACGGTCCTCGCGTGGGATTTCGGCGAACAGGCCATCAACGTCGGCGAGCAACTGGGCCGCGAGGCGGACACGCAGACGCTCGAAATCATGCACGCCGCATCGAGCACCATCGTCGGCGTCGCCGCCGGTGCGCTCGGCTACGGCGTGTATCTGGCTGGCGGTGGCGGCAAACCCGTGACAGCGCTGGTGTTCCTGCTGATCGCGATGCTGGCGCTCACGTCGGCGCTGCGGGCGTGAGAAAGAAGGGGCGATTTTCCTATTCCACCGTCGGCACGGGAACGCTGTCCAGCACGGATTCGATGATTTCGTCCTTTCGCACGTTGTTCACCTTCGCGTCCGGGGTCAGGACGACGCGGTGGGAGAGGAGGGGATAGGCGACGCGTTTGACGTCGTCGGGGGTGACGAAGTCGCGGCCCTTCATGGCGGCGCGGGCGCGGGTCGCTTCGAAGAGGCGCTGGGTCCCGCGGGGGGAGACGCCGACCTCGACGCGGCGGTCCTCCCGCGTCTCGCGGGCGATGGCGGCCATATATTCGAGCAGGTCCTCCTCGACGCGCACCGTTTCGGGGACGGATTGGAGGGCGGTGACGAGTTCGTTGTCGAGGACGCTCTCCATCGTCGGACTCTGGCTGTCGCGGCCCGCACGGCGGCGGAGGAGTTCGATCTCGCCGTCGAGTTCGGGGTAGCCGAGGCTGGTTTTGACGGCGAAGCGGTCCACCTGCGCTTCGGGGAGCGGGAAGGTCCCCTCCTGTTCGACGGGGTTCTGCGTGGCGATGACGAAGAACGGCTTCGGGAGTTCGCGGGTGTCGCCGTCCACGGTGACCTGTCCCTCCTCCATCGCTTCGAGGAGCGCGGATTGCGTCTTCGGCGGCGCGCGGTTGATCTCGTCGGCGAGGACGACGTTGGCGAAGATTGGCCCCTCGTTGAACTCGAACTGGCGGTCCTGTTCGTTGAACACGTGCGTCCCCGTCACGTCGGCCGGGAGCAGGTCGGGGGTGAACTGCACGCGACTGAAGGAGAGACCCAGCGCGGAGGCGAAGCTTCGCGCGGTGAGCGTCTTTCCGGTTCCGGGCACGTCTTCGAGGAGGACGTGGCCTCCTGCCATGACGCCGAGGAGGACTGTTTCGAGGAATTCGCGGTCGGCAATGACGGCAGTTCCGATCGCATCGAGGACGGATTCTGCCTTGGTATTCGCGTCTGTAACGTCCATGAAATATCACGCAACGGCCATCGATTTTAATGTGGTGGTCCGATAGGTTCCCGTGACCTAAATCGAAACCCATAAAGTGCAAAACGCAGTACTGGGAAGTGAGCCGAGATAGCCTAGCCCGGCCAAGGCGGCAGATTCGAAATCTGCTGTCCTCACGGACACGGGAGTTCAAATCTCCCTCTCGGCGTCATTCTCCGAACGTTACCGCCCGAGAGCTGTGGCTCTCGGGCACGTGTGAGGAAATGACGGTTGAGGGATTTGAATGACGGAAGAGGCAGTCTCGCCGAAGGCGAGGAAGCGTCTTCAGGTAGTTCAAATCTCCCTCTCGGCGCTTTTCCAAACACGACTCGACCAGTCGAGACGCTCGTGATCGACACAACCTGGAAGCACCTCGACGCCGTAGCCGTTCCATGAACGTTGACGTGTACGACTCGCTGGATGAACAGTGTGCACTCGTCACGGGGGCGAATCGGGGGATCGGTGCGGAGATCGCGGCGGAGTTGACTGCGCTCGGTGCGGGGGTGTACGCCGGAGCGCGGAATCCCGGCGAAGTCACGGCGACGGACCAGCGAGCAGTCGAACTCGACGTAACCGACGGGAACACGATTCGGGGAGCGGTGGAGACGATCACCGACGAGGAAGGACGGCTCGATATCGTGGTGAACAACGCCGCGACGTACGGGCCGACCGGGAAGTTGGAGTCGCTGTCGGACGGAACGATCGAAACGACGCTTCGGACGAACCTCCACGGGCCGATGCTCGTCACGAAACACGCGCTGTCGTTGCTGACTGAGCGCGAGGGCGGGCGCGTCGTGACCCTCTCCAGCGGGTCGGGGCAGTTCGACGGCGGCATCGATACCGGCCATCTCCCGTACGGCGTGTCGAAAGCCGGTGTGAACGCGTTCACCGACGCGCTGGCGGTGCAGTATCCCGACCTCCTCGTCAACGCCGTCTGCCCGGGGTGGGTGCGAACCGAAATGGGTGGGTCGAGTGCCCCGCGGAGCGTCGAGACGGGTGCCGAGACGCCGGTCTGGTTGGCGCGCTTCAAATCCGGCGGCCCGAGCGGGCGGCTCTGGCGGGACAAAACCCTCGTCGAGTGGTAGCCGTTCGAACGGATCGGACTCATTGCTAGACAATCTCACGGTTGCATAACGATTATTATGTTCGCCAAAATACGTGAAGATACACCCAACTGACCGAATCCGAGTGACCATCATGACCACCACCACCCAATCGCGTCCACTGCACGCCGTCCTCGTCGAGGCCGGAGTGTCCGCGTTTGGGATTTCCGCATGGATGGCTCTGTATGGAGCATCCAAGGCGAATCTACCATGCGGACGCGACGGGTGGTATGGTCTGACGGATGTTCACCGCATTCGGACTGCACCCACGCTCGTCGCGTAAGGCGGACGCCACTGCCACCGACGGCGGGTGCTTTCTTCGATTCTCCACGATCGAGGAGCCCCGACTCCGTGCGGGTCCGGGCCATCAGTTGGCTCTTTTCGACCCTACCGTCCGGCACCGGCGTTCGTCCTACCAGTGTGTAACTTCGGGTGTCGAGTGTCGTCGGCCGAATCCGCCGAACCGATTCGGCTGACGACCTCGATCCGCGGACAGCCGTGACCGGAACGGGTACGGCTCCGCAACCGTCCGACCGTCGGTGTGGTGTCCCCGTGACACCCACCGTGAGAGGCCTCGCTGGCGAACGCCCAGAGATATCTCTCGACCTCGTCGAGCGAATCTCGTCCCGTATCATCCCCGTTCGTCCCTCGATCCCGTTCCGTCGCTCCCGTCGGGTAGTGGTCTACCCCGTCCGCGTCGCTGGCCCCACCGGTCCAGCGATCGGATGCCGCGCGTTCGATTCGCGCGGGAGCAGTATGTCACAGGCACTCCATCCAGTGACGGTCACTGCTGAACTCACGGTGTTAGTTCCGCGTGGAACCGATGGCACGCTCACGACGGCGGCACGACGCGTGCTCACGAAAATAGAGTCGGTTCGAACCGTCCACGACGTCGCACACGCGGGATTCCGTCCCCGGGCGACGGATATCGCGGTCGACGTCGTCGCCGAACTGACCGTCGCCGAAGCGCGCGACCGGGAGGCTATCGCGGTCGCTCTCGGGAACGGATTCGGCGTCCGTGCGGTGACAGTCACCGCGGTCGAAGCGGACCGGTAAAATTCAGTGGAGTTCGACGATACCGGAGCCGCGGACGACGACCGTGTATCCGCCGTAATCGAACTCGACGCTGGTGACGGTTGGAATCCGGCCGTCGTAGTTGGGTTCGAAGAAGTCGTCCAACGCGTCGGGGTCGATCCGTTCGTAGAGCGGCGCGACGTTCTGAAGGTCGACGTTCTCCTGCTCGGAGACGGCGCGGATGACTGCCTCGCTCACCTGCTCGTCCTCCCGAACAGCAAACTGTCGCGGGGGGGATTTCGCCGGTATCGTCGGTTCTGGGGGTGTCAGTTGGCTTCCCGGAGACATGATTCGGCTACTATCTGTTGGCAACGACATTGTATAAAAAACCCCACCATCCGGACTGAGCGTCGGTAGATGGGATATATATCTCTGCTCAAATATAGATTGATGGTTTCCTTATAGTTCAGAAAACGCACTATTTTGCATAGATATATACCGTATAAAATCGCCACAATTAGTATGGAATCGGGATTAACCGACGAAGATTTCAGACAAATCAAACGCTTCGCAGAGACGCCGCGACACGAGCGAACGCCGGACCTCCTCCGTGCGATAGAGAGTCGGAAATCGAGAACCGAAACGGAAGACGAACAGGAATAAGAGACACGCACGACTCCTCCGCCCGAAACCGGGGGAGTTATCCTTTGCTCGCTCGGCTTGCTGGCTCGTCAGTTTCGGCTTCGATGGGTGACCGAATGAGGTTGCCCCACTCGGTCCACGACCCGTCGTAGTTACGCACGTCCTCGAAGCCGAGCAGTTCGTGGAGCGTAAACCACGTTATCGACGAGCGCTCGCCGATACGACAGTAGGTGACGACGCCGCTGTCGCCCGTGATGTCGTGGTCCTCGTACAGCGCTTCGAGTTCTTCGCGTTCCTTGAACGTCCCGTCGTCGTTCAGGTTCTCGCTCCACGTGATGTTCGTCGCGCCGGGAATGTGACCCGCGCGCTGTGCGGTTTCCGGACTCCCCTCCGGTGCGATTTTCTCGCCGCGGTATTCGGCCTCCGACCGGACGTCCACGAGTGGGAGGTCGAGCTCTATCGCGTCCTCAACGCCTTCGCGGTAGATCCGGAGATGATCGAACGGACCGCCCGCGTCGTACTCCGCCTCGGGATACGACGGCACCTCGTCGTCCGTCGGATAGTCGTTTTCGAGCCAGTACTCACGTCCGCCATCGAGGAGATACACGTCGTCGTGGCCGTAGTACTTGAACTGCCAGTAGGTGTAAGCCGCCCACTGGTTCGACTCGTCGCCGTAGAGGACGACGGTGCTATCGTCGGTGATGCCGTGTTCACCCATCATCTCGGCGAAGTCGTCCTTCTTCAGGATGTCCCGCTGGAACGAATCCTGGAGGTGCGGCCCCCAACGGAACCCGATGGCACCGGGGATATGCGTCTCGGCGTAGGACTCGTCGTACTCGATGTCCGCCTCCACGAGCCGGTACTCGGGGTCGTCGCTCCCGAACTCGTCGAGATGGTCGTCGACCCACTCGGCCGTGACGAGAACGTCGCTTCGATCGGTCTCTGACATACGCCTAGTTCGTCTCCTTATTTCCACTTAGGGGTGATGGGCACGTTACCGTTCTGTGGCACGATCGGCCGTTCTTCGGTTCCTTTCCGGCGCAACAATCCTTATCCGCGAAACTCCCGTAGCCGAAACGGCATGACCGAGTATCACGCGGTACTCGTTTTCGACGGGGACTGTCCGTTCTGTTCGGCGGCCGCGTCCGCGCTACGACGGGTGCGCGGCGTCGGTGCCATTCCGTGGGATGCGGAGGCGGCCCAGTCGTTTCTCGAAGCGCAGTTCGATGCGATACCGTTCGCGTTGGTGTTCGCCGATAGCGAAGAGGGTCGAGTGTACGTGGGGAGGGAAGCGGCCCGCGAACTCTGTGAGCGGGCGGGAGTACCGGTTCTGATCCGCGACGTCGTCGGCGACAACTACGAATCCATCGCGGACGCCATCCGAACGGTGACCGGGGTTGACGGTGACCCTGATCCGTACCACGGCGTCTATCCGATGGCTGTCGACGCCCGCGAACGCTTCGACGCGTTGGCGGCGAGCGCGGATTCGATGCCGATAGCGGTGCGGGACGACTAATCGTGCACCTTCGTGCGGTTTGCATCCTTCCCGAAGGTTAAGACTCACCTCTCCGTAGCCCCCGGCATGTTCCCGGATATCGACTATCTCGACTGGATCACCGGTCGCCCCGAAGCCGCCACGCACGACCTCGGGTCGAGCGACCTGCGGCGCGCGGTGCCGGAACCGGACGGCATCGTGCCGCCGAAACTCGCCGACTTGCCGTCGCCGCCGGACGACCTCGACCTCGAAACCATCATCGCCGACGCCTACGACGTCGGGACGGAGAACGTCCTCGTCACGGCCGGTGCCACGCACGCAAACTTCGTCGCCATGGCCGCCGCACTCGGCGGGAAGGGGGACGGAGCGGGCGAAACGGACGGTGGCGACGACCGTCCACCGCGCGCGTTGGTCGAGAAACCGGGCTACGAACCGCTGGTGGCGACGCCGGAGGGACTCGGTGCGACGGTGGACCGCTTCCGCAGACCGGCCGAGGACGACTACGGACTCGACCCCGGGCGAGTCGAAGCGGCGATGAGCGACGGAACGCGCTGTATCGTCGTCACGAACCGCCACAACCCGAGCGGGAGTCGGGCGAGTCGAGAGACGATGGCGGAAGCGAGTCGCGCCGCCGCGGACAACGACGCCACCTTGCTCGTGGACGAGGTGTACGCGCCGTTCTGTGCCGACGAGGCCAGCGTCTTCGGCGGCCCGACCGCCGCCATGCTCCCGAACACGGTCATCACGAACTCGATGACGAAGTACCTCGGGTTCGGCCCGATTCGCGTCGGATGGCTCGTCGCGGACGCCGACTTCGTCTCGCGCGCCCAGTCGGTCATGTTCCATGTCCCGGCGATATCGGCCCCAGGGATGGCGCTCACCCGCCGCGCGCTGTACGCCGAGACGGAACTCGCCGAGGGGTCGCGCGACCGAATCGAGGAGAATCGGGAACTGCTCGCGGAGTTCGTCGAGGAGCGCGACGACATCTCCGGGGCCGTCCCGTCCGGGTGTACCTACGGCTTTTTCTCCCACGAGTCGGCCGACGGGGACGAGGTATCGGAAGCCGCGTGGGAGGAGGGAATCCTCGTCGTTCCCGGGCGGTTCTTCGACGACGACGACAGCTTCCGATTGAGTTTGGGGCTGGACAACGAGACGGTCCGGACGGGATTGGACGCGTTCGGCGACGTGTTGGACGACATCGCGGAGTGAGACGCTCGCTGCGAGGATCGAGGTGTCAGTGAGACGTTCGAGACATCGGTTATCAAATACAAGCGATATGTTTCGTATGCGAAACGCGTCAGACGACTCTCATCGCCCCGATAGGTTCATTCCGTCGTGGTCTGCCAAGAGTTAAGACCCGCGCATACAATCTCATGTTCATATGGACGGTATGGATGGAAGCCCAGCGGAAATCACGACGCTCGTCGGCCGGGAGGTTTACTCCAACAACGGAGTCTTCGTCGGAGAGGTGGACGACGTTCGTCTCGATTTGAACGAAACGGCAGTAACAGGTCTCGCACTCGGTGGTATCAACGACGAACTGTTTGGCGACCGCATCACCCCCGGACGCGGCATCATCGTGCCGTACCGGTGGGTACGCGCGGTCGGTGACGTCATCCTCATCAACGATGTCGTGGAACGGTTGAAGCAACCGGAAGAGGGAGAAAGCGAAGAAGCGGTCGTCTAATTCAGTTCCCGTTCGATTCTCCATCGACGCCCATCGCGTCGAACAGTTTCTTCTTGACTGCTTCTTCGGTGAGCGAGAGCAAGGTGTCGCGGTTGTCCTCGTTGGTCTCGATGCCGGTGAAGATGCCGAGCGGAATCTCCGCGCTGGCCTGCGTCGAGTGGCCCGCCGCTTCGCCGATGGTGTCGAAGGCGTCCTGTAGCACGTTGCCGATGTTCATCCGGATGTCCTTCGACCGGGCGGCGAGGTAGATGGTGTCGTCGGCGATGCCGAAGACGGCGGACGTGGTGATGCCTTCGAGGTTGAGCAGGTGTTGGGCGGCCTGCGTGAGCGCGTCGCGGTCGCGGATGAAACCCGCGTTGCTGACGAGATGGCTACCCTGCACTTCCCGGTTCGTGATGGCTTCGGCGAGCACGTCCAGCGTCTCGGGCGACATCGACGGCGATTCGACCTGTTCGAGCGTGTCGTGGTTGGCAAACGGGTAGAGGTACGCCGCCGCGGTGAGGTCGGCGGGCGTCGTGTCGCGCTTGAAGTCGAGCGTCTCGGCCCGGATACCGTACAGGAGCGCCGTCGCAACCTCCTCGCTCAGGTTGATATCGAACTCCTGAACGTACTTCGTCATGATCGTCGAAGTCGAACTGACGTTCGGCCGCACGTCCGAGAACCCCGCTTCGTACTCCGATTCGGGTTCGTAGTGGTCGATGAGGATATCGACCGGGTGGTCGAGTTCGGGTTGTGTCGCCCGCATGTGGTCGACGAGGGCGAACGTGTCGTAGGAGTTCACGTTCACTTCGTCACGCTGGATCAGTTCGATACCGAGCAGGTTGACGAACGCTCGGTTCTCCTGGTGTCCGATCTCACCGTGATAGAGGATGTCCGCTTCGACGCCGAGGCTTTCGGCAATCGTCTGGAGTGCGGCCGCGCTGGCGATGGAATCCGGATCGGGATTGTCGTGCGTGAGAACCGCGAGTTTGCTCGACGTGTCCTCGATGACGGCGGACAACTGCCGTGCCTTGTACTCCAACTCGCCCGCTTCGAGCGAGCGAAGCGCGGAGTTGGCGATAACCGTCGACGGGTTGATCACCACGTCCGCGCCCATCTCGGTGAGTTCGTCGGCCGACACCGGGTCGCTCGCACGGACCACGGTGAACCGTTCGCCACCTCGATCCTGAAGGTTCGAGACGGCTTCCTTGTTGGCCGCGACATCGGACGAGAGGATGAGGACGACGTCGCGGTCGGCGACGTCTTTCGCGGCCGATTCGTCGCGGATGTCCCCGCCCTGCGCGTTCAAATCCTGGTCGCGGAGCGCCTCGACGCGATCGCTGTCCCGGTCAATGATGAGAACTTCTTTCCCCTGTGCAACAAGTTCCTCGGCGACGGCGTAGCCGACGCTCCCACAGCCCAAAATGGCGTACGAAGACATCGAGGAGATAGTTATCCCGGCGCTCATTACTACTGGGCCGTTGCCCCGGCCGGTACTTAATCCTCCCGGAGCGCCGTTGAAACCAGTCCACGCCTAGCTTTACTCATCCGTAAGGTGGATCGATCCATCATCGAGATAGTAAAAATGAATGTTACTAATCACTGTGATAATACTGAACACGCTCGATACGGGAACCGACCGTTTCGCTTCCCCGTCGGCGACTGACGGAAGTGAATCTGTGATGTCCGTCGAAGGGTTGACGAACGTGTACGCGACCCGAGATGGTGGAACATCACCGCCATCGACGACATCTCTTTTGCCGTCGACGACAGGGGCTTCTCCCTCTGTAATTCCGGGCGCAAAAGCTCGGTGTCTTCGACAGTTGCTGACCTCGTTTTCGGGCCGATTTTTCACATCGTTTTTCACCCCAAACCGGGACACTGCGATTCGAAAGGAAACGTATTTACGTCCCACCCGACTTTTTCAAAATGCATTGGGCCGGTAGCTCAGTTAGGCAGAGCGTCTGACTCTTAATCAGACGGTCGCGTGTTCAAATCGCGCCCGGCCCG